>URFU01000017.1 GCA_900547125.1 uncultured Collinsella sp.
GGAGGGTGAGGGGGGTGAAGTCGTAACAAGGTAGCCGTACCGGAAGGTGCGGCTGGATCACCTCCTTTCTAGGGAGATAAATCTTCTAGAGAGATCAACTTAACTCGAATAGAGGGCAGGAGCCCGTCCGGTAGATGTCCCGCCTGGATGATTCCCCGCAGCACCCGGTCCCCGGGGTCGCACCCGCGTACCTTGAGAGCCGCATAGCGATAGGAGAGAGATGGAAGAGTTTCTCTTCCAGACTCGATTCTTTTCTGCGATTAAAACGTAAGAATGATAGCAATCATTCATCCGATCCAAACAAGAAGAATTCACTTATATATGAGTGAGGAGCATCTGATCGCGAGCACAGTGGATACACTGTGCCGCGGTATGAGATACCCGAATTGCGACATACGAGCGCTATTCATGATATCGATTAATTAATTTTAGCGACACGTGGATATCCCGCGGGCCCGTGAGCGGTCCCGCAAGATACCACGGGCGCACGGCGGATGCCTTGGCACAGGGAGCCGATGAAGGACGCGGCAAGCTGCGATAATCCCCGGCGAGGAGCACACATCCTTCGACCCGGGGGTCTCCGAATGGGCGAACCCATGCACAGCAGTGTGCATATCCCCCCGCTGAACGCATAGGCGGGGGGAGGACAACCCGGGGAACTGAAACATCTAAGTACCCGGAGGAGAGGAAATCAATCTCGAGACTCCCCGAGTAGCGGCGAGCGAAAGGGGACCGATGGCCAAACCGTCGAGCGGGCGTACCCGGCAGGGGTTCCGCCGACGGGGTTGCAGGGCCGCGCATCCGGGGGCTGCCGCCCCCGGGCGCAGGTCCGGCTGGGGAGCGGAACGGCATGGGAGGGCCGGCCGCAGCGGGTGACAGCCCCGTACGCGAACCCAGACCGGACGGCGCGACGCGGTCCCTGAGTAGGGCCGGGCACGTGAAACCCGGTCCGAACCTGGGTGGACCACCATCCAAGCCTGAGTACTACCCTGTGACCGATAGCGCACCAGTACCGTGAGGGAAAGGTGAAAAGCACCCCGGGAGGGGAGTGAAACAGTACCTGAAACCGTGCGCCCACGAGCAGTCGGAGCACCTTTATGGTGTGACGGCGTGCCTTTTGTAGAATGAGCCAGCGAGTCGCTGGCGCGGGGCGAGGTTAACCGAAAGGGAGCCGGAGCGAAAGCGAGCCTTAACAGGGCGACTTGAGTCCCGCGCCGCGGACGCGAAGCCGGGTGAGCTATCCGTGGGCAGGCTGAAGCGGGGGTAAGACCCCGTGGAGGGCCGAACGCACGTCGGTTGAAAACGGCGGCGATGACCTGCGGATAGGGGTGAAAGGCCAATCAAACCCGGAGATATCTCGTTCTCCCCGAAATAGCTTTAGGGCTAGCGTCGCGCGTTCACCGCCGGAGGTAGAGCACCGGATGGACGAGGGGGCTTCGCCGCCTACCGAATCCAACCGAACTCCGAATGCCGGCGGCCCAGAGCGCGGCAGTCAGAGCATGTGGGCTAAGCTGTGTGCTCGAGAGGGAAACAGCCCGGACCGCCCGCTAAGGTCCCCAAGTTCCAGCCGAGTGGCAAAGGATGTGCGTCCGCCCAGACAACCAGGATGTTGGCTTAGAAGCAGCCATCCATTCAAAGAGTGCGTAACAGCTCACTGGTCGAGTGGACATGCGCCGACAATACACGGGGCTAAGCTGGACACCGAAGCGGCGGGATTTTGATTTACAGAATCGGTAGGGGAGCTTCCCATGGGCGGCGAAGCCGGAGGGCGACCGACGGTGGAGCGCATGGGAGTGAGAATGCTGGCATGAGTAGCGAGAGACGAGAGAGTAACTCGTCCGCCGTGAACCCGAGGTTTCCTGGGCAAGGCTAATCCTCCCAGGGTCAGTCGGGGGCTAAGGCGAGGCCGGGAGGCGTAGCCGACGCGCAGCAGGCAGACATTCCTGCACCGCGCACGCGGCGCTACGACCGACGGGGCGACGGATGGGGGTGGCTCGGCGGGGTTCTGGACGTCCCCGTGATGGAGCGCGGCCCGCGGACCAGGGAAATCCGGTCCGCAGAAGGGCGAGGCTCCGGACGAAGCACTTAAGCGAAGCGAGTGAGCCCGAGGTCCCTAGAAAAACCCCTAGGCAGGCGCGTGCGCGCCCGTACCGCAAACCGACACAGGTGGGTGGGTAGAACATACCGAGGCGATCGGGTCAACCATGGTCAAGGAACTCGGCACAATGGCCCCGTAACTTCGGGAGAAGGGGTGCCCGCGCGTACGTGAACGGACTTGCTCCGGGAGCGGAGGCGGGCCGCAGTGGAGAGGCCCAAGCGACTGTTTACCAAAAACACAGGACTCTGCAGAAGCCGCAAGGCGACGTATAGGGTCTGACGCCTGCCCGGTGCCGGAAGGTCACGCGGAGGAGTTAGCGCATCGCGCGAAGCCCCGAAGCCAAGCCCCGGTAAACGGCGGCCGTAACTATAACGGTCCTAAGGTAGCGAAATTCCTTGTCGGGTAAGTTCCGACCTGCACGAAAGGCGCAACGACTTGGGCGCTGTCTCGACCATGGACCCGGTGAAATTGCACTGGTCGTGAAGATGCGACTTACCCGCGGAAGGACGGAAAGACCCCGTGAACCTTCACTGCAGCTTGGCATTGGCCGCTGGTCCCGCGTGTAGAGGATAGGCAGGAGGCATCGATCCGGAGGCGCCAGCCCCCGGGGAGCCGCCCTTGGAATACTGCCCTCGCGCGACCGGCGTCCTAACCCGAGGCCGTCAACCGGCTCGGGGACCGTGCCAGGCGGGCAGTTTGACTGGGGCGGTCGCCTCCTAAAGGGTAACGGAGGCGCGCGAAGGTCCGCTCGGGACGGTCGGCAACCGTCCTTTTGAATGCAAGAGTACAAGCGGGCTTGACTGCGAGGCCCACAAGCCGAGCAGGTGCGAAAGCAGGCTCTAGTGATCCGGCGGCCCCGAGTGGGTGGGCCGTCGCTCAACGGATAAAAGGTACTCCGGGGATAACAGGCTGATCTTGCCCAAGAGTCCACATCGACGGCAAGGTTTGGCACCTCGATGTCGGCTCATCGCATCCTGGGGCTGGAGCAGGTCCCAAGGGTACGGCTGTTCGCCGTTTAAAGCGGTACGCGAGCTGGGTTCAGAACGTCGTGAGACAGTTCGGTCCCTATCCTCCGTGGGCGCAGGAGAATCGATGGAGGCTGCCCCCAGTACGAGAGGACCGGGGTGGACGCACCTCCGGTGAACCGGTTGTCGACCAACGGCACGGCCGGGTAGCCGCGTGCGGCGCGGATAACCGCTGAAGGCATCTAAGCGGGAAGCCGTTCCAGGGATTAGTTCTCCTTCCGGTAAGGGCCCAGGTAGACTACCTGGTCGATAGACGGCAGGTGCAAGGACGGCGACGTCCTCAGCCGAGCCGCACTAATCGCCCGAGCTCTTCCGGAACCGCACCTCGCGGCCCGCGGGACAAGCGCTCATGCGCGGTCCGGGCACGAGGATGCCCCCGAGTCACTCCCCCTATACGCCATGCGGCCCCCAGGGCACGTGTACGCGATACCGGATCACCGTAACGGTGGGCGCCGCCCACCGGTCAGCGGCCAGAGCATGGGGGGCACGCCCGGTCCCGTTCCGAACCCGGAAGCTAAGCCCCATCGCGCCGAGAGTACTGCGGGGTCAGCCCGTGGGAGGCCAGGGCGCCGCTGACCGGTGGACGGCACCGAGCCGTCGCATCGAATTGAGAAGGGGGAGGCCTCGCGGCCTCCCTCTTTTTTGCGTTTGATCGATATGAGCTAAACGCCTCTATGGCTTAATAGCCTTTTCTATTTGAAGAAAACAAAATGAATGACCAGCGCGATTGCCACGATGGCAATGATCAAGAGCGCAATTTGAAGACGGTGCTGTCTGCGCCGTCTGTTTGACGATGTAAATATCGATTTCCCCTGCTTAGGCGTCTCGAGATAGCGGGCGGAATGCGTTAGAGTTTGCTTGGGACGGGGCCCTCTACGATGTTGCTTTGTGGGTGTTTGTGTCTGCTCCTGGCTGCTTGCGCTGTTTTTGGATAAGGGGGCATCTTTTAGATACACCGGATCGCTCGAGGCGACACCCATGTGTCTGCGCGCTGATTGAGATTCTTCTAGGGTTTGATATCGATTGCGAGTTACATACTCAGGCTCTGCATCGTTAATGGGCTCTTGGGAAATATGGGGACGATGGTAGCGTATGGGCTGTGAATAGGCAGAACTATCGTTCTGCAGCGACTCAAACGAATTGTCGGAGGTCTGATCGTCCATGATGCCCTTAGGTTGTCATTAACAACGTGTATGCGCTCATTGTAAGCCCTCCGCTTCGTTTTGACAGGCCGCGTATATGGTATTTAAGCACGGTTCAAAGAACCTTAGCTTCGTTAAAACCTTAGTCGACCAGACTTAGATATGCTTATAGAAAGAGACTTAAAAAACTTTATATCAAAATGTATATATAAGAAATGGATGGGCATATATTAGAGCGTCAAAAGAAGTCCCTGCCACCTAGAAGATGGCTCGGCAGTCCCTTAAAGGAGTGGTAGTCATGGCAAGCATGGTTCCTTATCGTTCGGTTTTTGGTGTTCGTCCCTCTGCTAGCTCGTTGTTTGATCTCTTTGATGATATGAGCGACCTAGCGAACAGCTCGATTGCCTCTAAGGCGTTCCCCGTTGACGTTGAGGATAAGGGCGATGGCTATGAGGTCAAGGCTTATCTGACCGGCGTCGCCAAGGACGATATCGATGTCGAGCTTAACGAGGGCCGCCTGTCCATTAGCGTGAATGTCGAGGAAGACGAGGAGAACGAGGGTAAGAACTTCCTGCAGAAGGAGTTCAGCTCGTACAGCGCGACGCGCGGTGTGTACCTGAAGGATGCTTCGAGCGAGGGCCTTTCTGCAAAGTACGCTGACGGCATCCTTACCGTTACGGTTCCTAAGATTGTCGAGAAGAAGAACGTTACGAAGATTTCCATCGACTAACGCTATCGGCTATTAGCATCGGTGCCTGCGTTAAGGGGGCTGGGAAGTGATTCCCGGCCCCCTTTTCTATTTGGGCTGGCCTACTGAATGGTCATGGGCCGATATTGCCCTGCTGGTCGTATCGTGAGTTTATGCGGTCCCTCAACGCGGGTGGCAGTGCTGCCAAGCTCGTTGTCAAGTGTTGCGCCGAGGGAGCTTGCATAGCTTTTGACGGTAAGGCTTGGGCGATTGTTGTCTTGGCTAATGTGCATCGCGATGAGCTGTTCGGTGCGATCGGTTACCAGCGCGCGTGCGGCATCGGCGGCCTGATCGTTGGAGAGATGTCCTTTTGCAGACAGGATGCGTTCCTGAAGAAAGCGAGGATAGTCTCCTTGACGCAACATTGCTACATCGAGAATGCTTTCGAGAGCGAGAATGCGACAGTCCTTGAGCGTATCGATGGCATGCTTCGCCAACTCGCCTGTGTCGGTGGCAAAGCCAATCGAATCACCCTGAGCATCAAACCGGTAGCCGACGGGGTTGACGACGTCGTGGGATGTCGAATACGTTTGAATGCGGACTCCGGCAATAGAGAGGGTGTCACCTGGGTCGAATTCCTCAACAGGCAGATGTGTGAGGCTTTCTTTTGATGTGATCGTGCCTCTGCTGGAAAAGACCGGTCCATTCCAATGCTTACACCACACCTCAAGCCCCTTAATGTGGTCGCTGTGCTCATGGGTGACAACAAGGGCGGACACGCCGTCTGCCGAAAGGCCGAGTTCCGCCATGCGTTTGAGCGTCTCGCGGCGAGACAGTCCGCCATCGACCATAATGAGCCCTTGCGGGCCCTCGATGAGTGCGCAGTTGCCTTTAGAGCCACTGCCGAGGATATGAAGGTGCAGGCGAGACATAAGATTCCAAAGGATACAATGGGTGCGGACGAATAGAGGAGGAAGCGAATGCCAACGGTATCACAGCATTACGGACACCATGCCGCGCCTGGGGCAGTCGATGAGACCCGGACGAGGCAGCAGGCTGCTCCTGTGGTACTCATGGTATCAGGCGGTGCGGACTCGACGGCACTGCTTCTTATGGCGTGTACATCAAAGTTGGATATCCAAGATGGACGCGGCGTTGCCCCCATTGCTCGCGAGCGCCTGCATGTGCTTCATGTAAATCACCATCTGCGAGGCGAGGCGTCCGACGGCGATGAGGCCTTTGTGCGCGGGCTTTGCGCGCAATATGGTTTACCGCTGTGTGTGGAGCACGCTTATTTTGATGGGGAGTCGGGAAATATCGAGGCAGCGGCGCGCGAGGTGCGCTATGCCGCGGCGCGAAGGTATGTACGCGAGCTTTGCGCCAAGACGGGGGCGCCGAGAACGGCGGCGCGCATCTGCACTGCCCATACCTCTTCGGACCGCGCGGAAACATTTTTGATGAACGCCATTAAGGGGTCGGGTCCAGCTGGGCTTTCGAGCATTCCCCGCCGAAGGAATATCGTGGTGCGTCCCTTGCTAGACTTAACTCATGGCGAGCTAGTGGGCTATCTACAGGTACATGGACAGCCGTGGCGCGAAGATGAGAGCAATGAGGATGTCTCGTATCTGCGAAACTACGTGCGCCATCGGGTGATGCCGGTGGTGGCGCAGCGTAATGCGAGCGTGTGCAAGACGATTGGCGCCGCCTGTGAGATCCTTGGTGACGAAGATGCGTTTCTATCCCAGCTGTCGGCACAGGCGTTTCGAAGCTGTTTGCGCAAAGAGGCGGCGGGCGCGCTGGTGCTCGATGCCAGGCGCCTTGCTGCGGCCGAGGTGGTAATCGCGCGGCGCATCGTGCGGCTGGCGATTAAGCGCATCGATCCGGACGCTCGTCCAGAGATGCGACATGTGGAGCGAGTTCTTTCCTGCGTTGCCGAGGGCGCCGGCTCGGTCTCGCGTCCGGCGGGGATTGACGCACGCGTAGAGTTTGGCATGCTGGCGTTTAAGGCACCGGCGGCTCGTGAGGGCCTGGTCGCGGATTGGATTACCATACCCGGGCGTTTGCCGTTGGGCGGGGGACGTGTGCTGGTCGCAGAGCCGATGGCCGTTGAGCCGGGATGCGACATCGTGCGCCGCGCCCGTGAGCTTGCGGCTGCCGGAGAAGTGACGGCTTTGGTGGACGCGGCTGCCCTGGGTTTTGCCGACAGCGATAGCGAGCGAATCTTGGCGGGCTCGCGTGGCGAGATCCCTGCCGAGGCGCGATTGGCGCGCCTGTGGGTAGACGGTCCCGCACCGGGAGACGTGATGTGCCCGTTAGGGATGAGTGGCCGAAGCAAGAAGGTGTCCGACTTGCTAGGTGAGGCTCGCATTCCCGTTTCTGAGCGCGCCGGCGTGCCCATGGTGAGGACGGCGCCGGGAGGTGCCGTGGTGTGGGTCGTCGGAGTTCGCGCGGACGAACGCTTTAAGTGCACGGCGGCGACGCGTGTGGCCTATCTGCTTCGCGTGGTTGACGCGGATTAGCTTCTCGCACCAGCTTTTCTGTGCGGCGTTGACGGTATTCCCGCGCTGATGGTGCGCGGGCTGGAAAATATACCCCGTGCGCTGCTAGAATGTGTAGTTCGCGTCCATACGGCGGTGTGTGGGCGATTAAGCACAAGAAAGGGTTGTCATGGCTTCTCAACATCCGGATATCGAGAAGGTTCTGTTTACGCAGGAGGATATCGACGGTATCGTTTCTCGCCTGGGCGAGGAGATTACGCGCGACTACGCGGGTAAGGATCTGGTGCTGATCGCGGTCCTGCGCGGCGCTGTTGTCTTTATGGGCGACCTGATGCGCAAGATCGAGCTGCCGACCAACATCGATTTCATGGCTGTTTCGAGCTATGGCGACGGTGTGAAGTCTTCGGGCATCGTGCGTATCATTAAGGACCTGGATATCGACATCCGTGGTCGCGACGTGCTGATCGTCGAGGACATTCTGGACTCGGGCCTGACTCTCAAGTACCTGATGAAGAACCTCGAGAGCCGCAAGCCCGCCTCGCTGGAAGTCGCTGCCTTCCTGTGGAAGGACGTTGAGAACCGTACCTCGGCCATCACGCCCAAGTATGTTGGAACCCATTGCCCCGATGCCTTTGTGGTGGGCTACGGCCTCGATTATGCTGAGCGCTATCGTAACCTTCCGTATCTGGGCATTTTGAAACCGGAGGTTTATTCGTAAGATGCCCGACGACCGTAACGATAACAATTCCCAGACTCCCCGGGAGCCTAAGATCCCGGGGATGCCCGGAGGCAAGAAGCCCACGCGTACGGGCTGGCTGTATTTTCTTTTGGCTTGCGCGCTTCTGGGCTATGCCTTCTTTAATATGGGCTCCGGCTTTGCCAGCTCCAGCAATACCGTTAAGCTCGCGACGAGCGAGATGGTCAGCGCCATCAAGCAGGATCGCGTCGAAGATTTGACCTATACGGTTCAAGACGGAAGCGTGGCGGGTCATTACTGGAAGACGAAAAAGGACAAGGGCGACACGAGCGAGCTCAAGAGCTTCTCCTCGACCTATGTCGGCTCCGATTCGCTTGCCGAGCTCATGGCGGAGCACCCCGACACCAAGTATATCGTCAACACCAACGACCCCGATTTTTGGGGCGACTTGGCGATGAGCGTGCTGCCGACGATCGCCCTGATCGCCATCATGTTCTACTTTATGCGCCAGATGATGGGCGCCAATAATAGGAACATGCAGTTTGGCAAGACCAATGCCAAGACCAACGAGGCTACGCGTCCCAAGGTCAAGTTCGAGGACGTTGCCGGCGTGGACGAGGCCGTCGAGGAGCTCGAGGAGATTCGCGACTTCCTAAGCGATCCGGACCGCTATCGCAAACTGGGTGCCAAGATTCCGCGCGGCGTTTTGCTGGTGGGCCCTCCGGGTACCGGTAAGACGCTGCTGGCCAAGGCTGTTGCCGGCGAGGCGGGCGTGCCGTTCTTTAGCATCTCGGGTTCTGACTTTGTCGAGATGTTCGTGGGCGTTGGCGCCAGCCGCGTGCGCGACCTCTTTAAGGAGGCCAAGTCTCAGGCTCCGTCGATCATCTTTATTGATGAGATCGATGCCGTGGGACGTCAGCGCGGAGCCGGCTTGGGCGGCGGTCACGACGAGCGCGAGCAGACGCTCAACCAGCTGCTGGTTGAGATGGACGGTTTTGAGGAGAGCGAGTCGGTCATCCTGATCGCTGCGACCAACCGTCCTGACATCCTGGATCCGGCATTGTTGCGCCCCGGTCGCTTTGACCGCCAGGTCACGGTCGACCGTCCGGACGTAAAGGGCCGCGAGCAGATCTTGCGCGTGCACGCCGAGAATAAGCCGATGGACGAGGACGTTAAGTTTGAGAAGCTCGCCCAGATGACCGTTGGCTTTACCGGTGCCGATTTGGCGAACCTGCTCAACGAGTCTGCGCTGTTGGCCGCTCGCCGTCATCGTTCTGTGATCTCGATGGACGAGGTCGAGGAGTCGATGGAGCGCGTGATTGCCGGACCGCAACGCAAGGGTCGTGTGATGACCGAAGCCGAGCGCACCACGATTGCCTACCATGAGAGCGGCCATGCCCTGGTGGGTCACATCTTGGAGCACTCCGATCCGGTCCACAAGATTTCGATTGTCAGCCGCGGTCAGGCTCTGGGCTACACGCTGCAGCTTCCGCAGGAGGATCACTTCCTCAAGACCAAGAACGAGATGCTCGACGAGCTTGCCGTGTTCTTGGGCGGTCGCGTTGCCGAGGAGCTCATGTGCGATGACATCACGTCGGGCGCGAGCAACGACCTGGAGCGCGCGACCAAGATGGCGCGCGAGATGGTTACGCGTTTGGGCATGAGCGAGGAGCTGGGCACGCAAGTGTTTGGCGAGGCGCAGCATCAGGTGTTCCTTGGTCGCGATTACGCCGATCACCAGGATTACTCCGAGGAGACGGCGCGCCGCATCGATATCGAGGTTCAGCGCATCATGCGCGAAGCCCATCGCCGTGCGGTCGAGATTTTGGATGCCCGTCGCGATCAGCTCGATCTGATGGCGAAGGTGCTGCTTGAGCGCGAGACCGTCGAAGGCGACGCCGTGAACGCCCTGCTCGACAACGAGTGGGATGCCTACCTTGAGCGCGAGGGCGATATCCTGGCGGCCAAGGAGGAACGCAATGCCAAGGCGGCCGGCATGCCGACCAAAAAGCGCGCGCCTCGCATGAGCGAGGAGGAGCTGGCGGCTGATGCCGCGGCCTTTGCGCAGGCGGCCATGCAGGAGGATGCCGAAGCCGCATCCGATGACGCTGGCGATGACCATGCCGTCAACGCCGACGACGACAAATAGCCCTTGTAACAAAAGCCTCCGCGGGGAAACCTGCGGAGGCTTTTTCTTTTGAGCGATATGGGGCCGTCTGTTGATTGGGGACAGACTTAAATGAGCGTTTTCACGCATTTAAGTCTGTCCCCAATCAACATTGCTTTTCGATAAATTTCAATCTGCATTGCTGCGGCACTTTGCTCGGCTAAAGCGTACAATAGCGCCTATGCGAAAGGGGAACAGATGATCAACGAAACTATGTATGCTCGCGGTGCGGAAAGCTCCATCATCCGCGAGATCTTTAGCTATGGTCTTGAGCGCAAGGCACAGATCGGTGCGGAGAACGTATTCGATTTTTCGCTGGGCAACCCGAGCGTTCCGGCGCCCGCTGCCGTGGCGGAGTCCATTAAGAAGGCCTTGGAGCTGCCGAGTGACCAGCTGCACGGTTACACCCCCGCACCGGGCCTGCCGCAATGTCGAGCAGCCGTTGCCGAATCGCTCAACCGCCGCTTTGGCACGAGCTATGAGGGCAAGGATGTCTTTATGACGGTGGGCGCCGCGGCTTCGCTCACCTGCACACTCAACGCCGTTACAAATCCGGGCGACGAGGTTATTGTTATCGCCCCGTACTTTCCGGAGTATCGCGTGTGGATTGAGAAGGCCGGCTGTACGTGTGTTGAGGCGCTCGCCGATGAAGATACGTTCCAGCTGAGCGTGGTCAACGTACTCAAGGCGATCAGCGATAAGACGGCGGCCGTCATTATCGACTCGCCCAACAATCCGACCGGTGCCGTGTATACGCGCGACACGCTGACGCGACTGGCCAATGTTTTGCGCGAGGTCAACACCAAGCGCGATCCCGAGAATCCGATTGTCCTCATCTCGGATGAGCCGTACCGCGAGATCGTGTACGGTGCCGAGGTGCCTTGGGTGCCCTCGATCTACGAGAACACCGTGGTGTGCTACTCGTATTCGAAGTCGCTGTCGCTGCCTGGTGAGCGCGTGGGTTGGATCTTGGTTCCCAACACCAATCCGCAGGCTGCGCGTCTGATGCCGGCTGTTGCGGGTGCTGCCCGTACGCTGGGTTTTGTATGCGCACCGGCGCTCTTCCAGCGCGTGATTATCGATTGCATCGATGAGCCGAGCGATGTCGAGGCCTATGCCCGCAACCGCACGGCGCTCACCGAAGCCTTGGAGGACTACGGCTATACCTATGTTGAGCCGGACGGCGCTTTTTACCTATGGGTGAAAGCGCTGGAACCCGATGCGAACGCCTTCTGCGAGCGCGCGAAGAAGTACGAACTGCTCGCAGTACCCTCGGACAGCTTTGGCATGCCGGGCTGGTTCCGTCTGGGCTATTGCGTGAGTTACGAAACGATCATCAATTCGCTACCCGCTTGGAAACAGTTGGCGGACGAGTATCGTTAAAAGTAGAGCGCTCTGCCTACAATGTTTTACGTGAAACGGGGTTTGGTGTTAAGCCGGACCCCGTTGTCATGGACGTTGTGTCTTTGGGGTGGAGTGGTTTTACGACTATCGAAGGCTATGCGTACAATGAATATAAGCGACGGCCATGCCAGATAAGGAGACCAGATGCCCTACCTGCTTTCTTGTGACATTCATACCCATACGATGTTCTCTGCGCACGCATATTCGACCATTGAGGAGAATGTGTACTGGGCGGCAGAGCGTGGCCTGCAGGTGCTCGGATCCGCCGACCATTTGAGCTCTATGGTTACGGCTTGACCCAATGACCTGCGCTGTTTCCAGTTCTTTATTAACCAGGATATCTGGCCGCGCATTTGGAGCGGCGTGCTGGTGCTTCGCGGCGCCGAGGCCGATATCGTTTCGCTGGACGGAAGCTTGTTTGGCGAGGACATTCCCGTTTCGCTCGATATTGCCGGCGATTCGTACAGTCACCAGCATTCGCTGTTCGACTTGGTGACGCGTAATTTGGATTATTTGGTTGCGAGCGTGCATAATCCGCAGATTGCTGAGGGCGCGACGATGGCCCAGACGACCGAGATGTATATCAATGCTCTGGAGCATCCCAAGGTGTTTATGCTTGGGCATACGGGTCGTTCGGGCTTGCCGTTCGATATCGATGAGGTGCTGCTGGCGGCCAAGGCCAAGCACAAGATTATCGAGATCAACAACCATAGTCTTGAACACGGTGTCGATGCCGAGCATTGGGGCGCATGCCGCAAGATTGCCGAGCGTTGCGCCGAGCTGGGCGTAGGTATTGGTGTGTCGACCGATGCCCACATCGGTATGGCCATTGGCAAGCTCGACCAGGCGCGCAAGATGCTCGACGAGATTCACTTCCCGCTGGACCTGATCGTGACGCGCGACCGCGAGACGCTGCTGCGCGAGATGGCGGCAGCCGGCGTGTGCGACCTGCGCAAGGGGATGTAGCGGAGTTTATAAACCAAGCGAGGGGGGGCGGTCCAGGCGGGCCGCCCCCCTTCTTGCCCTAAAAATCTACTGAGGTTGGTTAGCGGCGTTCGAGGACCGCTACGGTTTCGGTATGGTCGGTGTGGGGGAACATGTCGACGGGCGTGATCTTGAGCAGGCGATAGCCTCCGTCGAGGAGCTGGTGCAGGTCGCGCTCTTGGGTCACGGGGTTGCAGCTGATATAGGTGATGCGGCGCGGCTTAAGTGCGCAGGCGGCTTCGAGGAACTCGGGGGTGGAGCCGGCGCGCGGTGGGTCGATGGAAAGGACATCGACGCGCTCGTTGTTGTCGGCGGCATCTAGGATGTAATCGGTGGCATCGTCGGCCATAAACCAGGCACTGCGGGTGAGGCCGTTGAGCTCGGCATTGCGGCGTGCATCGGCAATGCCTGCCGGGTTGCGCTCTACGCCGAGCAGCATGATGCCGATACCCTTGTTCTGGGCTTCTTTAGCTGCGCAAAGACCGATGGTGCCACTGCCGCAGTAGGCATCCATAAGCACATCGCCCTGGTGCAGATCCATGCCGTCGATAGCGAGCTGGTAGAGCAGCTCGGTCTGCTGCGGGTTGGTCTGGTAGAACGCGGTGGGGGAGATGTCGAACTCGCAACCGAGTAGCTGGTCGCGCATGCACTCGGCGCCATATACAATGCGGGTTTTCTCGCCAAGGATGGCGTTGCCGGGACGTTCGTTGATGTTTTGGGCGACGGTGACGATACGCGGATCGAGTGCAGCGACGGCCTCAAAGAATTCCTGCGCATGTGGCAGGTCGCGCTGGGCGCTCACGAGGGTGACCATGATCTGGTCGGTGCGCCAGCCACAGCGAACGACGGCATAACGAAGCAAGCCCAGATGCTGGTCTTCGTTAAAGGCGGGAATGTGCAGACGTTCGGCTTCGCGTGCGATGCCGTTAAGAATCTGTCGGGCGCCCGGCGCCTCGACAGGGCATTCGGGAACAGCAACGATTCTGTGCGTGCCACGTTCAAAAAAGCCGCAGCGGACAGTGCCCTCTTTGCCGGGGGCAAAGGGAGTGGCGGCCTTATGGCGAAAACCGCGCGGCGCAGGGTATTTGCCCGGGTCGCCCAGGGTGACGCCCATACCGCGAATGGGGTCGACGCTAATACCCTCGCGCTCGCATAGAGCAGCAAAAAGCTCCTCCACAGCAGCCTGCTTAGCTGCCAACTGCTTTTTATAAGGACGATTGAGCGCCGTGCACCCACCACAAGCTTTCATGATCGAACAGGGAGACTTGGGGTCCACAGCCTTACGCGCAGACGAAACCTGATCTTTATGCGAGCGCTTGGGGCGAGTCTGAGATGCCTTATCCCCACTCCGACGAGAGCCGGGACGCTTGGTCTTAGCCTTGCCCTTGGTCGACTTACTCTTCGCATCCTGAGGCGACTTGGATTTTTTAGAAGATTTCTCCTCCTTCGACCCCTCAGTCGCCTCCACCAAAGCACGACGAGCCCTACGTTCCGCACGAGATTCTGCCATCAATAACTCCACTAATTCATGAATTAAAGCTGCAAGTATTGTACCGTGCCAAGCCAGCAGACGATATGCAGGCGGTTTAATCGTGTCAGTGATAAGCCCAACGACGGTTGCCCACCGCGTGAGGGGTGTGGGGGTTAAGTTTATCGCGAGTTCCGCACGAACAGGAGGCCACTTAATGTGGCCTCCGTCGTGAGCAGGACTGTAGAGCAGGAAACTTAACCCCCACACCCCTCACGCGGCGGGCAAACTCGCCTTGTGCTCTATCACGCTAAAGTGTATGATTCTGAACGTTACATGATTCACTTTACTTAACTAAAGTGCCACCAAGGGGGAATACCATGAATACCGATATGTCTCGTCGTCAGTTTGTTGGTCTAGCCGGCTCGTTTGCCACGGTGCTTGGCCTTGGTCTTGTCGGCTGCGGCGGTGGTGCCGGCAAGGACTCCGCTGCTGGCTCTGCCGCGGCCAAGGATGTGAAGGGCGCTGCGGAGTCCAAGAAGCTCGTGGTGGGCTTTGATAAGTCCTATCCTCCGTACGGCTTTGTGGGCGACGATGGCGAGTACACCGGCTTTGATCTCGATCTGGCCAAGGCTGTTGCCGATAAGCAGGGCTGGGAGGTCAAATACGAGGCCATCGACTGGGACGCCAAGGATACACTGCTCAACTCGGGCGCCATCAACTGCATCTGGAACGGCTTTACCATGGAGGGCCGCGAGGACGACTACACGTTCTCCGAGCCGTATATGCTCAATGAGCAGGTGCTGGTGGTCAAGAAGGATGCGGGCATCAAGAGCTGGGACGATCTTGCTGGAAAGACCGTGATTACCCAGACCGATTCCGCTGCGCAGGATGTGCTCGAGGGTGACCAGAAGGATCTGGCGGCGACGTTTGCCACGCTCGATACCATCGGCGAGTATAATACGGCCTTTATGCAGCTCGAGAGCGGCGCGGTCGATGCCGTGGCTTGCGATCTTTCGATTGCCCAGTATCAGCTTGCCGCCAAGCCCGATGCCTATACACAGCTTGATAAGCCGCTGTCCAGCGAGCACTATGCCGTCGGCTTTAAGAAGGGCGACACCAAGTCGGCCGATGCCGTGACCGAGTCGCTCAGGGCGCTCTACGAGGACGGCACGGTCAAGGACCTGTGCGACAAGTACGCAGATTACGGTCTATCCTTCGACAACTGGGTTTTGAAATAATGTCTATTCAAGTCATGATGCAAATGCTTGGCCAGGGATTCTTGGTCAGTTTGCAGTTGTTTATGCTGACGCTGCTCGGGTCGATTCCCCTGGGAATTCCCGTGGCGTTTATGCGCATGAGCAAGGTCGCACCGCTGCGCTGGATCGCGCGTATCTACATTTCGATCATGCGCGGTACGCCGCTCATGCTGCAGATGTTTGCCATCTACTTTGCCCCGTACTACGTGTTCGGCATTTCGCTCACGCCCGATTCCAAGTGGACGGCGTGCGTTGTGGCGTTCATCATCAACTACGCCGGCTACTTTGCCGAGATCTATCGTTCGGGCCTGCAGTCGATTCCGCGCGGTCAATATGAGGCCGCCGAGGTGCTGGGCTACTCGCGCCTGCAAACGTTTTTGTACATCGTGATGCCGCAGGTTGCCAAACGCATTTTGCCGGCGATGGGCAACGAGATCATCACGCTGGTCAAAGACACGTCGCTGGCGTTTGCCATCGGCGTGGGGGAAATGTTCTCGACGGCCAAGGCGCTGGTTGCCTCGCAGGTGAGCATGGTGCCGTTTGCGATCGCGGCGCTGATCTACTGGGTCTTTAATTTTGTGGTCGAGATGCTGCTGGGCGCCGCCGAGAAAAAATTGGATTACTACCATGACTAGATCGTTCCGCCGTTCTAGCGAACGGCGGACTGCTCGACGCTGCGCGCGTGCCTGACGGCCAATCTGCTCCTCAAGCCGTCGCTTGCGTACAGAAGTACGCGGCGCTCCTCTTTCGGAGCACATTGTCTCGCCAGTCACACGCTCGCTGACTTTTTAAACACATGGAGGTTCCCGTGTCCGGAACGGTAATGAAAATATCGAACGCGCGCAAGGCGTTTGGCGGCAATGAGGTGCTCAAGGATATCTCACTCGAGGTAAAGCGTGGCGAGGTCGTGGCGATTATCGGGCCTTCAGGCGGCGGTAAGTCCACACTTCTGCGCTGTGCCACACTGCTCGAGACACTTGACGGAGGCTCGCTCTCGTTTGGCGACCTTGCCGTTGCGACGGACGCGGGGTCGGGTGCGGTATATGCGAAAGGCGACGTGCCCAAGCGGGCGCGCTCGCGATTTGGCCTGGTGTTTCAGAACTACAATCTGTTTCCGCACTATACCGTGATGAAAAATATTACCGACGCTCCGATTCGCGTGCTCAAGCGCCCGCGCGAGCAAGCGGAGGCGCGCGCACGCGGGCTGATCGCGCAGATGGGGCTTACGGGCAACGAGAACAAGGTGCCATGTGAGCTTTCGGGCGGTCAGCAACAGCGTGTGAGTATCGCCCGCGCACTGGCGCTCGACCCGGAGATCTTGTTCTTTGACGAGCCGACTTCGGCGCTCGATCCCGAGCTGACGGCCGAGGTATTGCGTGTCATTAAAGACCTTGCCGCGCAGGATATGACGATGGTGATCGTGACCCACGCGATGCAATTTGCGCGCGATGTTGCCGACCGCGTGGTCTTTATGGACGGCGGTCGCATTGTCGAGGAGGGTCCTGCCGAGCAGGTTATCGATCACCCGCGTGAGCAACGTACCCGTGAGTTCTTGAGCCGTATCGAGGGCTAGGCTCAGCTATATATTGAGAAAAAGCCGCCGCAGGTCTTATGGTCTGCGGCGGCTTTTATTTGTATCGATGGGGTTTAATAATCGCCTCGCATGCGTTCTTCTTCCTCTCGCCGCCTGTATTCATACGTGCGCCGAAAGGTATGCATGGATAGTCGTCCGTGAGGGTAGGGTGGTGCCATAGGACATTTGGAGGGTGAGTCGGCTCGGCTGCCGACCATGCTGCTCCCGGGACGGCACCGACCGCGAACTCTCCCCGTTGGCGTCGCGCATTGCGCGCGGCCCTGCAAGGAGGTCATCATGGGTGCTCCCAAGACCGGTAACGTAAGGAACGTGGTGCTCGTAGGCCAAGGCGGGGTGGGCAAGACCTCACTCGCCGAGGCCATGCTCCACCTTTCTGGCAAGACTGCCCGCCTGGGCGGCCACGACGGCACCAAGCCCACGCTCGACTATGACCCCGAAGAGGTCAAGCGTGCGTTTTCCATCTCGACGACCATTGCGCCGATCGACTGGAAGGGCGCGCGCATCAATGTGCTCGATGCCCCGTGCTATCCCGATTTTATCGGCGACGCCTTTGCCGCGATGAGCGTCTGCGAGACGGCTCTGTTTGTGGTCGACGCTGAAGCGGGTCCGCAGCCTACGACCGTCAAGCTTTGGTATGCGGCGGAGGACCTGCGCCTGGCGCGTGCGGTGTTCGTGAACCGCCTGTCGCGCTCCGAGGCCAGCTTTACGACCACAATGGACCTGCTGCAGGAGCGCTTTGGCACGCGCCTGGGCGCCGTGACCCTTCCCTGGGGCGAGGGCGAGGACTTTGACGGCATCATCGACCTAGTGCGCATGAAGGCGCGCCATTGCAACGGCACCGAAGCCGTTGAGTCGGAGATTCCCGAGGAGTATCGTACCCAGGCCGAGGAGGCCCATGACCATCTGTGCGAGCTGGTGGCCGAGGCTGACGACGAACTGATGATGAAGTACTTGGAAGGCGAGGAGACGCTGACGCAGGAGGAGCTTGAAGGTCTGCTGTCGAAGGCGATCGCCGAGCGCATCTTTGTGCCGGTCTTTGCGGGCGATTGCATTAAGGAGCAGGGTGTCAACTCGCTGATGGACGACATCGCCACGTACTTCCCGGCGCCGACGGACTACGGCGAGATGCCACTCATCGACGGCGATTCGCTTAAGATCTCGAGTGACGATGACCGTCCGGTGGCATTTGTGTTTAAGACCCTGGCCGATCCGCAGCAGGGCCGCATCAGCTTTATCAAGGTGCTGACGGGCACGCTTGAGCCGGGCCTTGAGCTGATCAACGCGCGTACCCGCAAGAGCGATCGTCTGGCTCACCTGTATGTGATGTGCGGCCGCGACATGACTGAGGTCGGCCACGCTTATGCCGGCGATATCATCGTGGCGCCCAAGCTGGCGGCCGAGACGGGCGATACGCTCTCGATTACCGGCAAGGTTGAGGCTGCGGCGTTTAAGTTCCCCAACTCGCAGTACCGTATCGCCATTGAGGCCGAGAATCGCGGCGACGAAGAGAAGCTCTACACGTTTATCGAGAAGGCCTGCAAGGCCGATCCGACCATGAGCATCGACCGCGACGAGGAGACGGGCCAGACTATCATCTCCGCCGTGGGCGAGGCGCAGGTTTCGGTCCTGCTCAATCGCCTTGAGGACCGCACCAAGGTCGTGGCCAAAAGCGTGCCGATCCGCATTCCGTATCGCGAGACCATCCGCCGCACGGCGAGTGCCCAGGGCCGCCACAAGAAGCAGACTGGCGGTGCCGGTCAGTATGGCGACTGCTGGCTGCGCGTTGAGCCGCTCATTGGTCCCGACGGCACGAGCGATGGCTATGAGTTTGTGGACGAGGTCGTAGGTGGCCGTATTCCGCGCTCGCTGATCCCCGCCGTGGACAAGGGTGTCCAGGAGACCATGAAGGACGGCATCATTGCCGGCTACCCGCTCACGGGCATTCGCGTGGCTGTGTACGACGGCTCGTATCACAGCGTCGACTCCAACGAGATGGCGTTCCGCGCGGCGGCTCGCATCGGCCTGCGCAAGGCGTGTGCCGATGCCGACCCGGTGGTGCTGGAGCCCATCGAGGAAATCACGGTGACTATCCCCGAGAGCTACGCCGGCGCCGTGATGGGCGACATCTCGGCCTCGCGTGGTCGCGTGACGGGCATGGAGACCGATGAGCGCGGAGACACCGTGGTCATTGCCCAGGCGCCGCTGGCCGAGCTGACGGATTATTCGACGCGTCTGCGCTCCATCACGCGCGGCACGGGCGACTTTACCATGAAGCCCGCAGGCTATGAGCAGGTGCCTTATGACGTTCAGGCCAAGCTGGTCGAGCGCTATGAGGAGGGCCGCGCCAAGTAGCGTGTGGCGTTGCCTGTAACATGCATGCCGGTGCAAGGGCCGCTCTGGGTAATCCGGGGCGGCTCTTTTTGATCCCCGGTGGGGTTGCAAACCGGTTCTTGTCGTGGCTCGGGGCTAGTCTCCCGAGGCCTGGTTGCGGCCGGTGGCATAGTCGATCTGCACATGCGGCTGCAGGTTATAGCAGTACACGTGAAAGCAGAGGGTCTTGCCATG
The DNA here is from genome assembly GCA_900547125.1 of uncultured Collinsella sp. GTDB lineage: Bacteria > Actinomycetota > Coriobacteriia > Coriobacteriales > Coriobacteriaceae > Collinsella. Next base: position 19,590 of record URFU01000017.1, read on the forward strand.
GTCCTCGACCGATTGCGCCTCAAGGCGCACGCCACGGCAGACAAGTTCCTCTTCGTTATACATGGGCGTGACGCGGTAGAGCACGTGGTTGCCCGTTTCGCGGATGTAGTCGAGGATCTGTTCTTCAAACGGTAGCATGCCTGTCTCGTTGAGATAACGCGTGCCGGTGAGGAGATTTTTGCGGTTGGCGTTTTCGCCGCAGAGCGACCAGGCGATAAGGTGGCAGCGATTGTAGAGGCTCTGGCCTGGAATAAAGTCGTAGCGCTGCTGGTGCCAGCCGGCGGGGTGGATGCGCGAGATATCGCCGCGCTCGCCTTGACCAAGCGATTCGGGGCCCACGCAGGCGAGCGCTTTGCGGGTGCGGCCCAAGCTGTCGAGCTTGGAGAACTTCTTAAAGCAGCCCTCTTCTGTGGCGCGCTCGTATTCATCGAGTGTGAATGATGGCGTGCCGAGCGGGTGTGTGCTGTCGGCGCGCAGGGCAACATAGGGGTTACCCGCGTAGTCGGGAATACTGCTGAGGTATACGCCGCGGGCGCGGTCGAGATCGGGGTTTTCGACCTCGTCGATAGGGGTGGCGGCACTGTCCGCGGAGGCGTCGTCATCGGTGTCGCTCGCGGCGGAATCGGAGTCATCGCCAGAGTCTTGGCTATTTTGAGAGTCCGAGGAGCTCGCTGTTCCCGATTCGAGTCGAGCGACCAGGTCTGCCTCGTCGTCGGTGCGGCTGGGACTCTCGCTTTGTTTTTCGGCCAGAGCCGCCGCCTGCTCATCGCTTTGCGGCGACAACAGCTTGGGCGCTCCGTCGAGCGACCCTGTGAACAGCGCAAACCCCAGCACCACGGCGGTGCCGATGGAAAGTACTTGCTTGTAGGCGGACTTGCGCGACATTGAGGCTCCTGGATGGACGGTTGAGAGTCTACCAGTCTAGCAGGAGCCGGCAGGGGCCGTTCTGCCGAACAAATACTCAAGATTTGGGATAGACGTTACTGATTCATTTGCCTCATATGGAGCTGCGGCGGTTAGGCGTGTGTGGCCACTCTGCATTTCCCCAGATAAAACCTGCCAAAATAAACCTGTCCCTTTTCGGTGGGTTAATCGTGAGTTATTTCACCGCAGCTTAAGGCACGGTTAGGAAGTGTGCGCCTTAAAGAGTGGAGCCCATGATTAGAGAGGTCGCGCTCGTCTCTCTAAATGTCTCTCTAAAGAGAAAGCCAGTTAAAGAAATAACATTAGGCAATCTAGCGGTGAATTCGATACATCTTTCTAAATTTCTCTCTAAAATAAGGTGCTTATCTCTCTAAAGTTAGAGAGATATACTATACTTTAGAGAGATAAATCTATCGTTTTAGAGAGACGGAATGCCAATGCTGCTGGATGAACCTCTTGGCCTTATCGTTGAGCGCCTTCGCAGGCGGGGGACTGATGACGCATCGGTAGAAGTTAAAGCCTGCACGAATAAATTGAGCGCAGACGTATGGGAGACAGTGAGCGCTTTTGCGAACACTGCGGGTGGGCTCATTATTTTGGGCCTAAACGAAGCCGAAGGGTTTGTTCCTTCGGCTAACTTTGCTATCGATAGGGTGCGCGATCAGTTTGTTTCGGGTATCGGAGACGGAGGCTCAGCAGCAGTGGTGACCCATGCGCCGCGGTACGAGCTTGATCGAGGCGAGGTCGACGGGCTCCAGGTGCTTCTGGAGCGCATCTTTGACCTTGAGCTATAAGCGAAGCCTTGCTATAGCGGCGCGCGCGGCGTACAGAACGGTAGCTACAAGCGCGTGGATGATAAAGATATCAAGATGTCACCCGCTGAGCTATATGAGCTGCAGAGTGCGTTGCTTCCGAGCGATGCAGACGGCACGGTGGTTTCGGAAGCAACAGTCGAGGATTTGGATCCAGATGTCGTGCGGTCTATTATCGCAAATCGCCGGCTGCAGCCCCCCCGCGTTTTGCGCGGGGCCGATACGCTGGAAAAGCAGCTGGTCAGACTCAATATCACTACAAAGGATGGTGCGGTGAAGCTCGCAGGGCTTCTGTCGGCGGGAATTTACCCCCAGCAGTTCTATCCCAAACTCATGATCGATGTCGCCGTTCATTCCGATGTGGAAAAATCTGCACCCGGGCAACCCCGGTTTATTGACCGCCAGTTGTGCGATGGCCCGATTCCGGCTTGCATCGAAGATGCCCTTGCCGCGATTGGACGGAACTTGCGCAAAGCGGCGATAGTGCAAGGCGCTGGTAGAAGGGAGGATTGGGAAGTTCCCCAGGAGGTTTTGCGCGAGGCCTTGGCAAATGCCTGCATCCATCGAGAATATTCGCCCATGTTTGTGGGGCAGGCCGTGAGTGTCGATATCTATCCAGACAGAATAGAGATCAAAAACCCCGGTGGGCTTTGGGGCGGAAAGACGGTGGACAATCTTGCAGACGGGGAATCGCGCTGCCGAAACCCAAAGCTCATGAGCCTAATGGGGGCGACGCCGTTGGAGCATGCCGAGGGGGCCGTTGCAGAAAGCCAGGGATCTGGTATCCCGGCTATGATTCGCGAGATGGAGTCTCGTTCGCTTGGAAGGCCGAAATTTATCGTTAAGGCCGATTCGTTTACGGTGCTGCTTTCCCGGCACGGGGCGGACCTTGCTGAAAACCGCACGTGGATTCAGAGCCATGTGGGCACCGAGCTGACGGATCGCGAGGAAACATTGCTCATGTTTATGCGGGAGCATGGGTGCGTATGCGATGTTCAAAAAATACGAGAGGCCCTGAAGTGGGATTCGGATGACATTCGCCTGATCTGCGGGGATCTTGTCGATAAACATGTCCTGTCAAAATGTGGCAAAGACACGTTTGAGATTATCGATATGAGCAGAGAATCGTCAGCTTCGACAGCGGATAGGATCCTGGAGGCTCTCAGCGCCGAAGTGGATATGACGGCGCGAGAAATAGCGGTTGCATCGGGGGTCAAAATTTCGTCCGTCCGCTACCATCTGCCAAAAATGGCGGATAAAGGGCTCATCGAAGTAATGGGCTCATCGACGAGCCGCAACCGCCGCTATCGGAAGAAGTAGATGCAGCCGAGTCGCCCCTCTTGTGTCTCTCGAAGTAGATGGGTGCTAGAGGGGCGACTGCCTCGCGATATTTCCCCAGATAAAACCTGCCAAAATAAACCTGTCCCTTTTTGGTAGGTCAGTTAACGCAGTCCAGGTTGAGCATATGCGAGCGAGCAGACCCCGGGTGCGGTAAGGTGACGTGAAACAAGCGGGCGCTGACCTTTTGGTCGCGCCCTTGAAGTTGAACGTCAGATTGCCGTGCCCGGAGCCTGCGCAGCGCCGAGCAGTTACGCCGTTTGTAAAACGGCGTAACCTAAAGGTTCATGTTGCCGTGGATGTAGGGGGTGACCTCGGGGAAGATATGGCCGCAGCCCAGCTCGCGCAGCGCGGACTCGATAACGGCGGGCAGCGGGGTTTTGCCCTCGGCATCGACGGCGTTGCCACCGAGGGCAGCGATCTTGGCGACATCTGCGGGTGCGGCCTCGATATGCATGCAGCCGCAGATCAAACGCGCGCGTACCTGTGCCAGGTCAAGATCGTGCAGGTAATCCTCGCAGGTGCGGATTAAATCGACCTTCTCGCGCGTAAGCTCCTCGCCCGTGGGGACGCGCGTGGCAAGACAGGCTCCCGCCGGCAGGTTCCAAACGGGATAGCCCCATGCGCGCAGCAGCTCGCGCTCTTCGTCCTTGGTAAAGCCGACCTCCATAAGAGGGGAGCGTACACCGAGCTCTTCTGCCGCGCGCATGCCAGGGCGGTAGTCACCGCGATCGCTTGCATTGCTGCCATCGATGACGGTGGGAAAGCCGAGTGACTTGGCGTGGTTCACGATGGCGGTAAAGCCGGCGTGCTTGCAGTGGTAGCAGCGATTGGCATCGTTGCAGGCAACCTGGGGGAGCTGCAACTGGTCGACCGAAAGATTGAGTACGGGGAGCTTAAAATGCGGCTCCTCACTGGCTTGTCCGTCAACGGATCGCTCAAATGAAGCCTGCTCGGGCGTGCCGATGAGCGGCGTGGTGAGGTGAACGAGGAGGGTATTGGTAGGCATGATGCGGGCGCATACGGCGGCCAAAAAGCTGCTGTCGACGCCACCGGAAAAGCCGATGGCGACGCGTCCGTATGCCAAAAGCAACTGCTCGAGCGTCGCGAGTTTGTCCTGAAGCTCCTCTGCAGGTGCAGTAGTGTCTGAAAGCATGAAACGATCCTTACCATTGAGTACTCGGTCGAAAACTATAATCCTACCGAGCTGCCTGCCATAAGACTTCCGCTTATGTAACGAAAGTGCAATATGCTATATACGTTATATACAAGTTTGTAAAGTGCGGTAGAGTGGCAGTAATGCAATCCGGTGAGGGGGCCGATATGATCAAGGCTGTTATTTTTGACATGGACGGAACGCTGGTCGATACCGAGCGTTTAGGCATCAAGGCATGGAAGGCGGGCGCTGCCGAGCTGGGGATCGCGATTGATGATGCTCTGATCCATCAGTTTATCGGCCGCACGCTGCCCGATGTCATGGACATCCTTGATGAACATTACGGTAGTCGCGAAACCGCCGAGGCGATCTATGTCCGCCACAAGGAGATTCGCGACGAGATAGTCAAGACCGAACTGGAGCTTAAGGCCGGCGCCGCCGAGTGTCTAGACGAGCTGCTGGCTGCGGGCTATCACGTGGGCCTTGCGACGTCGTCGCGCCACGTTACGGCGGAGCGCAACCTTAAGATGGTCGGCCTCTTTGACAAGTTTGAAACGGTGACCTGTGGCGAGGACGTCGTGCACGGCAAGCCCAACCCTGAGATGTACCTGCTTGCCTGCGAGCGCGCGGGCTTCGCTCCCGAGGAATGTGCCGTGGTCGAGGATTCGCGCAACGGCTGCGTCTCGGGCATCACGGCCGGCTGCCATGTCTTTGCCGTTCCCGATATCGTGCCGCTGCCGCAGGACGTGGTGGATGGCTGCGAGGACGTGCTCGATACGTTGTTCGATCTGACGGCGGCGGTCAAGGCCGTGCGCTAGACAATTGCGGAGCTGAAACGAGCAATTGGCCGTCTTTGCGCTCAAGCAAAAGAGGTCCGGCAATGGTCGGGCCTCTTTTGCTTGAGCGGCGTTTTGGCATACTGGCCGACGTGCTATAGATACGCGCCGAGGTTGATGGCGGTGGCTTCGGCTTGGCTGCTCGCCTGGGTACTGGCGCGCTCCAAGAGGAACGGCCGCACGAGTTCCTGACGGTTGATGTCCTCGGCGGCTGTGACCGCAGTAACGGTTCTCGCTGCGGAACCAATGCGGATGTGCTTGGTTTTTGCCGGCGCCTTGTTCTCGATTTGCTCCATGAGCAGCTGGACACCCTTGCGGCCAATCTCGTAGCCCGGGGGTGCCACCGTGGTGAGGGGGACCGACCCGCTCCATGCAAGCGGGTTGCCGTCGCAGCCGGCCACGCGAACCTGTTCGGGGACGGAGATGCCTTTGTCGGTCAACGCCGAGATAACGCCCGAGGCCAATACATCGGTAAGGCCGATGACAAAATCGGGACGCTCGCCGGTAGAGCGCTCGGCAATCTGAGCGCCGATGCTGTAACCATCGGCAGCGGTATTCCATTCTCCGGCGTCAATGACCTCAATTTTGATATCGGGATGCAGGACGAGGGCCTTATGAATGCCAAGTACGCGCAGGGTGAGCTGCATAAATGCCGCTCTGCCCACAACGGTGATATGGCGCGCGCCGCGGGTGATGGCGAGCTCGGCGATAATGCGCCCTTGCGCCTCGTTGTCGGCGGCCACGTAGTAACCGGGTTCGGAGCAGTGGATGTCCAGATGGACGATCGGCACGGGCATCTTGGTCATTGCGGGGTGCCAATCGGGGGACGCCATAGGCTGAACCATGACGCCGGACATCTGCGTGCCCATAAAATAGCGCAGGTAGTGGTCCTCGAGGATGTCGTCGTTATCGGCGTTGGCGATGAGCAGGTCATAGCCGTGCTTGCGGGCCTCGTTATGGGCGCCGCTGGCAATTTGGAGCGAGAAGCCATGGTCGAGACGGGGGAGGACCAGGCCAAAGGACTTGGTGGCGCCGCCCGCGAGCTGACGAGCACTTTGGTTGGGCAGGTAGCCAAGGCGATTGATGGTCTCGTTGATGAGTTTGAGGGTCTCGGGGAGCAGCTTTTCGGGATGGTTGAGCGCGTTGGATACCGTGCCCAGCGAGACTCCTGCCTCGCGCGCGACGTCGCTGATTTTTACCTTTGCCATAGCGGCCCCTTTGATGCGTTTCAAGTACGAGTCAGATTGTAGCATCGCCTGTTCCCAGGGTGTCAAAACCTACCAATTAGGGGCAGGTTTATTTTGGCAGGTTTTATCTGGGCAAACACCGTTGCCAGCGCGACCACCACAAAGGTGCCTGTCCCCATTGTGATGGTTTGGACCGGCTGGACGTGTGTGCATCGGGTGGTATCTAAGTTGAGATACCACTTCTGGTATATCAGCTTGCGTTTACGTGAGTACAATACTCGAACGTTATACGTCTCAGCGCCCGTCGTGCGTGGGCGTTTTGCAGTCACGCGAGCGAAGGGATTTATCCTATGTGCGGAATTGTCGGCTACACCGGCTCTGATATTGCAAAGAACATTCTGGTCACGGGCCTTAAGCGTATGGAATATCGCGGTTATGACTCCTCGGGCGTCGCGCTCGAGGTGGGCGAGGGTGCCGCGGCACATCTCGATGTCATCCGCCGTGTGGGCAAGGTCGCGGGCCTTGAGAGCGAGCTCTCCAACATCGACAGCGATGCTACCTGCGGCATTGGCCACACCCGTTGGGCTACCCACGGAAAGCCTTCTGTTGCCAACGCCCATCCCCACACCAGTTGCGACGGTCGTATCGCCATCGTCCACAACGGCATCATCGAGAACTTCGCCGAGCTGCGCGAGGAGCTGGAGGGCCGCGGCCATCACTTTAAGAGCGAG
>URFU01000018.1 GCA_900547125.1 uncultured Collinsella sp.
GTTCACGACAGAACCCGGCTTACAGGCCCACACGGCACTTTGTTGACGCTGCGAACCCGTCAGCGCGGCAATCTGCCTTTCAAGCCTTCGGGCATGACCATAAGGTCAATGCCCTCGTCTTTCAAGGCACCTTGCTCGCACTGACGGGTTCTCGCCTTCGACGGCGTCAGCTGGCCGATTTGGCGCTCATTCGTCGGTCGCCGCCATAAGGCGTGCTCCCTCCTCTTTCGGGCCAAATCGACTCAGCTGACGCCGTCTCGCTTTCGTTTACGGAATCATCGGCGTCGCCGCTCTATTTACCGAGGTTATCGGTACGGCCTTTGCCGTATTATTGAGGCTGTTTGTTGCTTTGCTCGTTGTTGAGGGGCTTTGTTGGACAGCTATTTTACTCTGCAATCGAATATTGAGGCTTCGGGCGAGTTTGTGGACCGCAAGAGCCGTTTTATTGCCCAACTGGTCCATATTGAGTCCGAGGATGAGGCGAATGCCTTTATCGAGATGGTTCGCAAGCGTCATTACGACGCTCGACACAATGTTCCCGCGTGGATTTTGGTCGATGGACGCGAGCGCCAGAGCGATGACGGTGAGCCGAGCCGCACGAGCGGTATGCCGACGCTCGAGGTGTTGCGCGGTGCGGAGCTCAAAAATGTTTGCTGCGTGGTGACGCGCTATTTTGGTGGCACGCTGTTAGGGCCTGGTGGCTTGGTACGTGCCTATACCGCGGCGACGCAGGCGGCGGTGTCAGCTGCTCGGGAGGCCGGGCAGATCGTCGAGATGACGAGCGTCGTGCCTGTTGACGTGCATGTGGCCTATCCGCAGTATGAGCAGGTGCTTCGTTTGGCGCAGGATTCGGGTGCCAAGGTTTCGGATACCGATTACGCGGATGCCGTGACACTTCATTTGGTGTTTAAAGCGGGGGAGCAGGAGCTGTTTTGCGCTAAGATGCGCGAGCTTATGGCGGGGCGCGAGGAGATCGAGGTCAGCGCTCCCGTATTTGCCGAGTTCTAACGGCGACGGCCGGCGTGCTTTTGGATGGATCCCAAGCGCGCCGGCCGTCATTTTATGTTGCCGCCGTTTACTCGGCGAGCTGCTTTAGTACATCGCAGGCGATCTCGACGGCATCGTCGATGCAGCCGGGGCAGCTGCGGAGCGGACCCTTGTCCGATCCGACGCCCTTGAGCGTGCCGCAGACGGTCGTCGTGTTCTTCTCGCCAAAACGCTTGGCGATTTCGCGCGACAGCTTGTAGGTCTGGCCCTTGGTCTTGGGGTTTTCCATGCCGTCGCTCATTACAAAGCCCATGATGGCCACAGCACCCGAGATGGCGCCGCAGGTTTCGGTCATGCCGCCCATGCCGGCGCCAAAGCCCTCGGTGAGGGTAAAGGCGACCTGGGGGTCGAGCCCGACGGCGGGCGCGAGCGTGCAGGCGACGGCCTGGGCGCAGTTAAAACCACGGGCGTGGTATTCGGCAGCCTGTGCCTGACAGGCGGCGATATCGAGCTGGGCCGTATCGATTTGCTTCATCGTTGTCTCCTTGGTCATGGTGTACCCGCCTATGGTACCCGCGACGGTGCATGTAATCATCGAGAGCTTCATGTGTGCCTCATTTTTATCTATCGAGCAAATGCCCAAGGCTTGAGATAAATACCCCTGATCAATTTGTCTCATAACCCACCTTGAGAATGGGTTGAGAGGGGTGTGCGGTAGCGGTATCGTGAACCGAATAAAACAAAACCCAAGTAAGGGAGTTGGATATGAGCGAGCAGACCATCGGTACGACGTGTGTTCAGGGCGGTTATCGCCCGGGTGATGCGGAGCCGCGTCAGGTGCCTATCTACCAGTCAACCACGTGGAAGTACGACACGTCGGAGCACATGGGCAAGCTGTTTGACCTGGAGGAGTCGGGCTACTTCTACAGCCGTCTGCAGAACCCCACGTGCGATCTGGTTGCCGCCAAGATCTGCGAGATGGAGGGAGGCACCGCCGCGATGCTCACGAGCTCGGGCATGGCTGCGAACTTCCTCGCGATTTTTAATGTGGCCGGTGCCGGCGATCATGTGGTCGCGAGCTCTGCCATTTACGGCGGTACGTATAACCTGCTCGCCCATACCATGGAGCGCATGGGTCTGACCTGCACGTTCGTTGCCCCCGACTGCACCGATGAAGAGCTCGAGGCAGCCTTTGAGCCCAATACCAAGCTCGTCTTTGGCGAGACGATCGCCAACCCCGCCCTTGCCGTGCTCGATATAGAGCGCTTTGCCAAGGCCGCGCATGATCACGGCGTGCCGCTGATGGTCGACAACACCTTCCCGACGCCCGTGATGTGCCGTCCCTTTGAGTGGGGCGCCGACATCGTTACGCACTCCACCACCAAGTACATGGATGGACACGCTGCCTACCTGGGTGGCGTGATCGTCGACCACGGCCAGTTTGACTGGATGGCCCATGCGGACAAGTTCCCGGGTCTCACCACGCCCGACGAGAGCTACCACGGCGTGACCTATGCCGAGAAGTTCGGTCGTGAGGGCGCCTTCATTACCAAGGCAACCGCTCAGCTCATGCGCGACCTCGGCCCCATGCAGAACCCTCAGGCGGCCTTCTTCTTGAACAGCTCGCTCGAGAGCCTGCATGTGCGCATGCCGCGTCATTGCGAGAACGGCCTGGCCGTTGCCAAGTTCCTGCAGAGTCATCCCAAGGTACGCTTCGTGAGCTATCCGGGCCTGGAGGGCGATAAGTACTACGACATCGCTCAGAAATACATGCCCAACGGTACCTGCGGCGTTGTGAGCTTTGGCTTTAACGGTGGTCGCGCGGCGGCCGAGACCTTTATGAAGAGCCTCAAGCTCGCCCAGATCGCCACGCACGTGGCCGACGCCCGCACTTGCTGCCTGCATCCCGCTAATGCCACACATCGCCAGATGAACGATGAGGAGCTCATCGCCTGTGGCATCTCCGCCGACATGGTGCGCCTGTCGTGCGGCCTCGAGGACACGGCCGACTTGATTGCCGACCTTGAGCAGGCACTCGAGCAGTGCTAGGCTAGCTCCGTACAAGGCGCCGATGCTGGCAGAAAGCTTCGGCGACCTTTCGTTCCGATTCCGTAGGCGGGACCCCAATCGCGGCAGTTTGCAGGCGATTGGGGCCCCGTTTTTGCGTTGCGCCACTCGAAAGGATGGATATGGAGAAAACCGCAGAGCAGCTGCGCCGTGAGCGCATTGCCCTTGAGGGCGACACCCATGGCAAGAATAAATGGGCGATTCTGTTTACCGTGCTCATCATGACGTTTATGTCGTGTCTGGATTCGACCGTCGTGACCGTGGCGCTGCCCGTGATGCAAAAGGAGCTGGGCGTGGGCCTCGATCGCATTCAGCTGGTGAGCTCGGTGTATCTGCTTGCGACGTGCGTGGCTATGCTGCCGTTTGGCCGCCTGGGCGACGTGCGCGGCAAGGTCGGCGTATTCCAGCTGGGCGTAATCGTCTTTACGGCCGGTTCGCTGCTTTGCGGCCTTTCGGCCTCGCTCGAAGTTCTTATTCTGGCACGCATCGTTCAGGGCGTCGGTTGCGCGGCGGCCATGGCCAACAACATGGGTATCATCACCGAGTCGTTTCCGGCTCGCGAGCGCGGTCGTGCCATGGGTATTCTTGCGACCTTCGTGGCCCTCGGCATGATGTGTGGCCCCGTGCTGGGTGGCATGCTGGTGGCAAGCTTTCCCTGGGAGAGCATCTTCCTCATCAACCTGCCCATTGGGGTCATCTCGTTTATCGTGGGGCTCTACACGCTGCCGCATGTTAAGCCGGAGGCCGGCGAGCGCCCCATGCCCCTGATCGAGGCTGCTCGTCGCTGCTTTGCAAATTCGGCCTTCACCATCAACCTTGCCTGCATGCTCATCGTGTTCGTTGGTATTGGCGCATCTGAGTTTATCCTGCCGTTCTATTTTCAGGACGCCCACGGCTTTGGTTCCGACATTTCCGGATTGCTTTTTTTGGCGTTGCCGATGGTGAATGCCTTTATCGGCCCGCTGTCGGGAACGGTTGCGGACCGTGGTGGCTGCGAGGGGCCCACTGCGGGCGGCCTGGGCGTGTACGTATGCGGTCTTTTTGCGGTAAGCACGCTCGATGAGCACTCTTCTATCCCTGTGATCGTGTGCTGTGTCGCGTTTATGTCGTGCGGTACGTCGATTTTCCAGAGTCCCAACAACTCGCTGTACATGGGCTCGGCTCCGCGCGAAGCGCTCGGCTTTGCGGGCAGCCTGGGTAGCCTGGCGCGCTATGCGGGTATGGCAGTGGGCATTACGGCGGCGTCGCATATCCTGTATGGGCAGATGAGCGTGGCGATGGGCGAGGCCGTGACCAGTTTCGTTGCAGGCCGTCCGGATGTGTTCCTGTTCGGCTTTCGCTCGGTGTTCTACGTACTCATGGCTGTGGCCGCCGTGGGCTTTGCGCTCGCCCTGGTGCGTTTGGTGAAGATACGCGCCCGCCATTAGCGTGTGGGGGTAGGCCTGCCACGAATTGGGCCTATCTACTGGTCTTGCGGCTTTATGGTGCGTAGGGGCTTGTGGGGCGGGCGGGGGTCGGTCCGTGGTAGACTATCGAACAACGTTTATTAATCGCGCGGTATCGTTGCCGCGAGAAGGGGTTGCGCCATGCAGGAGCTTGAGGATCGTATTCGCCATGACGGCATCGTAAAGGCCGGTAATGTCCTTAAGGTTGATGCCTTCCTCAACCACCAGTGCGACGTTGAGCTGTTCGACCACATGGGCGCCGAGTGGGCCCGTCTGTTCGAGGGTGTCGAGATCAACAAGATTCTGACGATTGAGGCTTCGGGCATTGGCATGGCTTGCATTGCAGCCCAGCATTTTGGCGGCGTGCCGGTGGTCTTTGCCAAGAAGGCACAGTCCATCAACCTAGACGGCGAGCAGTATGCCACGACCATCTACTCCTTTACCAAGCAGAAGGAGTACCCGGTCATCGTTGGCAAGCGCTTCCTGTCTGAGGGCGACAAGGTCCTGATCATCGACGACTTCTTGGCCAATGGCTGCGCGCTTGAGGGCCTTATCAAGATCTGCGAGGCTGCGGGTGCCGAGGTGTCCGGTATTGGCATTGCAGTGGAGAAGGGCTTCCAGGGCGGCGGCGATAAGCTCCGCGAGCGTGGCTTCCGCGTCGAGAGCTTGGCCCGTATCGCCGATATGGACTGCGAGACCGGCGAGATCACCTTCGCCTAAGCGCGCAACACAAGCGATTGGTATGCGATGTGACAAAGGGACTTTCCCTTTGTCACATTTTTTGTATGAGGGGAGGTGTTGATATGGATGAGAACAAGATGGGATGGCGCGAGTGTGCGCGCTATGCCGAGATGTCGGTCGAGGAGCTGGCGCGCGATTGCGAGGTACAGGTGTTTCGCGCGACAGGTCCGGGCGGGCAAGGCGTGAACACGACGGACTCGGCGGTGCGCATGAAACATATCCCTTCGGGGATTACCGTGACGGCGCGCGAGAGCCGCAGCCAGTTCCAGAACCGTGCAAGCTGTCTGCGTAAGCTGAGGGCAGAGCTTGAGTGTCGTGGCCGTCCACCGCGCCGACGCGTAAAGACCAAGGTGCCTCAGCGCTCTCGCCAGCGCAGGCTCAATGATAAGCACTTCAACGCCATTAAAAAGGCCAACCGTCGCAAGCCGGGCAGCGACGAATAGCCTCCTCATAAGTTGCGGTGAAATAGGGGCTGTTTTGCGGCTTTAGCTGCATAAACGGTCCCTATTTCACCGCAACTTAGGTTGGGTTAGCGGGTTGGGTGCCAGACGTGGAGGGCGCCGCCGAGGACGTCGACCTCGATGCGCGAGGCGACGATGGGCTCGCCGTCGGCTTGGATGGGGTAGTCGGGCTCCTCGAACGTGAACTCGGCATGGCGGCAGCGGCGTATGCGAACCGGCGGCAGCTTGGTATGGTGGCCGTCCTTGGCCGAAAGAAACATAGGCAGGGCAATCGCGCGAGGGACGGGGCCGCATGCGTAGCAGACGTCGAGCATGCCGTCGCAGGGGTCGGCATCGGGGCAGATGCGATAGCCCGAGCCATACGTGGGGCCCAGCTGAATCGCCATGATGATCGCCCTTACGCGCTCGGCGGGCGCCCCGTCAAAGCTGACTGTCATGGGGTAGTTGCGGTAGCGCAGACCAAACTGCTCCAGACCCGAGAGGGTGTAGAGCGGAGCGCCAGCGAGGCCCGTCTTTTTGCGCAGCTCGGTGGTGCCCAGGCCGATGGCGGCATCGATGCCGACCGAAAGCGTTTGGTCGTAGTACTCAACGGTAGCCTCGCCGCTGCCGTTTGCGGGGTTCCATGAGCGAATGCGTCCGATATCCTGGCGCTGCAGCTCGCAGGTGAGCAGCGCGCCAAAATCTTTGCCGGAGAAATCGTCGATACCGAGGGTCTGGGCAAAATCGTTGCCGGAGCCTACGGGTAGGACGGCAAGGGCGGGACGGACCGCCTCATCCTGCTTCATGAGTCCATTGGCAACCTCGTGGATCACGCCGTCGCCGCCAAGGGCGATAACGGTGCGATAGCCCTGAGCCTGCGCGGCAAGCTCCTTGGCATGTCCCATGCGCTCAGTCAGCACCAGGTCAAACTGGGATGAGCGCGCGGTCATGTCCAAAAAGCGCTGCAGGCGCTCAGCGACCTCGCGCGCCGCACCCGACTGGGCGGCAGGGTTGGCGATTATGAGCGTGCGACCAAAATCAGTTGCGTGCATGGGGCGACTCCTGGCGTATGACGTGACGGTGCGGTCGCGCTCAGGTCGAATTGCCCCCGATTGTGGCTGCACGGCGAATACTAACGTCTACTCTATCAGGTCGTTGTGGCGCTCGATAGCATCCGCTACCGTACCGCCCTCATCCACAATAAGCGAACGGCGTTTAGGCGAGACAATGCGCTGCGCGGGGTATACGCCGCGGTGGCCGCCGACAAGATAGCTGATAAACGCCACGATCACGAAGAAGCCGGCTGCCGTGCCGTGGAACAGGTCGATGGCCATCATACAGGTGGTGATGGGCACGTTAAGGCCGGCGCAGAACACGCCGAGCATGCCGAGAGCCGCCAGAAAGCTGGGGTCGATTCCGACGAGGCAGCCGATCCAGCCGCCGAGCGCCGCACCGATGCCAAACAGAGGCGTGACCTCGCCGCCTTGGAAGCCGGCGCCCAGGGTGAGCGCTGTGACGACCAACTTGATGGCTGCGTCCGCCAGGGTGGTGTTGCCTGCAAATCCGGCGCCGGAAAGCCACGTGGAAAGGCCGGCGTAGTCCCAGGCGTCGAGGAGGGCATAGGCGGCCAAAACCACGAGTGCGCCTATAAGTGCGCGAACGAGGTAATTGGTGATAAAGCGACCGTACAGGCTCTTGACGGTTCGAACCGACCAGGCAAAGAGGCGTGCCGCCAGACCGAAGATGATTGCGCTGGTAACAACGATGGCGACCGTTTTGGGCGTCATGGCGGGAACGCTGGCGATAACATTCGCCTCGTACTCGGTTCCCAAGGCAAGCGACGTAAAGTAGCCGGTAAACGAGGCAACCAGGCAGTAGATGCCTGCGGTGTAGTCGATCTTGCCGATAAAGCACATCTCCATGCCAAAGAACGCGCCGGCGAGGGGCGAGCCGAATACGGCGCCAAAAGCGGATGAGATGCCGGCGAGCATGAGGTCGTGGTGGTCATGCTTTTTGAGGTGGGCGAGGCTCGAGATGTTGCTGGCGATGGTGCCGCCAATCTGCACCGCGGCCCCCTCGCGACCGGCCGATCCGCCCGTTAGGTGCGTGAGCGTGGAGCAGATGAAGGTGAGGACGGCCATGCGCATATGGATGAGGCGTGTGCCCAAGGCGGAGTCAATGACCAGGTTGTTGCCACGCTTGGCGGCGAGACCGTGGTTTTTGTACACCCATGCGGTTGCAACGCCTACAACGGGAAGCAGCGCGTAAATCCACGCATGGTGCTCGCGATAGTCGGTCGCGATATTCAACGAGGCCAAAAACGCCCAAGCGGCAACGCCCATGGCGAGCGAGACGATGACGACGAGTACGAGCAACTTGGCGCTCGCGAGTAGGTTGCGGGCGTTGCGGCGTGTGTCGGCAGCCAAGAGATGCTCGGAGCGGGTGAGCTGATGCCTGCCTGCCATGATGACGTCGTTCAGGGAGAAAAAGCCGCCGTCATCGAGCGGCTGGGAATGATCCTGCGCCTCGTTTGCGCTTTCGGGTTTGTCGTTATGAGCCATACGTTCCTCTTTTAGGTTGCAACGCAAGCATTATAAAACGCGGTAAACGCGACGAGCCGGTGGGTTGGTTTCCATTCTGTTTCGCGGCCTGCAACCGACAGGTGTATTTGCGTGTACGGGCCGAGTCGCGGTCGTGCGTCGGGGGATTATACTGAGACAAGCATAAAGAATCGGCGCCCCTGTTGTGCGCCGTGGCATTAAGAGGTGCATATGGCAGAGAAACTCATTCCGCTGGAGGACGCGCAGTCGATTGTTCTGTCGCACGTTGCTCCGACCGATCTCGTTGAGATTCCCGTGTGGCAGGCGGCTGGTTTTCCCTTGGCCGAGGACGCCGTGGCCGATATCGACATCTCGCCGTTTGCCAACAGCGCCATGGACGGGTATGCCGTGCGCTCGGCGGACTTGGCGCAGGCATCTGGTAAGGCGCCGGTGACGCTCGACGTTATCGGACACGAGGCCGCGGGCCATGTGTTTGAGGGCGCAATCGGCGCGGGCGAGGCGGTCCGCAGCATGACGGGCGCGCCGGTACCCGAAGGTGCCGATGCCGTGGTGAAATACGAGGTCGTCGATGTGTTCGACGGTGACGGCAACGAGGGCTCGCGTGTGAGGTTCTCGGCGCCGGCCAAGGTGGGGGAGAACGTTCGCTTGGCTGCTGAGGAAGCCCATACCGGCGACGTCGTGATGCGCGCTGGCGAGGTTGTGGCTCCGGCCGGCGCCGGCTTGCTGGCGAGCGCTGGGTATGCGAGCGTGAAGGTGCACGCTGCCCCACATGTGGGCATCATCTCGCTGGGCACGGAGCTGGTCGCACCGAGTAAGGTACCGGCGCGCGGGCAGATTCGCGACTCCAACTCGTCGGCGCTGATGGCCGAGGCACTCGATGCCGGCGCTGAGCCCGTGTTCTACGGCATTGCGCCCGATGATGAACAGGCGATTGCCGAGCTGGTGCATCGCGCCACGCGAGAGTGCGATTTTGTCATTACGAGCGGTGGCGCCTCGGCGGGCGATTACGACTACGTGACGGCGCTCGTTCGGCGCGAGGGCGAGGTACTGTTTGACCGCATCTCAATGCGTCCGGGCAAGGCCATCACGTTTGGCTTGCTCGGGGGTAAGCCCTACCTGGGGCTTTCAGGCAATCCGGCCGCGGCGTATGTGGGCTTTGAGATGCTCGCCCGTCCGGCGATTCGCAAGATGCGCGGCTTTGCCGAGGGTCCGCGTCCCGTGCAGCAGGCGACGCTCACACACGGCGTGAAAAAGCGACAGCATCGCCGCTTCTTCGATCGCGCCACGGTTTTGCGCGACCCCGAGACCGGTGAGCTGTTGGTGACCGAGGCCAAGACGCAGAATTCGGCGCTGCTCGGCACGATGCAGCGGGCCAACTGCCTGCTGCGTATTGACGAAGGGCCGTGCGAGCTCAAGGCGGGAGATGCCGTGGACGTCGTGCGCGTCGACCTGCCCGAGGGCGCCGTATTGTAGGAGGAATGCTATGGAGTTGAAGATATCGATCGTGACGTGCTCGGATACGCGCGATCTTGCCCAGGATGAGGCCGGAGCTGCGCTCGAGGAACTCATCGTGGCGCAGGGCTGGACGATTGCCTCACATGTGGTCGTGCGCGACGACGCCAGCGAGATCGGTGATGCCATCGTGGAAGCCGCCGATGAGTGTCACGCCAATGTCGTGCTCACCTGCGGCGGCACGGGGCTTTCGATGCGTGATGTGACGCCCGAGGCGACGCGTGCCGTCTGTGACCGCGATGTGCCGGGTATTGCAGAGGCAATCCGTGCATACTCGATGACCAAGACGCGCCGCGCTATGCTCTCGCGTGCCGTGTGCATGCAGCGTAGTCGTACGCTTGTCATCAACTTTCCGGGATCCACGAAAGCGGCCCGCGAAAGCTGGGAGGCCATAGCGGACCAGCTGGAGCATGCGGCTCAGATGACAGCTGGCGGCGGACATACCAACTAAGCGGTTTACCTGCGGCGGGGCGACCTTATCGGTCGTTCCGCTTTTGTTTTCCGCCGAAGCGACGCCAAGGTGCACGGCAACTCAAAACTATATTCTCTGGAGAGAATAATTTCTCATAATCATTATTCGCAACAAAGTATAATCTGATTGCAGATTAAAGCCCGCGGTGGGGTACCCGGGCACAAGATCCGAAAGGGTTGAATATGTTCGATATGGTTTCACGCCGCGGTTTTATCTCGCTTTCTGCTGCCGCTGCCGCCGGCCTTGGCCTTGCTGGCTGCTCGGGCAACAAGACGTCCGAGCCCGCTGGTTCCGATGCCGGCTCCGCCAAGTCTTCCTCTAAGAAGAAGGCCGTCGAGCTTCAGGTCTTTGCTGCCAACTCGCTCGAGAAGGCCCTTCCCGAGGTCCAGGAGCTCTACACCGCCCAGCCCGGTACCACCTTTGCCGACACGCAGTTTAGAGCGTCCGGTGACCTCGTCGAGCAGATGCGCGCCGGTGCTGCGGTCGACGTGCTCATCACGGCCTCCAAGGGCACCATGGACGACGCCGAGGCCGCAGAGCTCGTCGACGCCGACACGCGTGAGGACATGTTCGTCAACGACCTCGTGATCATTCGCGCCGAGGGCTCCGACACCAAGGTCGAGGCCATCGCCGACGTCGCGAATCTGGACGGCAAGATCTCCATCGGCGACGCCAAGACCGTCCCCGCCGGCAAGTACGCCAACCAGGCCTTGGCTTCCGTGGGCCTCTATACCGGCACCGAGGGCGACGACGGCGAGTATGCTCCCGAGATTGCCGACAAGGTCGCACTGGCCGATAAGGTGGGCACCGCCGCCGCCTATGTGTCCACAGGCGACTGCGTGGCCGGTTTTGCCTACAGTTCTGACATCTACCGCTACGACGGCATCGAGGAAGCCTTCGTGTGCCCCGAGGATTCGCACAAGCCCATCGTGTACCCGGGTGCCGTTGCCGAGAGCTCCGAGCACGCCGACGAGGCCAAGGCGTTCATTGACTTTTGTCTGACCAACAAGAAGGCTCAGAAGATTTGGGCTAAGTACGGCTTTGAGCTTTCCGAGTAGTGCGGCTTGGCGCGATAATTCCATCGTTTTGTGTTTCACTCCGTCCTTGTGTTCGCTTGGAGCTTTTCGTGCTTAATAGATTCCGCATGCTTGTCGCCTGTGCTTTGACCTTCGCGCTTTGCTGGGTGCCGGGAGTTGCGTTTGCTGGGGACGCTGAGAACGGGGCCCAGGTTGCTGCGACCGCTCATGGGCTTTCCTATGGGATCGAGGGTTTTGAGCGGCTGGCCAAGGGGACCGCTCGTGCCATGGAGGGCCAGCCTGAGGGCTACCGGTTTCCCGTTGACGAGGACGTGGACCTTGTAGTGGCGCCTGCTGCCGATCGCGTTGTGGTGTGGATATCGCCTAAGGCGGTCGAGAAGTATGGATTGGATCCGCAGGATAACGAGTGCGTATCGGGTCTCAAAGCCCTCGTCTGCAAGCTCGACAGCGCAAACTGCATGGGAGGTGCGCAGCTGGGGGACGTGGATCTTCCTTGGTATGTCACGGCGGAAACAACGTTTGATGCCGGCGGGTATACCTATGGCTTTGACGAGCGCGGTGCGGATGGGGACCGCTATGTGGTGATTGCATCAGCCTCGGGTGATGCCAGGGGCGGCGCGCGTTGGCTTGATAGCGCTCAGATGGTAGAGGCATCGTCTGTCGTGTTGCGGGATGAGCAGGGGCCCTTGACCTCTCTGGCCTCCTTTTTGTGCGACATCGACTATCGCCCGTTTTGGGTGTCCATTAAAACGAGCGGCCTTGCCCTGCTGATCTCCTTTGCGCTGGGCCTGTTCGCCGCGTGGAAGACTATGGGAACCTCGAGTCGCATCAAGGGCCTGCTCGATTCGGTCTTTACGATTCCTATGGTGCTGCCGCCCACGGTGTGCGGCTTTCTGCTCCTCATGCTGTTTGGCCGCTCGACCGGGGTGGGCCAGTGGCTCATCGCGCACGGCATCTCGATCGTCTTTACCTGGCCCGCGGCGGTGATATCTGCCGTCGTTGTGTCGTTTCCGCTGGTCTACCGCACGGCGCTCGGAGCCTTCGAGAGCCGCGACACGCAGATGCTCGACGCCGCACGAACCTTGGGATGGTCCGAACGTCGCATCTTTGCCAAGCTCATGATGCCGCTCGGCTGGCCCTCGATTGCCGCCGGTACGGTCCTCGCCTTTGCCCGCGCCATGGGAGAGTTTGGCTGCACGCTGTTCTTTGCGGGCAACTACGCCGGCATTACCCAGACCATTCCCATCGCCATCTACTTTGAGTGGATGGGGGGCAACACGTCGGTAGCCCTCTTTTGGGTCGTGGTCGTAATTGCGTTCAGCTTCCTGGTCATTCTGTTCATCAATATGTACACCGCTCATTCGCAAAAGTATCGCGAGCGGGGCCTTTCCCGTGCGGAGCGCAAGCAGGCCAAGCAGCTGGGTGGCCAGGCCGATTCGCTCGACCCAGTCGGCGGCGATGCGCTGCGTATCGATCGCGAGGCGCTGGCCGAGCTCATGCGCGATGACACGGTCGCAAAGGGAGGTCGATAAGCCATGTCGCTTGTTCTGGATATCAAAAAGCGCTTTCCGGGGTTTATGCTCGACATGCAGCTTGAGGCCGGCGAGGAGCGTGTGGCGCTGCTGGGCGCCTCGGGTTGTGGCAAGAGCTGTACACTGCGCTGCATTGCCGGTGTGGAGACCCCCGACGAGGGCAAGATCGTTGTCAACGGCGTGACCTTTTTTGACTCGGCGGCGGGCATCAACCTGTCGCCTCAGGAGCGCAAGTGTGCCCTGCTGTTCCAAAACTATCAGCTGTTTCCCAACATGACGGTGGCCGATAACGTGTGCGCCGGTGTAAAGGACGCGGGCGACGCCGCCGCGCGCAAAAAGCTCGCCGAACGCTATCTGGGCATCTTTGGCCTGACCGATTTCGCCGACCGCTATCCCGCGCGTCTCTCGGGCGGCCAGCAGCAGCGCGTGGCGCTTGCCCGTATGGTGGCGGCGCATCCGGGCATTTTTATGTTCGACGAGCCCATGAGCGCGCTCGATTCCTATCTTAAGAGCGCACTCGAGCAGAACATGCTCGACCTGTTCGATGTGTGCAACCGCACCGTGCTCTACGTGAGCCACGACATCGACGAAGCGTGCCGCCTGTGCCAGCGTATCTGCGTGATGCACGATGGGCATGTTGAGGAGATCGGCTCCATTGAGGACGTGGTCCGCCGCCCGCAGACGCTGGCGGCGCTGCGCCTGACGGGCTGCAAGAATACAAGCCGGGCGCGCAAGATCGGCGACGAAGAAGTTGAAGCCCTCGACTGGGGCATGACCTTTAACGTGGGCCGCGAGGTTCCCGATAATGTGGTGTACCTGGGCATTCGCGCAAGCTACTTCCATGTTGACAATCGTGCTGAGCGGGGTCGCAACAGCTACGACCTGCACGTGGCGCGCGTGAGCGATTCGCGTTTTGAGCGCCTGGTGCTGTTGGATGCGCCGCGGGCCGATGCGCCCACGCGTCTGCAGTGGAAGGTCAACAAAGTGGGCATGCCTGTCGACGAGCTACCGCAAGCAGGCGAGACGCTGCGCATGCATTTTGATGCCAGCAGGATCCATTTGGTTTGTCGATAGCGCCGGGTAATGCCGTCGGGGATATAAGCCTCGGCGGCTTTGTTTTTGTCGTTCGTCGAATGAGAGATGACAAACTCTGATCAACACAGATAATTATTTATTAAACGACGGCACACGACGCTGTCGTACGCATGTCGGCGGTGTTCGTCTGGACGACAACCGTTGATATAGTTACCTTCGACGAGAAAAGGAGGGTGCGCCGGTGCTGCAGATGACATATTCGCGTCGCGTTGCTGCGCGCGCCCTGTATATGGCTCGGAGCCGCATATGAGCAGGCATGTTCACGGCTCCGGGAGAGACGACGCACAACTAAATAATCAGCTGCAAAGCGGGTTCCCCAAAATTCCGGGTTTGAGCGCGGCTGGGTTTTCGCCACCCACCGTGCAGCAATACCGTAGCTATTCATTTTTGGTTCGAGAGGGGAACCGCCATGGCTGAAGAATTTGATTTCCATCCGATGTGGGAGAGCCTCGGCATGAATCTTGCCGACCACGACATGCTGCTGGGCGCCGTGGGTCAGATGTACGGCGATATGTTCCTGACGCAGAACAATCGCCCCAAGTCCACGTCCTACCTGGATTTTGTCGCCACCAACATCCACAGCGGCCGTATTAAGGAGATGCTCGACAAGAAGGAGGCCGGCGAGGCCACCAAGATCGTCGGTTCGTTCTGTGTGTACGTGCCCGAGGAGATCGTGCTTGCCTGCGACGGCATCCCCGTGGGCCTGTGCTCGGGTGCCGACTGGGCAACCGACAAAGTCGAGGAGCACTTGCCGCGCAACACTTGCCCGCTCATCAAGAGCTTTGCCGGCTTTAAGCTGGGCGAGGTCTGCCCCTACATCGAGTCGAGCGACTTGGTAGTCGGCGAGAACACCTGCGATGGCAAGAAGAAGGCCTACGAGTTCTTTGCCACGCAAAAGAACATGTACGTCATGGATATTCCCAACGTACACGACGAGTCGACGCTCGTGACCTGGAAGGCCGAGGTTAAAAAGCTTGCCGCCAAGATCGAGGAAGAGTGCAGCGTCAAGATTACGCCCGAGCGCCTGAAGGCTGCCATCCACGCCGTCAACGAGAAGCGTCGCGCCCTGCAGCGTCTGGCTGCCACGCGCGCTGCCGATCCGGCGCCCATCAGCGGTCTCGATAGCCTGCTGACCGTTCAGGCCGCCTTTATGGACGACACGCCGCGTCTGACCGGAGCCATTAACGATATGGCGGCTGAGTGCGAGCAGCGTGTCGAGGCCGGCGAGGGCGTGGCGCCCAAGGGGACCAAGCGCATCCTGTACACCGGCACGCCCATGGCCGTGCCTAACTGGAAGCTGTTCAACCTCATCGAGAAAGCCGGCGGCGTTGTGGTGGGCGAGGAGTCCTGCACGGGCTCGCGCTACTACAAGGACCTGGTCGACGAGTCCGGTGAGACGGTCGACGAGATGCTCGACGCCATCGCCGAGCGCTACTTTAAGATTAACTGCGCCGTCTTTACGTCCAACGACCAGCGTATGAAGGACATCGTCCAGATGGCGCACGACCTGCATGCCGACGGCATCGTCGACGTGGCCTTGCAGTTCTGCACACTCTACGAAATGGAGTCCTTCGCCGTGGAGAAAGCTGCCGAGGAGGCCGGCATTCCGTTTATGCACATCACCACCGACTACGCCGGCGAGGACGCGGGGCAATTGCAGACGCGCATTGAAGCTTTCTTGGAAACCATTTAGGGCTATCCGTCTCGGTGACTTCCCCAGGCACCCGATCTTGCCGTTCAAACCGTCGCTTGCGTACCAAAGTACGCGGTGCTCCTCATTTACGGCAACCTCGGGCACCCGGGAAAGCTGTTTCCTTGGTTGGTTAAAAGGTTTAGGAGTTATATGTCGGAAAATATTGAGCAGCCGTTGCCGCGCACGTTTGAGGAGTTCAACGAGCAGCGCAAGGCGGCGTTTATTCGCGTTAAGGAATATAAGCAGGCGGGTAATCGCCTGGTCGGCTTTTTGTGCAGCTATACGCCACTCGAGATTATCGATGCCGCGGGGGCCGCAAGTGTCGCTCTGTGCGGTACGTCCGATGAGGTGATTCCCGAGGCCGAGAAGGTGCTGCCGGCAAACCTCTGCCCGCTCATCAAGTCGACGTACGGTTTTGCCTATTCGCAAAAGTGCCCGTTTACGTACTTTAGCGACATGATCATCGGCGAGACCACCTGCGACGGCAAGAAGAAGATGTACGAGCTACTCAACGAGCTCAAGCGCACGCACATTCTGCACCTGCCGCAGGGTCGCGATCGCGCTTACGAGCGCGAGGGCTGGTACGAGGAGTGCCGTCTGCTCAAGGAGGAGCTCGAGAGCTTCTACGGTATTACGATTACCGACGACGACCTGCGTGCCGCCGTCCGTCGTCGCAACCGCTTGCGTGCTGCCCAGCTCGAGATGTTCGCCCTGCAGGCCAACCAGCCGGCGGCCATGAGCGGCGTCGATCTGATGAGCACCATGTTCGCAGGTACGTTCAGCTTTGATATCGAGGCCTATACGCAGCAGCTGGAGCAAAAGGTTGTCAAGCTGCGCGAGGCCTACGACGCGGGCGAGCGCCCGGTTGCGGCGGATGCCAAGCGCATTCTGATCACCGGTTGCCCGGTGGGCGGCGTGATCAACAAGATCGGTCGCACCATCGAGTCCAACGGCGGCGTGGTCGTGTGCATGGACGACTGCTCGGGCGAGCGCACGGCGGCCATGATGATCGACCCGGAGGCTCCCGACATCTTGCGTGCCATCGCCGACCGCTACCTGGATATCAACTGCTCGGTCATGACGCCTAACGACGGCCGCATGGAGAACACACTGACCATGTGCGAGAAGTACCATGCCGATGGCGTGGTAGAGAGCGTGCTACAGGCCTGCCACACCTTCAACGTTGAGAGCGCGCGCATGCAGGAGGCTGTCGAGGGTGCGGGTATTCCGTATATGAAGATCGAGACCGACTACAGCAACGGCGACATGGGCCAGATCGAGACCCGCATCGCCGCCTTCATCGAAACCCTGTAGGACGAACGCGGCAAGGGGACAGCCGCTTTGCCGCATAGAAGGAGGATGCCATGGTTGGCATTGGTATCGACATAGGCTCGACGGCCGCGAAGGCTGCGGTGGTGGAGACGGATGGCGCCATTGCGTGGACCTGCGTCATGCCGACGGGATATTCGTCGGTTGATGCGGCCGAGCGTCTGCGTTGCGAGCTTACCGCGGCTGGCTATGACGTGGCTGCCGACGACGTGCGCGTGATCGCGACCGGCTACGGCCGTGTCGCCGTGCCCTATGCGCACAAGGTCGTGACCGAGATTACCTGCCACGGCACCGGTGCCGTGCGTCTGTTTGGTGACCACGGCACCGTGATCGATGTGGGTGGTCAGGACACCAAGGTCATTCAGCTTAAAAGTGGCCGCGTGGCCAAGTTTGCCATGAACGACAAGTGCGCCGCCGGTACGGGGCGCTTTTTGGAGATCATGGCTGACCGCCTAGGCATTTCCCAGCAGCAGATGGCCGACCTGGCGCGTTCCGGCGAGCCAACCAAGATATCCAGCATGTGCACGGTCTTTGCCGAAAGTGAGGTCATCAGCCTGATCGGTCGCGGTGAGCCGCGCGAGAACATTGCGCGTGGCGTGATCGACAGCGTGGTTTCGCGCGTGGCGACCATGGCCGGGCAGGCCGCGGGCGCCCCGTACTACCTGACCGGCGGCCTGTGCGAGAACGCCTTCGTGGTGGAGCGGTTGGGCGAGCTACTGGGGTCGCCGGTGACCACCTCGCCCCAGGCTCGCTTTGCCGGAGCGATCGGCGCGGCGATTCGCGCACAGGCGCTCAATTAATGCATCCGCCGTAGGCTCGCATTCATGCGTATACTGGGAGAAAATGATTGACCGAAGAGAGGAGGTATCGATGGCTGACGATCAGATTAAGCTCACGTCTATGACTGCCGCGAGCGGTTGAGCCGCTAAGTTGGCTCCTGGAGCCCTCGCCCAGGTCCTGGGCGACTTACCCAATGTGCATAACGACAACCTGCTCGTGGGGTTCGATACCTCCGACGATGCGAGTGTCTTCAGCGTAGGGGAGAACCTGGGGCTCGTGCAGTCCGTAGACTTCTTTCCACCGATGGTCGACGACCCGTTTCTGTTTGGCCAGATCGCCGCGGCCAACTCGTTGTCGGACATCTACGCCATGGGCGGGCGGCCGAGCCATGCCATGAACTTGCTGTGCATCCCGAGCTGTCTGGGCATTGAGGTTGCCGGTCAGATTCTGGCGGGCGGCGCCGACAAGTGCGTCGAGGCGGGTTGCTCCATCGCGGGCGGTCACACCATCAACGACGACGAGCCCAAGTACGGCCTGTCCGTGAGCGGCTTTGTCGCGCTCGACCGCATGCTCGCCAACAGCGGCGCGCGCGTGGGCGATGCGTTACTGCTGACCAAGGCGATCGGCTCGGGCATCATCACCACGGCCATTAAGGGCGAGCTTATCGAGCAGGATGACGCCAGCCCGATGTTCGACTCGATGCGCACCCTCAACGAGGCCCCGATTCGTCTGGCCGAGGGGCTCGAACTTCATGGCTGCACCGACATTACGGGCTTTGGTCTGATCGGGCACGCGTGCGAGATGGCCGAGGGCTCGGGCGTGCAAATTGAGCTCGCGTCGGGGGCGGTGCCGCTCTTTGACCAGGTGCTCGACATGGCGCGTCTGGGCATTATCCCTGCCGGCGCCTACCGCAACCAGGACTTCTTTGGCCCGCGTGTGGCTGCCGACGAGGACCTGGAGCCGGGCATGTTGGATGCGCTTTACGATCCGCAGACGTCTGGTGGCCTGCTCATCGCGGCACCTACTGCCGTTGTGGATGAGCTCGCGCGCCGTTTGCATGCCGAAGGACGTATCGCCGCCGCCGTCGGTCGCGTGTGCGAGCCGGTGCCAGGCGGTCCTGCCGTCCACGTTGTCCGTTAACGACACGTTTATTGAGCTATGTACCGTTCTAAAACGATTTATTCGAAAGGAAAAGCTATGTCTACCAAGATTGAAGTCAATGCCATGGGCGATGCCTGCCCGCTGCCCGTCGTCAAGACGCTTAAGGCGCTCAAACAGCTCGATGGCGAAGGCGCCGTGGTGACCTCGGTCGACAACGAGACCGCCGTCAAGAACATATCCAAGATGGCGCAGGAGAAGGGCTGCACGGCCTCGGTCGAGAAGGTTTCTGACGCCGAGTGGCATGTGACCGTGGCGACCTCTGGTGCCGTGGCCGTTGCGGACCCCGAGCGGGACGGTGCCGCTTTCTGCGACGCCAGCGCCGGCAAGGGCAAACTCGTCATTTCCGTCTACACCGATTGCATGGGCCGTGGCGACGACGAACTGGGCCACAAGCTCATGAAGGCCTTTATCTTTGCCGTGACGCAACAGGAGGAGCTGCCCGCGACCATGCTGTTCTACAACGGCGGTGCCAAGCTCACCGTCGAGGGCTCGCCGGTGCTCGATGACCTGAAGGGGCTGGCGGAGCAGGGTGTCGAGATTCTCACCTGCGGTACCTGCCTTGACCACTTTGGCATTAAAGACCAGCTTGCCGTGGGCGAGGTCACCAACATGTACGTGATCGTCGAAAAGATGGAGCAGGCCGTGCGCGTCGTGCGCCCGTAGCGTATTGGTTGGAGTTGCCATGAGGCAGAAGCGCCCGGCGCTTGTCATCACATTTCCCACCACGGCGGCTGCCATGGGCTGCGAGTCCCTTTGCATCGAGCGCGGCCTTCCCGGGCGAACGATTCCCGTGCCCGGGGAGGTCGCTGCCGGCTGCGGTTTGGCGTGGAAAGCCCTGCCTGCAGATGAGGACCTACTGCGCGGCGAACTCGCCGCGGCGGGCGTCCCCACCGAGGGCTTTACGGTGATCGACATGTGGGAGGTCGTGCGATGATCTACCTGGATAACGCGGCGACGACCATGCATAAGCCGCAAACGGTCATCGATGCCGTGGTGCAGGCGATGTGCTCGCTCGGCAATGCCGGGCGCGGTGCCACGTCGGGTGCGCTCGATGCGGCGCGCACGATTCACGGTTGCCGTGCCAAGCTCGCACGCTTGCTGGGCTGCCCGCGTGCTGACCATGTTTGTTTTACGCCCAACTCCACCGCGGCGCTCAACACTGTCATCAATGGCGTGGTTCGCCCCGGCGACCGTGTGGTCACGACGGTGCTCGAGCACAACTCCGTGCTGCGTCCGCTCAACCGCCTGGCGGCAGAGCAGGGCGTGACCGTTGAACATGCGGGCTGCGACGCGAACGGCGTGCTCGACTACGACGAGCTCGAGCGGCTGGTGACGCCTGGCACGCGTGCCGTGGTGGTGACGCATGCCTCCAATGTGACCGGCAACGCGGTCGACATTGTGCGTGTGGCCGCCATGGCCCATGCGGTAGGTGCGCTGGTGATTGTCGATGCCTCGCAGTCTGCCGGCACGGCGCATATCGATATGCAGACCATGGGGCTTGACGTGGTGTGCTTTACCGGCCACAAGGGACTGATGGGCCCGCAGGGCACCGGCGGTCTGGCCGTGGCGGAGGGCGTCGACGTGGCGCCGTGGGCCATGGGCGGCACGGGCGTGCACAGCTTCGACCCACTGCAGCCGCTTGAGTGGCCCACGCGCCTTGAGGCGGGCACGCTCAACGGCCACGGTATCGCCGGCCTTTCTGCCGGCCTTGACTTTATCGAGGCCCAGGGCGGGGTGGAGGCGATTGCAGCTTGCGAACGCTCGCTTGCTGATCGCTTCCATGCCGGTGTGCGCGAGATTTCGGGGATTAAGCTCTACGGTGCCTTTGACCAGCCGACGCGCTCTGCGATTGTGTCGCTCAACGTGGGCGATATCGACTCTGCCGAGATCTCGGATGCGCTCATGCAAGGGTGGGGGATTGCGACGCGCCCCGGCGCCCATTGTGCCCCGCTCATGCACGAAACTCTTGGGACAACTGAACAGGGAGTGGTTCGTTTCAGCTTCTCAAGCTTTAATACTATGGAAGAAATCAAGCCAGCGATAGAAGCAATCCGGGAGCTGGCAGCAGAAGTCGACACGGCTATCGATGCTCTGCGCGATTTAGCCTGCTAAAGCTGCTAGACCGTTTATACTTGCGGGACGGGTGTTTTTGCCCGTCCCGTTTTTGTTTCGACTCGAAAGGTGGTCCCATGGCTTCATCCGCCTCGCGCGGTCTGCGCTCCGACCATGTCGTCACCGTCGGCATCGCCCTGTTCTCGATGCTCTTTGGCGCCGGCAACCTCATTATTCCGCCGCTGCTGGCGCTGCAGGCAGGCTCTGCCACGCCGGTCGCCATGCTCGGCTTTCTGATTGCCGCCATCGGCCTGCCCGTCATGGGCTTTATCGCCGTGGCGCTTGCCGGAACGGCGCGCGAGCTTGCCGGCCGCGTGCACCCCAAGTTTGGTGAGTTCTTTGTCGCGGCGGTGTATCTGGCCATCGGCCCGTGTCTGGCTATTCCGCGCACGAGTTCCACGGCCTTCGAGATGCTGGTGCCGCTGCTGCCTGAGGGCGTTTCGCTCGGCACGGCTCGCCTGGTGTTTGCCATCGGGTTCTTCGTGGTCGCGTTTGCGCTTACACTGCGTCCGGGCGTCATCACGCGCGTGCTCGGTCGCATTACGGGCCCCGCGCTCATTGCGCTCATCGTGCTGGTTGTGGGCGCCGCCGTGATCTCGCCGCTGGGTCCCGCTGCCGCGCCGCAGGCTCCCTACAATGCCGGTGCCGCCGTGCGGGGCTTTTTGACCGGCTATCAGACCATGGACCTGCTCGCGTCGCTCGCCTTCGGCATCATCATCGCCGAGACCATCCACGAGCTGGGTGTTACCGATGACAAGCGGGTAGCCTTCGAGATTTCGCGTTCCGGTGTGATCGCCGGCGTGCTCATGGCCGTCATCTACTGCGGCTTGGGCCTTGCCGGTATGCAGCTCGGCACCGTGATGCCCGACGCTACCAACGGCGCCGCCATCCTCGCCCGTTCGGCCTCCATGCACTTTGGCCTTGCCGGCACGGTCGTGGTCTTTGCGATCTTTTTCCTTGCCTGCATGAACGTGTGCATCGGCCTCATCAGCTGCTGCTCGCGTTACTTCTGCGAGACGTATGTGGTTAAAGGGGGAGCGGAGGCCTCCGAGGAGGCTATGCGCCGTCCCTTTGCGATTCTCGCCTTTGTGTTCGCGGCGTTTTCGTGCGTGCTCTCCAACGTGGGCCTCGACATGATCCTCATGTTCTCGGTGCCCATGCTCAACGCCTTGTATCCCGTCGCCATCGTGCTGGTACTGATGGGCCTGGTGCACGGCTTTTGCGACGCTCATCCGCAGGTGTGGGTCTGGGTCGGCGGCGTGGTTGCCGTGCAGAGTGTGATCACCTCGGTTCGCGACGCGTTCTTTGCGGGCGCGTGGCTGCCGTTCGATGCATTGCCCCTGGCGGATATCGGTGCCGCGTGGGCGCCAGTCGTCGTGGTGGCGTTTGTGATCGGCCTGGCCCATAGCCAGTTTGTCGCACATTCGAGGAGCTAGGGTATCGTCGCTTGCACAGGTGCGAAGTCTCCCCTATAATTTCCTTCGCTTTGGGACACGCAAGGTCTAGACCTTAGCTGCTCAACACCTTCGGGACGTGGCGCAGTTTGGTAGCGCGCCTGCTTTGGGAGCAGGATGTCGCAGGTTCAAATCCTGTCGTCCCGACCATATCTTGCGGGCGTAGTTCAATGGTAGAACTCCAGCCTTCCAAGCTGATGACGCGGGTTCGATTCCCGTCGCCCGCTCCACAAGATAGATGAATGGCTCTGGTTCCTTTTGGGACCAGAGCCATTTTCATATACATGCCGGGGACCCCACATCCCCCCTTGAGTTGCGGTGAAATACGGACTGTTTTTTAGCTTTTATGGCCCATGTAGTCCGTATTTCACCGCAACTATTTGTTAGGTTGGATTTTGATGCCGTTGGGAGGGTCGTAGTGACCGTCTACCGAGAGTGGAAATATTTTCTGAAGCTCTGACCTGCGACGTCAAGTTTTTGGTCAGCTTTTGGCAAGGCCTGCGGACGGAAGCATACGATAGCGTAATGGTATTCTCTCCGCCGTGATGGTTATGGGGTTGGCCATGCTCGATAAAGGCAAACATTTTCCTCAGTCATATGCAAGGATGCTATTCTCGGTCCTTGGAATTCATCAAGATGGACAGCTGCTTATAACAATTGATCCTTGGGATGAACGCCGTGCTCGCGAGCTTATGCAGGAAGAGCTCATGCTTCGTCTTTACAACCATGTGTATGCGGATCCGGTCTATTGGAATAATCTTGGGGTTGAAGATCGCATCTTTCAGTTGGCATCCGCTATTGCGGTCGTTGAACCGGATGCTGTGTTTTGCGGATCGACGGCAGCGCTGCTCTACGGCATCGGCTCGGCGTATACGCTTCTGGATAAAGTGCAAGTGCTGCTGCCACGGTCTACAAGGCGCGATACATATGAGTTCGTTGAGTATCGTCGATGGCGCCCGGGCGAGGTATGGCGTCTCGGCCCGTTTACGCTTACAGACCCCTATCGGACGGTGGTCGATATTGCCCGCACGAGTGCATTTCGGTATGCGCTTGGCTACGTCGATGGATTGGCTCGTGAGTACGATGTTGACCGCGAGGAGCTGCGTGCGTATGCACAGGCCAATTGTCGCGGTTTGCATGGCATCTCCCGTGCGTTTGGCGTGTTCGAATATATGGACGGAAGGTCGGATAACGGGGGAGAGTCCGAGGCGCGAGCGGCAATGATCCTTGCAGGCGTCGTTGCGCCCGAGCTTCAGGTTGAGATTGATCGGCCAGGAAACGCCTGCTATTATCTGGCAGATTATGGTTGGCAGATGCCAGATGGGTCATGGATGTTGGCAGAGCTTCATGGTTTGGGTAAGTTTGAGGATGAAACTCAAAAAGATTCGGAACATGCTGCGGCAAAAACCTATCGAGCCGCCTTATTGCGCGATGCGAACTTGCGTGCCATGGGTCATAACGTCATTCATTTCAAGCTATCGGACACCTACGACGTAGAATCGTTCGGTGCCATGATGCGCGGTTATGGCATTCCGACAACAAAACCCTACGCCGACTCCCGATAGCGAAATCGTTCGCAGCCAACCTTCAATATGTTGCGGTGAAATACGGACTGTTGAGGCCTTTAAAGGCATAAAACAGTCCGTATTACACCGCTACTTAGAAGGGGATGGGGGTTAGCTGCGGGGTTGGTGGCGGAGCTTGTCGATGGTGGAGTCGGTGCTTCGGCTGCGGGCTTCGGCGGCGCGGTCGCGGGTTTCGGCTGCGGTTTGGCGCTTGCGGCGATAATCGATCATGCCTTGGATGATGGGCTTGCCAAAGCTCACGACATCATCGTTGTAGATGGCGGTTCGGGCTGCGAGGAGGCAGTCGGTAAAGTCCATATGCGTTTTGCCAAAGAGTTTGACGGCAAGGGCGACAACGGTGGGCTCGTCGACCATGACGTCATCGAGCAGCCTTTTCATGGCCGCAGCAATATCAACGCGGGGAACCTTATAGACGTCGCGTAGCGTGACCACGACGCGCGTGATGATTTCGGGGTAGACGCGAGCGGTGCGCGTGGCGATGACCTTGGCAGCGCGCGGTGACAGGACCTCGTCGTCGTCAAGCAGGTAGCGTAGGATGACGGTCTCGTCGATGATGGTGCTACTCATGGATATCTACTTCCTCGGGACCCAAAATCGAATCGTCGCTTTCTGTAGCAAGGTACTCAATCCAGGCATTGCGCTCCTCGGCGCGGCGATTGGGGTCACCATATGCTTTGAGCGATCCATAGGCCGCGGTGCCGTCCTTTGAGCGCACAGCGACCGGCTGAAAGGGGAGCTTGCGCATCAAAATGCTTTGCGCGACAAATAGACGAACGGCCTCGGCGAGCGATGTGCCCATGGCGTCGTAGAGGCGCTCGGCATGCTGCTTGTCTTCCTCGCGAATGCGCACCTGCAGGATGGCTCGTTTTTGAGTCGATGACATCACTGGCCTCCCTTAGCTAGCGTGCAATATAGTCGGTCAAATGCGGCAACCGCCGACATCTTAGAATCTTATAACCATTACTTTATTTTACTCAAGTAAATAACCATTAACGCGAATACAAACGTACTACATCCAAAATAAGAGCGTGCAAAAATCTCTTAGGCGTACGCATGTAATACACTCACCTTTATAGCTTCTAGAGAATAATTCCAACCTGCCAAAACCCCTGCAATACACCCGTATTGCAGGGCCTATACTCAAGTTTGCCCCAGGCAACTGCGTATATTTAACCTGTATATCGTTGGAGGAACTCTATCGAAGCGCCTGTTTCGCCGCATGCGCTCGATACGCCGATGCCGGACCACGGGCGGTCCGGGGCAACGTCGACAGGGTCTCTCCGGCATGGGATTCAGGAGGGAGTGAACAACAAGGGCAAAAAACGAGTCGTGGCTGATTCATCACGCAGCAAAGGGTGACAAACCAGTAAGGCGGCGTGCATCGAGGCACACGATATTCCCGGCAACATCGCCGCGCCGCGCCTACGCGTGACGCGTACGTACGAGATCTCCGCACCGGTGGCTTGCCATCACTGCGAGGATGCTCCGTGCGCGAAGGCCTGTCCTACGGGCGCCTTGTTCTTTGATCCAAAGAACCATCGCATCGGCGTCAACGAGGACAACTGCA
>URFU01000019.1 GCA_900547125.1 uncultured Collinsella sp.
GCTCTGCATGACCTTAGGCGAAATGACGTTGTCGGTAACGTTTTGGGCCACCATCGTCACGATCAAAGTCCACAACGCCAGCATCGGGCTGAACATAAAGCCGAGCACCGTGGCAATCGCAGCGCTCACCCAGGGACCGACAACCGGGACCAAGTGCATGATGCCGGTAAAGATGGCCATGAGCGCCGCATACGGATGCCCGACGATCGCAAAGCCGATAAAGGCGAGGATGCCACCGCAGATGGACGTCACGACCATGCCACGCATATAACCGCCGACCGATCGCGAAAGAATCGCGACCATAAAGCGGTACGAGGTCTCCTTTTCCTGACCAATGATGGTGCAGACCTCGTGGTGCATACGGGGATAGTCGCAAGCCAACCAATAGGCAAGCACCAAGCCAAGGAAGATTACGAACAACTGCGAGGCCGTATTGGTAATGAGCGGGAATACACCGCGACCGAGCTCGGCAGCAACCTGAGACACATACTTCGATGCGACGGTAACGAGCGAAGAAAGATTGTCGTCCAGATACTCTTTGAGCGGCGTGTTATTGAGCGTCTTGGCATGCGAGAACATCTCGTTGAGGTCGCCCCCAGCAACACGAAGCTGCTCGGGCAGGCGGCTCAGGACTTCCATGATCTGACCGAGCAAAATAGGCGACAGGATGCAGACGACGCCGACGAGCACTGCCACAACCACGATCAGCGCGATGAGCGAGCCGATGCCACGACCGACGCCGTGATGCTCGAGCCAGTTAGTGATCGGTGACATCACAAAAGCGATGATGGAACCGACAGCGAGAAACTCGATAACCGGCGCCAGGATACCCATAAGGATAAAGATGACGGCTGCGATGACAATGCAGCCGACGACAGCCCAAATGCGACGCGTCAGAATCCGAGTAGCGCGCAGCGTGCGGTCGGTTTGTTGGGGGTGCTCACTCATGAACGAACCATCACTCCGTCGGGGTCGATCTTGTCCTGTATCTTCTTAAGGGTACGGCGCAGCAGGCGCGAAACCTGCACCTGCGAGATACCCAACTTCTTAGCGATCTCGATCTGGGTCATGCCCTTCACAAAGCGCAGCTCGATAACCTCACGCTCACGCGGCGAGAAATCGCGGATGGCTTCCTCGATCACCAGGCGGTCATCGGTAAAATCGAGTTCGTTGTCGTCATCGGCATAGCGGTCGAGAATCGAGGGGGCATCATCGGAATCGGACGCGCCAGGAGCCTCGATGGGCACCGAGGTATAGGCCGAAGACGATTCCATGGCCTCCAGCACCTCGTCGACGGTCACACCCAGGTACTCAGCGATTTCTTCAACCTTAGGCGAGCGCTGCAGCTCGTTAGTGAGCTTGTCGGTAGCTTGGTTAACCTTGGCAGAAAGCTCCTGCAAACGGCGCGGCACGCGCACGCTCCAGCCCTTATCACGGAAGTGACGCTTAATCTCGCCCAGGATGGTAGGCGTGGCAAACGTGGTGAACTCGAGTCCGCGCTCGGGATCAAAGCGGTCGATTGCTTTAAGCAAACCCAGGTATCCGACCTGCATCAGGTCGTCGAGCGGCTCACCGCGGTTCTTAAATTTGTTGGCAAGAAACCTTACCAGGTTCATATGGGACATAACGAGCTGCTCACGTGCGTCCGGATCACCGGTCTCTTTGTAGCGACGAAACAGCTCGCGGGTTTTCTCCTTGTCCCAAGCGGTCTTACCGCTCCGGGAACGTTCGGCCATATTAGATATCCGCCTTGAGGTCGAGGGAAAGCGTCAGGGGCGCCGCAGTCTTTTCGTAGGAATCGCACACGCTCGCTAAAATGAGCTCGGCATACACGGCAGCCTGGTCATCCTCATCGACAGTCGCCTGATCGCCAAAGGTAAAGGTCATGCCCACATGCGATTCGTCGACATCGAATTTAATCGAGATATCGTCGGAATCAACGGCCGTGCAGCCAAAGATGAAGGCCTCCTCGGCAGCCATACGGATGTCCTCGATGCGATCGACGGACATAGAGCACAGCGCACCGACATTTGCCGCCGTCATGCGCACGAGGCGCGCGAGACGCGGATCACCGGCAACAGTCAGCGTGATGGGGCAAGTTGCTTCGCTACTCATCGCAGGACTCCTCGGAGGTCTCGGCGGGCGTATAGGTGTAATACTGAGCAGGCTTGGCTGCAGGCTTCTGAGCCGCAACCGCACCATCGGCGGCCTCGTCCTCAGCCTCACCAATCAGAACGCGCTCGGTAGGCTGCTCGGCCTCGGTGGCGGCAGCGGCGAGCTTGCGATCGGCGTCGGCTGCAGGAGCCTTCACCTTGTTAAAGAGTTTCTGCACGGCACCGGCCGCAGAGTCGGTCACACTCGACACAGCATTGCTGGCCTCGGCCATGCTGCCCGTAACCTCGGAAATGTCGCGAACCACGGCTTCAACCTCTACGAGATTAGAAGTCAGGGCGTCGACGGCGGTCTTGCTCGACTTGAGGAGCGGCTCCATCTGGGCAAGCGCCGGCGTAAGCTCGTCGACAGCGCCGTCGAGTTTTGCCACCACGGGCTGAGCCTCGGCGATAGTGTTGTTAAGGTCGGTCACCGTCTTGTCGAGCGAATCAACGACGGTGCGGGTCTTTCGCAGCGTGAGCGCGAGCTCGATAACAGCCCACACGCCGGCAACGGCGAGTAGCAGCAGGGCGATTTGAATGGGACTCATACAAGCCTCCCGAAGGAATCGAAATACAGACGCTGTTCATGGTACCCCAAAGAAGTGGAAAGATACCCAAAGGGAAATTGCGAAGTCCCAAGGACCTACTTGGGCGCATTGCCGCTACGGTCGCGCTCGCTTTGCTCTACGCGCCACTCTTCCCAGCCGCGGCCGGCAGGCTGCCAAAACGCACCGCGCTCCAGCCCCTCGGGCAAATAGCGCTGATCGACCCAGCCTTCGGGATAATCATGCGGATACTTGTACACACCGTATTCGTCGCTGCCCGGGCGATGACGATCGCGCAGATAACTCGGCACCTCGCGGAGCCCACTTGAATGAATATCGGCCAACGCCGCATCGATCGAAGCCTCGCACGCGTTGGATTTAGGCGCCAGGCACACATAGAGAGCAGCCTGAGCCAGATTAATGCGGCACTCGGGATAGCCAATGACCTCGGCAGACTTAAACGCGGCATGTGCCACCAAAAGCGCCTGCGGATCAGCGTTGCCAACATCCTCAGAAGCCTGAATCATAATACGACGAGCGATAAACTTAGGGTCCTCCCCCGCGTCAATCATGCGCGCGAGCCAATAGATCGTGGCATCGGGGTCACTACCGCGCATGGACTTAATAAACGCACTGATAATGTCGTAGTGCATGTCACCGTTTTTGTCGTACGAAAAGCCACGACGCGGGTTGGCAATCTTTACGTCATCCACGGTGATGGGATAGCGCTCCCCCGCAGCCGGCGCTGGCGTTCCCGCGGTATCGGGGCGCGTGACGGCAATCTCGCTCGCAAGCTCGAGCGTCGTGAGCGCCGAGCGAGCGTCGCCCGCAGCCAGCGTGCAGATGGTCCTAACCGTATCCTCATCGGCCGAGAACTTGCCGTTCAAACCCTGCGGCGCCTCGAGCGCACGCTCAATCAGCGTGGCGATGTCCTCGTCTTTAAGATGCTCAAGCTCCACCACGCGACCGCGCGAAAGCAACGCCGAGTTGACCTCGAAGTACGGATTCTCAGTCGTGGCGCCAATCATAATGACGGTACGGTTCTCAACCGCATGCAGCAAGGCATCCTGCTGCGACTTAGAAAAGCGGTGAATCTCGTCGATGAACAGAATGGTGCGCCGGTCGTACGTATTCAGGCGCGTCTTAGCCTCGTCAATCACGCGACGAAGATCCTTTACGGTGCCCGTCACAGCGCTGACCTCGACAAACTCGCTCTTGGTATGGTTGGCGATAATGTGGGCCAGCGTCGTCTTGCCCGTACCGGCCGGCCCGTACAGAATCACACTCGACAGCACATCGTGCTCAATCGCGGCGCGCAACCAGGAGCCCTTGCCGACGGCCTTTTGCTGGCCCACGTACTCATCGAGCGAATTGGGGCGCATACGCACCGCAAGCGGCGCATTTTTAAAGGAACGCTCGCGCGTCGAGGCAGAAAAAAGGTCGTCCATAGCCATCCTGTGCGTCAATCAAAAACGTTTTCCACCAACAGTATACCGAATAAATACGAACT
The DNA here is from genome assembly GCA_900547125.1 of uncultured Collinsella sp. Taxonomy (GTDB): domain Bacteria; phylum Actinomycetota; class Coriobacteriia; order Coriobacteriales; family Coriobacteriaceae; genus Collinsella. The sequence goes on from URFU01000019.1 coordinate 4,209, forward strand.
ACCGTTCGTTAATATAGGTGCGGTGCGGAAACTTTAGACCTGGGAACAATTTGCTCGTCAGCTCGCAGAAATAACCATCCGTCATGCTTGCGATGTAATCGACGACGGCCTGATCCTTGTCGTCCTGCCAAGCATAGGTTCGGCCATAATAGGAAAGCTGCTGCTCAATACGCGAAATGTGGTGCTTAAAGATGTAGGAGGACTCGTCACCCTCGTTTATATCCTGCAGGCAACGGTCGTAGAGCTTTTCGAAGGCCTCGCGCAGCTCCGCTTCGGAGTCGCCTTCAATGCCGCCCTTGCTATAGATCTTCTCGTAGTTCTCGCGCTTGGCTCGGCGGATCTCCTCAAACAGGTCCTCGCTCATCTCGATGCGTGGCTTACCATAGCTGTGCTCGACGATATCGATGGAGGCATGCGTAAGGATCCAGCTGTTGTATGCCCCGCCCAGGTCATCGTCAAAGGCGTCGGGTGACAGCAGACCCGCCGCAATGGCGTCTTGGCGATCGCGCCCCACGTAGGCAAGGATATCCGAGATGCGAACCACGCAGCCCTCGAGCGTCATGGGGCGCAGGTGCTCAATTGCGCTGTAACCTGTGGCAATGCAATCCTCAACCGTAAGGTCGAACTGGTCAAAGGAGCTCATGTCCGAAAGCTCAAACACACGCTGTTCGTACTCACCGTTGTGGCATAGCACGCCATCGAGCGTCTGGAGCGACACGTTGCGGCCGTACAGCGCGTCGAGCACGCGGACCGACTGCACGTTATGGAAAAAATAACGACCCGTGCGCTCGTGATAGATATCGTTGAGGAATCGCTCACCGGCATGGCCAAAGGGCGTGTGGCCCAAGTCGTGGCCTAAGCCAATCGCCTCGATCAGATCGCAGTTGAGCCCCAGGGCACGTCCGATATCGCGCGCGATGCGCGAAACAAGCTGCACGTGCAGGCCGCGACGCGACAGGTCGTCGTTGCTGCGAAAACTAAAGACCTGCGTTTTGCCTGCATAACGGGTGTATGCGGGCAGATGCAAAATCTTTTCGGTATCGCGCATAAATGCCGGACGCATGAGCGTGCCCACATCTGCGGCTCGATCGAAACGTCGAATGACCTGGTCGTCACCACATCGATAGGGATTAACGACACCTGAGCCACGGTCGGCGGCGATACGCCCGACCAACTCGGGCGAAAACGCCGCGGGAATGCGATCCATACGCGCCTTAATGGCGGCTGTCTGTTGATTGGTTGCCATGGCATGCTCCTTAAAAAGGGCGCGCAAACGGTTACAGCGTACTACCCACAACCTCGATTATGGCAAATATCGGCACCAAAAACGGCAGCAAAGGCAGGGAGCGTGATTTTGCGATGAGACAGGCGCCAGCAAGGGCCAGGAGCGCAGCCGCAAACGCGACGATACCACCCAAGGGATCGAAGGTACAAAGGGCAAAGAGCGCCTTGGCGTCCCCCATACCAATGCCGGGTGCGTGGCGAACACGACGCCAGAGTGACTCAGTAAGCACAAGGGCAAGGCAGACGATGACCGCAAGACCGGCGTGGTCAAGCGCCGTGTTAACGCCCTTGTCGAGCCAAACGCCTGCAAACGCCGCCACCGCACACGCGCCGGCAAGCTCATTGGGAAACCGTCGCTCACGGGCATCAAACGCCGCGCCGGCAAAGATGCAAATCCAAAACGGAATATAGACCATCGAACACCTCCTTGGGCAGCAGCTCAAACGCAAAAACCACCACAAAGGTGCCTGTTCCCTTTGTGGTGGTTTTGATCGTGGTTATTTGGCGCCTTGCATGACCTCGTCGAGGGTAACGCTCACGGCGTGCTGCGTCGGCACCCAGTCGACCTTTAGGAACAGAGCAGCCACCGTAATGGGGATATAGCTGAACATAAAGATCGGGAAGGTAAACAGGTTGGTCACCAGACGCCACTTTTGCGCGCAATGAATGTGCTTGTACTCAAAGATGGTCGTGAGCAGCGCCAGGATAAAGAACGTCTGATACATCATGGCGAAGGTCAAAATGAGCGAAGCGGCGCAGGCTTGCATCTCGACTTCGGTAGCCAAAAAGCCATGCGAAAGACCGCCCACGATGAGGAACGTCGCATTGGCGAGCATCGAGATCAGCGATAGCAGCATACCCGGGGCGATCGTCATGAACATGTCGTAGGCGGCAAAGCGATGGTAGCGGAAGGGCGACTTGACCAGGTGCTTACCATACGTAAAGAACACCTGGTAGAAGCCCTTAGTCCAACGCATACGCTGCTTCCAGGAAGCTTTAAACGTCACGGGCTGTTCGTCAAAGAACTCCGCCGGCGCATAGCCAATGCGAATGCCGTGAATGGCGCAGAACGTGGTGAACTGAATATCCTCGGTCAGCGTGTGGAACTGCCAACCGTGCATGCCCTCGATAACGCTGGCGGAGATGAGGTAGCCCGAACCCGAGACGGCGCAAGACGTCTTGCAGATATTACGCGCGTTGTTGAGAAAGCGCGCCTCTCGCAGATACCACGTAGCATTAGCCGCCGAGATCCACGAGCTACCGAAGTTCTTGGAGTTGCGATAGCTCGTGACCACATGGAAGCCCTGATCAAAGGCATCATTCATCTTGGAGACGTAATCGCGGGAGATAACGTTATCGGCATCGAAGATAAAGTAGCCCTCAAACGTGTCGGGATACTCGTTAAGGATGCGGTCGAAGCCAAAGTCCATGACCCAGCTCTTACCCTTACGGGCCAGGTCGTTGCGCTCATAGACAATGGCGCCCGCCTCGCGCGCAAGCTGTGCCGTGTTGTCGGTGCAGGCGTCGGCGACCACAAAGACCTCGATAAGCTCGGACGGATAATCCTGATCCTTGATGGAGCGAACGAGGTTGGCGATCACGGCCTCCTCGTTATGCGCCGCGATAAAGAAGGCATAGCGGTGGAGTTTTTTGGCCTTGGGAGGCGCGACCTCGCCACGGAGAGCGCCAATGACAAAGAAGACCACCTGGTACAGAAAGCAGACCGTGAGCAGCGTGACGACAATCTGGTTGAAGATCACGATGGGTGTGTTGGTTTGTAAAAAGGCGAGCATGCGGGCTCCCAGCAACGCGTTACGTAAACAACCGTATATCTTACCGCAGGCTTACCGAGTTCAAGAAACCACCTAATACTGGCTAGGCTTCGAGCAGACCGAGCTGCGGAACGATTTCGTCACCTGCGGCAGTGCGGCCGAGCGAACGCGGGGCGAGATCATCCAGAACCGCCGCAAGGTCCCACGGCAGCTCGTCACGGCACTCAATGCGCTCCCCCGTCACGGGATGGTCAAACGCCACGCGCCAAGAATGGAGGAACTGCCTGGTCAGGCCCTGATCGGCGCGCGCATCGCACTTACCGTAGAGCGGATCGCCCACGCAGGCGTGGTTGATATGGCGCATGTGTACGCGAATCTGATGCGTGCGTCCGGTAAACAGATGGCATTCGACAAGCGTGTAGCCGTCGTCGAAACGCGTGGAATCAAAGCGCTCGAGCACCTTGAAGGTCGTGATGGCCTGGCGAGCAAAGGGGTCATCGGAAACTGCCATCTTCACGCGGTCGCGCGTGGAGCGAGCGATACCGGTATTGATGGTGCCCTCATCCATGGCGATGTGCCCGTGAACGAGCGTGATATAGCGACGGTCGAGCGTGCGCGTGCGGATAAGATTTTGAAGCGCGCGGTGGGTGTCTTCGTCTTTTGCCGCTAGCATAAGGCCCGAGGTTTCGCGATCCAGGCGATGCACGATGCCGGGGCGGTCCTCGCCCTGCACAGTACCAAGATGGTCGATGCCGCAGTGGTAGACCAGAGCGTTCGCAAGGGTGCCGCTCTCGTGGCCGTGGGCGGGATGGCACACCAGGCCGCGCTGTTTGGAGAGCACGATGAGGTAGTCGTCCTCGTAACGAATGTCGAGAGGGATGGCCTCGGGAATCACATCGGTGGGATCATGCGGCTCGGGCAGGTCGACCGAGATGCGGTCACCGGAGCGCACGGCATACTTTTTTGATAGGCAGGTCTCGCCGTTGACGGCAACGGCACCGCCCTCGATCAGATGTGCACAGGCAGAGCGCGTGGGACAGCCATCGTTGGCGCCCAGATAGGCGTCGAGACGCTGAAGAGCGGAATCATCGGCAACGAGAATATGGATGTCGGCCATTAACGCTCATTCCTTTCGCGAATCTTGCGGGCACGCTCCCCACGCTGCTTGGCTTTGCGTTTTGCGCGGGCCTCGTCACGAGCGTTGAGTTCGGCGGTCGCATCGACCTCGCGAGCAGCAGGGCTCAAGAACATATAACCGATGAGCGCCAGCACGACGCCGACCGTAATGCCGATATCGGCCACGTTAAAGACGGGAAAGTCGATGAAGGTGGTGGCGATGAAATCGGTCACGAAGCCAAAGGCGAGGCGGTCGATCGCATTGCCGATGGCGCCGCCCGCAACCATAGCCATACCCACAACCTCAAGACGAGCGAGCTGAGGCGCACGGAGCAAGTACACGGCAATGGCGACAATGACCGCAAGCGCCAGCACAGCAAACGCTATGCCATGCCCCTCGCCCATGCTAAAGGCAGCACCGATGTTGCGCACGAAAAGGAAGTCGATCACACCAGGGATAACAGTCATATGCAGGACATCGCCCACGGCACGAACCGCAAGCTTGGTCAGCTGGTCAACGAGCAACACAACGAGCGCCACGCCACCAGCAACACCCAACCGCCAACGCAAAGGCGGCGTCATATCCGCACCACGACCCAAAGAAATCCCCTACCCTCAAGAACATCGAATTACGTATAACGCAATTAATCATCTTATATTGCCACACGCAGAGCGCACGACATATTCGCTAACGTCAGATAAATAACCAGCAAAAAAGAAAGCGGCATTCCGGGTAACGGAATGCCGCTTTTATTCAGTGGGGCAAATGGGCCGAAGGCGTCCAAATTCTCCCTATAACTAAAATGCCGAGTTACCGTACCTTAAAGGGCGTCAGCGCAGCGCTTGCAGATATGCGCGTGGCCGTTGTACTCGCCGACGGTGGTGCGATAGTTCCAGCAACGGTCGCAGCACTCGCCCTCGGCAGCCTCGATAGCGACGGAGAGCTCCTCGCCCTGGGTCAGCTCAACATCGGAGACGATGTAAAACTCGGCAAGGTCGACAGCCTTGTCGCCGGTCAGCAGCGCGTACATCTCGGCGGGAACGACCGCCTTGACGCGGACCTGCTGGCTCTTGGTGAAGGTGCCGGCGGAGCGAGCATCCTCAAGGGCCTTGGTCACGGCGCTACGGAGCTCGAGTGAAGCCTCGAGCACGCCCTCGAACTCATTGGCCTCGTCGACCGTGATAGGCGATTTGTACCAATCGAGCAGCGCAGCGTACTTCTGGTGGTCGACGCAGCCGGCGGGCGCATAGGCCATGGCCTCATCGACGGTGTAGGACAGAATCGGCTGCAGGTCGCGCATGAGCATCGAGAAGAGCTCGGCCAGCACGGTTTGAGCGCTGCGGCGCTCGAGCGAGCCGGGCTTGTCGCAGTACAGACGATCCTTCAGGGCGTCGAGGTACACGTTGGAAAGCTCGGTAACCACGAAGTCGTAAAGCGCACGGTAAGCACGCGGGAACTCGTAGCAAGAGTAGGCATCGTCGACCTCGGCCTGGACCTGGGTCAGGCGGGCAACCATGAGCTTGTCGAGCGGCTAGAGGCCGGCATAGGCGTCGCCAGCTGCCTCGGGCTCAAACTGAGCCGCGAGCTCGGTGTGCAGGAAGCGCAGCGTGTGACGTATGCGACGGTAGGCATCGGACGTACGAGCGAGAATCTCGTGGTCGATGGAAACATCGGAGCTGGTGTCGACGGAGGCAACCCACAGGCGGATGATGTCGGCGCCCATCTCGTCGCAGACCTTATTAGGGTCGATGACGTTGCCGAGCGACTTGGACATCTTGCGGCCTTGGCCATCGAGCGTGAAGCCCTGCGAAACGACCGCCTTGTACGGAGCATGGCCGTTGGCACCCACCGAGGTAAGCAGCGAGCTCTGGAACCAACCACGGTGCTGGTCGGAGCCCTCGAGGTACACGTCCGCCGGGTACTCAAGCTCGGGGCGATACTCACAGACGGCCTTCCAGGAAACGCCGGAGTCCCACCACACGTCGAGGATGTCCTTATCGGCCTTGAGGTGATGGCCGCCGCACTTGGGGCAGACGCAGGCCTCGCCCAGGTAGCTCTCGGGAGCGTCGGTGAACCAGGCGTCGGAGCCCTTCTCGTGGAAGAGCTTGATAACGGCGTCGAGCGTGGCGTCGTTCATGACCTTCTCGCCGCAGTCGGCGCAGGTGTAGCTGGGGATAGGCACGCCCCAGTTGCGCTGACGGCTGATGCACCAGTCGGGACGCTGCTCGACCATGGCGCCAATGCGATTGGCCGCGTGGGCCGGATACCACTTGACGTTCTCGCGGGCCTCTTTGCCAGCCTGCTCGCGCAGACCGGTCTTGTCCATCGAGACAAACCACTGGTCGGTAGCACGGAAGAGCACCGGGTGCTTGCAGCGCCAGCAGTGCGGATAGCTGTGCGTGATCTTCTTCTCGAGGACCAGGGTACCGCGCTCGCGCAGTTACTCGATGATGTGTGGGTTGGCCTCGTCGGTGTCCATACCGCTGAAGGGGCCACCGGTACCAAACTCCTCGCCGGTGTAGAACTTGCCGTCGTCATCGACCGGCATGCAAATGTCGGTGATGCCCTCCTTGAGGCAGGCGAAGTAGTCGTCGACGCCGTGGCCGGGCGAATTGTGGACGATACCGGTACCGTCATCGACACCAACGTAATCGGCCAGCAGCGCCACGCCCTCAACGCCGTCAAAGATCGGCTGCTTGTAGTGGATGTGGTGGAAAGTCTCGGCGGGAACCACATAGGGCTTGCCGTCGACCATAACCGGGGTGTACTCCCAGCCAAACTCCTCGCAGCACTTGGGAGCCAGGTCCTCGAGCATGACCTCGGCACGACCATCGTGCTCAACGGCGACATAGGCGGCGCCGGGCTTGAGGGAAACGGCCTGGTCGGAGGGGATGGTCCACGGCGTAGTCGTCCAGATGATAAAGTCGACCGGGCCGTCGAAGTTCTCGAGGCCGGCGGGCTTGGAGGTCATCTCAAAGCGCACGAAGATGGAGGGGCTCGTCTCGTCGGAGTACTCGATCTCGGCCTCGGCCAGCGCGGTGTGGCAGTGCTTGCACCAGTGAACCGGCTTGTGACCGCGATAGATCATGCCCTTATCGAACATGGCCTTGAAGACCTCGATATCGGCGGCATCGTGCTGGTGATAGAGCGTCAGGTAAGGGTTGTCCCAGTCGCCGAGCACGCCCAGACGACGGAAACCGGCCTTCTGGAGCTCGATGTTCTCGACAGCGAACTCGTTGCAGAGCTCACGGATCTTGGCCGTGGGAGTCTGGTTGAACTTCTCGGTGCCGAGCTTCTCCTCGACCTTATGCTCGATCGGCTGGCCGTGGCAGTCCCAACCGGGGACATAGGGAACCTCATAGCCCTGCATCATCCAGTAGCGGTTGATCATGTCCTTGGAGATCTTGTTCATGGCGTGGCCGATGTGGATCGGGCCGTTGGCGTACGGAGGGCCGTCGTGCAGCACGAACTTCTTGTGACCCTCGTTCTTCTTCAGAACCTGCTCGTAGACCTTGTTGTCCTGCCAGTCCTTGAGTCGCTTGGGCTCGGACTTGGAAAGACCGGCACGCATGGGAAAACCGGTTTTGGGCAGATTCATCGTCTGCTTGTACTCGTTTGCCACGGTACCCCTTTCATGTCGTGGGCGCGCACGCCCTCTGGGCACCAAAAAAGCGCCCGTCCCTACAAGCTGGGACGAAGCGCCACAAAACAGGCAGTCTGCCCGTAAAAGCTCTTCGCTTAACCACCCAGCTTAGATGCCCTCGCCCGCGTCGCCGCGCGCTCGCATCCGTTACTCGGCTGGCCTGTATCGACGACCATCTCGGCGATATCTACTAAGAGGTGCCTATGCGGCACGTCCGTTGGGACCGCAGCTCCGGGGTGATTTTCATCGGTCGCATGCACGGGTTCTCAGCGCTCCCCGCTCTCTGTAGCATGCGGACGGCCGACTACTCGTCCCCATCAACGCTTATGCGGAGTATGGTAGCACGGTCAACGCCGTCGAAAAACCCTCAACATTGGTTTTATACGTTCGAAATTTCTCGCGGTCGCTAACCTTCTCTAGGAGCAAAATACCTGAAAGCACTCTATCTCACGAAAGAAGGCACCTATGCGCACGATTGGAATGAGCGACTACACCGTTGGCGAGGATTGCTTTGACGAGCTGCCCGGCGCGCTGGCCGAATACGGAGCGACCAAGGTCGCGATCATCGGTGGCAAGCGGGCACTGGCCGCAGCACTTCCCGGCATCGAAGCTGCACTGGCAGGTACCGACGTCGAGATTCTGGAGACGCGCGTCTACGGCACCAACAGCACGCGCGCCAATATCGCCAAGGTCGTAAACTCCCCCGCCTACCAGGAAGCCGACGTGCTCATTGCTTGCGGCGGCGGCAAGGCGCTCGACACCGTGAAGACCGCAGCCATCGAGCTCAAGAAGATCGTCTTCACCGTGCCGACGATCTGCTCCAACTGCTCCGCCGCAACCGCCATTGCCGTCGTGTACAACGACGACGGCTCGCTCGAGGGCTATTCGTACCCCAACCGCCCCGCGCACATCTTCATCAACCCCAAGATCATCGCCGAGGCACCGGCGGAGTACTTCTGGGCCGGCGTAGGCGATGCCCTGTCCAAGCAGCCCGAGGTCGAGTACGCCACGAGCGCCGGCAACTTGGAGCACACGGCAGGCCTTGGCCTGGCACTCGCCCACACCTGCTCCGAGCCGCTGTTTACCTACGGCGTCCAGGGTCTTGAGGATGTGCGTCAGAATCTGTCGAGCGAGGCCGTCAAGCAGATCGCGCTCGACATCGTGGTCAACACGGACTACGTCTCCAACCTGACCAACCAAAACGATTACTACTACAACTCGAGCGTGGCGCATGCGTTCTACAACGCCACGTGCAGCATTCCGCGCGAGGGCTCCTACCTGCACGGGGAGGTCGTGAGCCTTGGCGTGCTGGTGCTGTTCGCCTACACGGGCGACACCGAAAACCTTGAACGCTACGCAGCCTTTAACAAGCAGATGGGCCTGCCCGTGACGCTTGAGCAGGTCGGGCTTTCCGAGGCCGACATCCCTGCCCTGTGCGAGTACGCACACGCCACCAACGAGTGGAAGCAGGGCAACCCGGAGCCCTTCACCGACGAAAAGTTCGCCGCTGCCATCAAAGCCGCCAACGTCTACGGCCACACGCTCTAGGCCTAGCCCAAAACCACCACAAGGGGACAGCACCCTTGTGGTGGTTTTTTATTGCTCCAGTATGCTGGGATCGAATTCACTCGCCGGGATCACACGGTACCCATTGCGCAGGAGAAGGTCGACGAAAACGCCGTTGCCCGCTGTGAGGGTGCCGCTGAATGTTCCGTCGTAGATGCGGCCCGCGCCGCACGAGGGACTACGGTCCTGCAGGATGCACGCGGCGATCTCTTCCGGCCCGCCTGCCTGCTCGCACATGTCGAGCGCTCGTTGGGCACCTAAGCGGAATTCCCGGTCAACGGACACGCCCTCGCAGGTACGGACTTCGCCGTTCACAATCTCGGACGGGTCGCGCGGCGTGGGCAGGCCGCCAAAGACCTCAGGGCACACCAAGAGGACCTCGGTCCCCGCACGCTCGCAAGCCTCGACCAACGCGCGGTGGTAATTATCGAGGCCGTTATACTTGCAGCTCTCGCCCATCAAACAGGCACTCACCACGATCTTCATACATATCCCTCCCAAGCAAAACGCCCCATTTGAGATAGGCACTCAAATGGGGCGTCGATATTTACTGACCCGAATGCAACGCTACTGCTGCTTAGGCATCAGCGGATTCTCGCGCGTGAGGAGATTCATAAACTCCTCGCCCGTGATCGTCTCCTTCTTGTACAGATAACGAGCTAGCTCATGGAGCTTAAACTTGTTCTCCTTCAGGATCTGCAGGGCGCGGTCGTGCGCATCCTCGATTAGCTTGGCGACAATTGCGTCCACGCGCTCGGCCGTACCGGGGGCGCAGGTGAGCGATGTATCCTGGTTGAGGTACGCATTTTGGACAGTACCGAGCGCCATCATGCCAAACTCATCGGACATACCAAAGCGCGTCACCATGTTGCGGGCGAGCTTGGTTGCTTGCTCGATATCGTTGGCTGCGCCGGTCGTCATCTCGCCAAAGATGAGCTCCTCGGCGGCACGTCCGCCGCAGTAGACAGCGAGCTTGTCCAGCACCTCCTGGCGCGTGGTCAGGAAGCGCTCATCCTCCTCGACCTGCATGGTGTAGCCCAGAGCACCGCTCGTGCGCGGCACGATGGTGATCTTGGTGACCGGCGCAGAGCCCTTCTGGCGGGCTGCGACGATAGCATGGCCGATCTCGTGGTAGGAAACGACCTGCTTCTCGTGGTCGGACAGCACCGTGGACTTACGCTGCTGACCAGCAATGACGACCTCCACCGACTCCTCAAAGTCGTCCTGGGTCGCTCGCTTGCGACCTTCGCGGACCGCGCGCAGGGCGCCCTCATTGATGATGTTGGCCAGGTCGGCCCCCGAGGCGCCGGGCGTGGCGCGGGCAATCGCGGTCAGGTCAATCGGCGGCTCCGTCTTCACGCTCTTGGCATGCAGCTCAAGAATGTTCTTGCGGCCGGTCAGATCGGGCAGCTCAACGGGGATGCGGCGATCAAAACGACCGGGGCGCAGCAGGGCGGGATCGAGGCTGTCGGGACGATTGGTGGCAGCGAGGACGACGATACCCTTGTGGTTATCGAAGCCGTCCATCTCGGTCAGCAGCTGGTTGAGCGTCTGCTCGCGCTCGTCGTTGCCGCTAAAGCCGCCGCCATCGCGCTTTTTGCCGATGGTATCGATCTCGTCGATAAAGACGATGCACGGGGCCTTTTCCTTGGCCTGCTTAAACAGATCGCGGACCTTGGCGGCGCCACGGCCGACGAACATCTCGACGAACTCAGAACCCGAAATGCTAAAGAACGGCACGCCCGCCTCGCCGGCAACAGCCTTGGCGAGCAGGGTTTTACCGGTACCCGGAGGGCCAACAAGGAGAGCACCGCGCGGCAGCTTGGCGCCAATTTCCTCGTAGCGCTGCGGCTTCTCCAGAAAGTCGACGACCTCCTTGAGGGATTCCTTGGCCTCTTCCTGGCCAGCGACATCCTTAAAGGTCACGCCCACATCCTTGGAGGCGATAACGCGAGCGCCGGACTTACCCAGTCCACCGCCGCCAAAGCCACCGCCGCCAAAGTTCATCGACGGGCCGTCATCGCCCATAGCCTTCTTCATACGGCGGTTGAGCCACCAACCGATCAGGAAGAAGATGGCCATGGGAAGAACAAGCGTAAGCAGGTAGTAGGTCATCAGACCCGAGTTTTTATCGGGAACGACCGACTCCAGGGACGCACCGGATTCAAGCACACGATCGGTAAAGCCCGCGTCATTCGGCACACCGGTCGTCTTGTAGGCGATGTTCTCGTCCTCGCCCTTCTTGGTGTAATAAATCGTGTAATCGTCCGTGTTGTACTCGACCTTGTCGACGCTCTTCTTATCGAGCGCTTTGACAAACGTCGAGTAATCGGTCTTCGTAATCTGCTGCGTGTGACCGATGTTGGGGAACAGAACGGTCGAGAGCACGAGGTAGACGACGAAGGCGATGAGCACGTAGAGGATCATATTCCGTCTACGTTTGTTGTCATCCATCTCCATCTGCTTGAACTCCATCTACTGGGGTTGATAATTTTTTCTAGAATACCCAACCCGGACGGCGATAAACCGACGCCGGGCACGAAAGGACAGAGATGGCATCACTGGAAGTCGGCAAGGTTCAGATCTACACGGGCGACGGCAAGGGCAAAACCACGGCTGCGCTGGGACTGGCGATGCGCGCCACGGGTTATGGGCTCGACGTACTCATGCTGCAGTTTGCCAAGAAGCTGCACTGCGCCGAACACGATGCCGCGCCGCGCCTGGGACTGCGCATTATACAGGCCGATCGCGACACGCCCGAGGCTTGCGCCGAGCAGATCATGGAACTTGCACGCGAACAGATCTCGCAGGTCGACGTGCTCATTTTGGACGAACTCGGCGAGGCCATGCGCCGCGGCTTTGTGGCGCGCGAGGATGTCGAAGCGCTGATCGCGATAAAGCCCGCCACTACGGAGCTCGTGCTCACCGGCCGGGGCCTGCTGCCCCTCGCAGACCTCGCGGACCTGGTCACCGAAATGCGCCCAGTGAAACACTACTTCGACGAAGGCCTCCTAGCCCGCCAAGGCATCGAATACTAATTGATCCAAAGGGGACGGAGGAAAACGGATCATTTCGCCTTATCGCCGGGCCAATGATCCGTTTTCCTCCGTCCCCTACGGGTCAATAGGCAGTGGCGCGGCCGAGCCAGTTGCCACTGTGGTGGTAGATGGTAAACATCGTGGCCGTGATGAGCCAGGTTACAGGGTAAACCAGCAGCAGGTGCTCAAGCGACGGATCGAACGGCATAATCGCAAACACCCAGATCACCCTGAGCACAACGGTGCCAAAAATCGTGAGCAGCATGGGCTGCAAGCTCACGCCGGCACCGCGAATGGAGCCCGACGCGTTTTCGATAATCGAGAAGATGGCGTAGAACGGCGCGATGAAATGAAGAATCGTCGTGGTGTACGCCGCAATCGAAGCATCGTCGACAAACAGACGCGACAGAGGACCCGAGAACACCAGCAGCACGGCAGACAGGCCACCAATGAGCATAAACGACAGCACGAGCGACGTATGGTAGCCCTTGCGCATGCGCTCGTAGTTGCGCGCGCCAAAGTTCTGTGCCGAGAACGTGGTGATCGACACGCCAAGCGCCTCGGTAACCATCCAGACAATGCCATCCAAACGGCCCGAAAGACCCCACGCCGTGGTGACATCGGCGCCAAACGAATTGACCGACACCTGAATCAAAACGTTGGAAATCGAATACGCAGCAGACTGAAAGCCAAGCGGCAGACCACACGAGATCATGCTCTTACAAATGCCAGGATCAATGCCGAGTTTGGACAGCGAAAGCCGCCACGCACCCGGTGCGTGCATCATGCGAATCACGATCATCGTGGCGTTGGAGCAAATGGTCAGCGCCACCGCGATGCCGCAGCCCAGAGCCTCCATATGAAGCACGGCAACGAAGATAACATCCAGCACCGCATTAACAAGGCAGCCGGAAGCGATAATCACAGCAGGCCCGCGCGTGTCGCCCACGGCGCGCAGCAGTGCCGTTCCCATATTGAGCAGCAGCGCCGCAACCATGGCGGCAAAATAGCAACGAGCATAGGCCACGCCCTCGGCCAATAATTCATGCGGTGTGTTCATAAGCACCAGCATGGGCTCAACGAACACTATGCCAAGAATCGAGAAAACGATACCGCCCACCAGCGCGAGGGTCATGGCCGTATGGACCGAACGACTCAGTCGCTCATCATCGTGCTGGCCAAAATACTGACCGGTAATGACCGCGCACCCGGCGCCGACGCCAACGCAAAAGCCAATGCAGAGCTCGGTGAGCACCATCGTGGCCTGAATGCCACCCAGTGCAAGCTTGCCGCCAAACTGGCCGACGATATAGGTACCGATAAGCGTGTAGGCCTGTTGAAAAAACGAACTAAAAAAGATGGGAACGCACAGCGAAAGCAGCTGCTGCCAAATAACACCCTGCGTTACATCGATAGCCGTAGATTTCTTAGCCACACGCCCTCCCCACCAGCATACGTCAAACAACAAAACGGCAATTTAAGGCCAAAACCAATAGCAGCTTAGCACCGACCGGCGTCGACCGAAACACCCCGAGTCAGAGCCCGGTGCGAACTATCTGCCTAGTGATACAAACCCGGCTGGTAGTGATACTCATTGCTCACATGCGGGCACAGCTGCCAAAAGGCGACGGCACTCGCCGCGGCCACGTTGAGCGAATCGACCCCGTGCGCCATCGGAATGCGCACGGCCCGGTCGCAGCCCGCGATGGTCTTGGCGCCCAGGCCGGCACCCTCGGTGCCCATAAAGATTGCCAGGCGGTCAATCTCCTGTAGCGCGGGATCGTCCAACGACACTGAATCGTCTGTCAACGCCATGGCGGCACACGAAAAACCGGCATCGTGCAGCGCCGCCAGGCCGTCATGCGGCCACACGCGCGCCTCGCTGCCAATACGCGTCCACGGCACTTGAAACACGGTCCCCATGCTCACGCGGGCCGAGCGACGGTACAGCGGGTCACAGCACGTAGGGCTCACCAGAATGCCGTCGACATTGAGCGCGGCGGCCGAGCGGAAAATCGCGCCGACGTTGGTGTGGTCGACAATACCCTCGAGCACGCACACACGCACCGGACGCTCCCCCGCCGCCTCGACGACGCCGTCGAGAAACTCATCAACCGGAATCTGCCGCGGGCGACGAAACGCCGCGAGCGCACCGCGCGTCACGTTAAAGCCCGTCAATTGCTCCATGAGCTCCATGGAGGCAACGAACACAGGAACAGGGCCGGCGTCCTCGCGCACAACCAGGCGCTCAAACAGCGGCATCATCTGGTCGAGCCAGCGTTCGCCCAAAAGAAAGCTCACCGGCTCATATCCGGCACGCACCGCGCGCTCGATAACCTTGGCACTCTCCGCGATAAAGATGCCCTTTTGCGGCTCCAGCACGCAGCGTAGCTCGCGTTCGGTCAGTCGCACGTAGGCATCGAGCCGCTCATCCTCGAGCGAGTCAATTCGCAGCACCTCAACGGCATCAGTCATAACAGCAAGCCCGTACCCTTCTTACAGCAGCATCTATATCAAACGAGGCGACGCCAGGCGCCGCCCCTTCCTCATTCCAACCCGATAATACCGTGGGCAAATAGCAGATTTAAGCATCAACGCGACGATACGTCACGAACTCATAATCGAGGCCTTCGTCGCCCTCGCCCGCGGCAATCGTGGCAACCCCGCCAGCCTGCGAAACTTCCCACGCGGGATCGGCGTCCAAGTCGGGAAAGTACGTGTCCACGGCATGGGTGCAATGGTTGTGCGTGACCTCGGCCTCGGCGCAATACGGCAAAAACTGCCGATAGACCTCGCCGCCGCCGATCACCCACGCAACGGGTTCATCGGCTACCGTGGCGAGCGCTTCGTCAACGCTATGTACCACGTCAACGCCCTCGACCGCAAAATCCTCGTCGCGGGTAAGCACGATATTGCGGCGGTTCTTGAGCGGGCGCCCGCCGGGAAAACTTAGCAGCGTCTTGCGCCCCATGATAACCGGGCAACCTTTGGTGCACACCACAAAATGGCGCATGTCGGCACGATTGGACACCACCATGTCACCCTCGCACCCAATGCCCCAGTCGTCACACACGGCGACGATAGCAGATAGCTTACACGTCATGAGCGCCACCTACACCGCAATGGGAATGTTCTTGACCTGCGGGCCGTGCTCGTAGCCCTCGACGATCAGGTCGTCGGTCGTAAACGCATAGAAATCGTGCACATCGGGGTTAAGCGTTACCTTAGGCGCCGCAAACTGCGGACGCTCGATAAGTTCACGGACGATATCGACATGACGGTCGTAAATGTGGGCATCGGCAATCACATGCAGCAGCTCGCCGGGAATCATATCGACCGACTGCGCGACCATCATCAGCAAAATGGCGTACTGGCACACATTCCAGTTGTTGGCGGCCAAAATGTCTTGGCTGCGCTGGTTGAGAATCATGTTGAGTGTGGGCTTATCGTCCTGCGGGCGCTGCGTCACGTTATAGGTCACGCTGTAGGCGCACGGATACAGGTGCATCTCGGACAGGTCGCTAAACACGTAGGTGTTAGTCATGATGCGGCGGCTGTACGGCGTGTTCTTAAGGTCGTACAGCACGCGGTCCATCTGGTCAAAGTCACCCTCGACATAATGGCTTTTCTGCCCAATCTGGTACCCGTAGGCCTTGCCGATGGAGCCAGTCTCGTCGGCCCACTCATCCCAAATATGGCTGTTGAGGTCGTGGACGTTATTTGACTTCTTTTGATAGATCCACAAGATCTCGTCCATGGCAGACTTAAGCGCCGTGCGACGCAGTGTGAGCGCGGGAAACTCCTCACGCAGGTCGTAGCGAGCCGTAACGCCAAAGTTTTTAATGGTATAGGCAGGGGTGCCGTCCTCCCACACCGGTCGGACCTTTTGGCCCTCGGTGGTGGTGCCATGGTCCAAAATATCGCGGCACATGGCTACAAACTGTTGATCGGCCTTGCTCATTGGCCCTCCTGTCAGTCGTCTATAAGCGAGATTCATTGTAGCCCAGGCGCACGCGGCCCCACAGCCCAAACATAAGCCCTCATTTTCTGACATATGCCAGAAATTCCTTGCACAAATCCGCACGTTCGCTATTCTAATGTTGACATATGTCAGATTAGGAGAGTGAATGGCAGGAAGACGAGAAAAATTACGCCGCGTTGGGATCATCCCCGAATACCGCGGCTTTACCCCTGACGGCCTAGCCAGTGGAGACGCCATCGATATGACGGTCGACGAGCTCGAAGTCCTGCGGCTGTGCGACCTGGAAGGCCTCAATCAGGAGGCCGTCGCCCAGCACATGGGTATCGCTCGTGCCACCGTGGCGGCCATCTGCAGCCGCGCACATCGCAAGGTGGCAAACGCGCTGGTCAATGGACGGGCACTCAGCATCGAAGGCGGCAGCATCGCGTACTCCCCCATTACCACGACGACGGCCGCATGGCCAGCAAAGGAGGTCGACACCATGAGGGTGGCAACGACGTACGACAACGGCAACATCTTTATGCACTTTGGCCGCAGCGAGCAGTTCAAGATCTACGACATCCAGGATGACAAGGTGCTCAACGAGCAGGTCGTAGGCACCGGCGGCACCGGTCACGGCGCCCTGGCGGGTCTGCTTGCCAACGGTGGCGTTGACACGCTCATCTGCGGCGGTATCGGCGGCGGCGCCATCAACGCGCTCACCCAGGCTGGCATCACGGTCTATGCGGGCGCCCAGGGCAACTGCGACGCCTGCGTCGAGGCACTCATTGCCGGCACGCTCGCGCAGACCGGCGAGGCCACCTGCGACTGCCACGGCCATGACCACGAGCATGGCGAGTCCTGCGGCTGCCACGGCCATCACGAGCACGACGGGCACGAGGGCTGCGGCTGCCATTAGCGGCAAGCACTTCGACGTCAGCATGCTTCCACACGCGCAACAAGCTTCGAGCGAACGGCGAAGGCCGCCCGGAATACGATCCAGGCGGCCTTCGCCATACACGACTCAACCAGTCGTTACTTCTTATTACGCATCTGCGCTTCCATCTGGCGCAGCAGCTCCATATCGGACTTGGGACCGCCCGTTCCCAGGCCACCCATGCCGCCCAGACCCATGGCATCCAAACCGGGAATATTGGGCATGCGCATCCTCTTGCCCTTCTTACCCTTTTTGCCCTTCTTGCCGCCGGCCTGCGCCTGATTGGCCATCGTGCGCATGCGGCCCATCATCTTATTCATCTCGCCCCACTGCTTCATAAGGCTGTTGACCTCGGTGGGGGTCACACCGGCACCCTTGGCGATGCGGGCGCGGCGCTGGCCGTTGATGATGGAGGGACGCAGGCGCTCCTCCTTGGTCATCGACATGATGATGGCCTCGTTCTTATCGAAGATGCCCTCGTCCAGGTTGCCGCCCATCTGGTTGAGCGCGCGTTGGCCACCGGGGAGCATACCCAGAATGCCCTTCATGCCGCCCATCTTCTTGACGGCCTTCATCTGGTCGAGCATGTCGTTCATGGTAAAGCCCTCGCGCAGCATGCGCTCGGCAGCCTCAAGCTGCTCGGCATCGGCGGCCTCCTGGGCCTTCTCGATGATGCCGACAACATCGCCCATGCCCAAGATGCGCTTGGCCATGCGGTCGGGGTAGAACGGCTCCAGCGAATCGGGCTTCTCGCCCATGCTCACGAACTTGATGGGCTTGCCGGTCACCTGGCGCACGGAAAGCGCGCCGCCGCCGCGGGCGTCGCCGTCGAGCTTGGAGATGATCACACCGTCAAAGTCGGTGCGCTCGGCGAAGGTCGAGACGACGTTGACGATATCCTGGCCGGTCATGGCATCGACGACCATCAGCACCTGATCGGGCTTGACGGCCTTCTTGATGTCCACGGCCTCCTGCATCATCTGCTCGTCGATCTGCAGGCGGCCGGCGGTATCGACGATGACGACGTCGCGCAGGTGGTCAACGGCCTCCTGGATGGCGCCCTTGGCGATGTCGACCGGGTGCGCACCGTCACCGCGGAAGACCGGGACGCCGATCTCGCCACCGAGCGTGGCCAGCTGGTCGGCAGCGGCGGGGCGGTAGACGTCGCACGCGGCGAGCAGCGGCGAGCGGCCCTGCTTCTTGAGCAGGTAGGCCAGCTTTACGGCCGCCGTGGTCTTACCGGAGCCCTGCAGGCCCACGAGCATGATGACATTGGGAATACGGTTGCTAAAGACGAGCTTGCTCTCGGTTGAGCCGAGCATCTCGGTGAGCTCGTCGAGCACGATCTTGACGACGTTTTGCGCCGGCGACAGCGACTCCATGACCTCGGCGGTCATGCAGCGCTCCTTGGTCTTGGCAACGAACTCCTTGACGACCTTAAAGTTAACGTCGGCCTCGAGCAGTGCCATGCGAATATCACGCATGGCCGAAGTAATATCGGCCTCGGTCAGCTTACCCTTGCCGCGCAGGCGGTCAAATGTGTCGTTGAGGCGATCGCTCAGAGAATCAAACACTAGTCACTCCTTAGTTGGACTCGCCCACCAGGGCGCGGCAGAAATCTTTGGCGTTAAACTCCTGCAGGTCATCGACCTGCTCGCCCACGCCGATGCGCAGGATCGGGAGCTTGAGCTTCTCGGCCACGGCCATGGCAATACCGCCCTTAGCCGTGCCGTCCAGCTTAGTCATGATAATACCGTCCAGGCCCAGCGCCTCGTTAAACTCAAGCGCCTGGTTCAGGCCGTTTTGGCCTGTCGCGGCATCGATTACGAGCACGACATAGACGGGCATGGGGCCGGCGGCCATTTGACCAGCGCGCTTACGGGTCACGTTGACCACCTTGGCAAGCTCGCGCATGAGCTCGGGACTCGTGTGCAGACGACCGGCGGTATCGATAAGCACCAAGTCGCTGCCGCGCTTGTCGGCCTCGTCGAGCACGTCGTAGCACACGCTCGCCGGATCGGAGCCGCGGTCGCGCTTGATGACGGGAACGCCGGCGCGCTGGCCCCATACATCGAGCTGTTCGATGGCGGCGGCGCGGAAGGTATCGGCCGAACCGATTACGACGTTCTTGCCGCGAGCTGCCATGGCGCTCGCGATCTTGCCGACCGTCGTGGTCTTGCCGGCGCCGTTGATGCCCACAAACAGCACGCAACTCGGCGTATCGGCGAACGGATCGCGCTCAATGGGCACAAAGTGCTGCTCGAGCTGCTCAGCCAGGGCACGACGGAGCTGTGGGGCGGTCTTGAGGTTCTTCTTGGCCGCGGCATCGCGCAGGTCATCAGAAACCTGGATGGCGACCTCGGCACCCATGTCACCCATGACAAGGGTGTCCTCTAGGTCCTCCCAAAAATCCTCGTCGACCTCGCCGCCAAAGTAAAAGACCTCGTTGAGGGCCTCGCGGCTGCGCTCAAGTCCGCGCGAGAGTGCATCAAAGAATCCCATTATGCATTCACGACCTTTCCGGTTTCGCGATCGAGTTTTTGCGAGACGACGCGACTGACGCCGTCGGCTTGCATCGAGACGCCGTAGAGAACGTCAGCGTCCTCCATAGTACGGCGCTGATGCGAGATTACCAAGAGCTGCGTATCGGAACGCAGCACATCGAGGGCGCCGATGAGCTTGGACAGGTTGGCGTCGTCGAGTGCAGCCTCGACCTCATCCAGCACATAGAACGGCACCGTGCGCGTGCGGTACACGGCAAAGAGCAGGGCGAGCGCCGTCAGGCTCTTCTCGCCGCCCGACATGAGCATCATCTTGGTGATGCGCTTGCCGCGCGGCTGTGCCACGACCTCGATGCCCGTCTCGGCCGGATGCTCGGGATCGGTCATCTCAAGGTGAGCCTGACCGCCCGGGAAGAGCATGGCGAAGATCTCGCGGAAATTCGCGTCAACCTTCTCAAACGTCACCAGGAATGCCTTGCGCATCTTGCGGTCGATCGCCACGGTGATCTTGGTGAGCGCCTTGCGCGCGCTCTCCAGATCGGCCAGCTGCTCTTCGATGTAGTCGGCGCGGCGCTTGAGCTGCTCATACTCCTCCATGGCAACTTGGTTAACGGGACCAAGGTTGTTGATCTGGCGCACGAGTTGGTTAAGCTCACGCTCGGCGGCGTCGCGATCGGTGGGCGCCGGCAACATGAGCGCTTCCTCGAGCACCGTGGTACCGTCGGCGGTGATGGCCTTGATGGCAGCCTCGACCTGCACCTCGAGCTTGCCGCGTGCGACCTTGAACTCGTTTTGCGTCGCGGTGGCGGCATCGACCCGCTCCTTGGCGCGGGCAACCTCGGTCTTGGCGTCCTCGATGGTCTTCTTAAGCGAAGCCGAGTCCGCCTCCTCAAGCGTTGCCTGATCGCGCAGGCGCGCAGCCCAGTCCGAGGCGCGCTCCAACAGGGCAGAATAGCGCTCGTGCATCGGATCGACGCGAAGGCGCAGCAGCTCAAGCGAGCGCGAGGCCTGACGCGTCCCGCGGATACGACGGTCGATACCCTCCAGGCGATGCTCAAGATCGGGCACGCGGCCCTTCAGCGAACGCAGGCGCTCGCTCGTCTGAGCCAG
>URFU01000020.1 GCA_900547125.1 uncultured Collinsella sp.
TGCAGCTCAATGGGTGTTCAATAGTTGGCGATGGCGATGGGGTCACGAACGACGCTGCCGGTAACTTTGCCTTTGATTTGGGCAGGGTCAACTCCGTTGGAACGAACGTCTACTACCTCGTTGAGGACCCCGGCAATCACGTCGATGGTGTCGATGGCGTGTACTACGACAAGACCATCTACAAGATTGAGCTTACAACTAGGATCGAAACGCGGCAGGTGCTGAATATTAATTACATCTGCTATTTAGTTAAGAATGTAAGGATCACTAATCTCAAGACTAATAAGTCGAAAGAGATTACTCCGCCCGACGGTAGCGATGTCTCCATTAAGATCACCGTAGACAACACCAGCAACACTTTTACTAATGTATACAAACCCAAGGGCTCTTGGACACCTCAGGTGACCAAGAAGGTCGTCGGCGGCGAGCTGAAGAAGTTCAAGTTTGAACTTGCGAACGACGAGAACTTCACCAATCCGGAAACGGGAACAGTCGATCCGTCGAAAGCTACACCCGACGAAAACAAGACTGCGCCGGTCGAATTCGTGACGAAGGACTATCTGCTCAAGGACCTTGAAAATGGATCTAAGACCTTCACGTATTATGTGCGCGAGCAGGACGAAAGCACGACCTATCCGCATTACAAGTTCGATCAGTCGGTCTATCGATTTGATGTCACGATGACGGATAAGAAAGATGGCACGATCACTGCCACGAAGGTGACCTACACCCAGATCAAGGATGCTGACGGTAATGCCATCGACGAAGGCAAGCAGACTCCCGTGAAATACAACGATGGATCCGATACTACCAAGCCCAAGTCCACCCCCACCTTCACCAACACCTACTCCACCTCTTTGCCCCTTTCTGGTATGTCGGGCGTCACTCTGACGTACCTTGCCGGCGCGGCGGTGCTTTGCGCTGCTGCAGCCTGGATGCACATTCGTCGCAAGGCGAATGCGAAGGGAGGTGAGCGTCGTGAATAAGAAAGTTTGCTCCTTCCCGATCTTGTTTGCGCTGCTTGCCCTCCTGATCGGCACCTGCGCGGTTGTGTTCCCCGCTTCCGCGCAGGCCGCGCCGGCCTCGACCGGTTCCATCACGGTGAGCGGCACCGTGGCGAGCAGCTACGACGCCTACCAGATCTTTAGCGCCAACGTCGTCGACGGCGACAGCGACGCCAAGATCGCCACCGACCTCGCCTGGGCAAGCGACGCCGTGCGCGACGCCGCGCTGCCTGTGCTGCACAGCGCCGGCATGCCCAATTCCCAGACTACCGCGCAGGAAGCTGCCGAGTGGCTCAACAACGATTCCCACCTTACGAGCGCGCTGAGCGCACAGCTCGCTCGTTCCCTCCAGAGCTCTGGCGCCGTGTTCAGGGCCCTTAAAGCGGGCACAACGGCCGAGCTGCCCTGCGGCTACTGGCTCATCGTTGCCGACGACGCCGCCATCGTCCAGGGCGAGGCCGGCACCGCGCCGATCATGGTCCTGGTGGGCGGCAGTGCTGTCACCGTCAAGCCCAAGGCGGCGACGCCCAAGGTCCAAAAGCACGTGCTGGAGGACAGCACCGCCGCCTGGCAGAAGGCCGCCGACGCCACGGTCGCCGACGACCTGTACTGGCGCCTCTCGGCCACGGTCCCGGCGGGTCTTACCGCCTACGACACCTATGCGGTGCAGTTCGTCGACACCATGAGCGCGGGGCTCGATCTCTCCAAGGTCGTCGCGAGCATGCGCGTGTACGTGGCGGCGGGCGCGGACGGCGGCTTCGACGCCGTTTCGGCCGGCAAGGACGGCCGCGCCGGCACCGAGTCCGCGAAGGGCTGGACCGACATCACGGCCCAGTGCAGGGTCTCGGTCGACGGTAAGACCTTCACCGTGCGCACCGGCGACCTGATCGCCGCGCTCGGCGGGGCCGACGCCTTCACCGCGGGCGCCCGCGTGGTCGCTGTGTACAACGCGCCGCTCAACAGCGCGTGCAACCACGGCATCGCGAAGGGCAACCCCAACCAGGTCTACCTGCGCTATCCGCGCTCTCCCTTTGCCGACCAGTCCGGCGATGCCGGCTTCACCCGCACGCCGAGCGACGATGCGTGCGCCTACACCTGGGATCTCGCGCTCACCAAGCGCGGCAGCGATGGCGACAAGCCGCTTGCCGGGGCGGTCCTGAGCATCGCCGACGACCGCGGTCGTACACTGGCGGCCGACGGCACGTGGGATGCAGAGGGCAAGGCCACCGTCACCACGGGCGAGGACGGCCGCGTGACCGTCTCGGGCGTGGACTCGGGCAAGCTGGAGATCAGCGAGCTCAAGGCGCCCAAGGGCTACACCGCCTTTGAGGGCACGCGCTCCGTGACGGTCAAGGCCGAGGGCCTGGACGTCGACCAGGTGGCCGCCGCCAAGCCCAAGCTCACCATCACCGCCGAGTCGCCCCTGCGCGCCGACAACGTGGACGGGTCGACGGGCAGCCTGGAGGCGTCGCTCATCAACACGCCCGCCGGCACGCCCCCTAGCATCTTCACCGGAGGCTTTATGCCCTTGACTGGCGATATGGCAATGTTCACCGCGGCCGCCGTTGCGGTCGTCGGAGCCGCGCTCATCGTGGTCGCGCTCCTGGTCAAGCGGGGAGGTGGCAGCCATAAAGAGTAGCTGGCAGCCCCACAGAGAGCGGGGCGAGACGTAGCGAAGTAGATGCTAAGACACAGACAGACAGATTTAGATCAAATGAGAACCAACCGGAAAACGGAGGAAAAGAAGATGAGCATGAGCAAGAACATCGCACGCCTGGCAGTAACAGCAGGCCTCACGGCAGCGTTGAGCTTCGGCGGAGTGATGGCCCCGGTGAGTATGGCGTTTGCTGATGGTGCGACGATTCAGGACAACAGCATTACCATCACGCAGAATAAGGACAACGGGGCCACCACTTTCAAGGCATACCAGATCTTTAAAGCCGATGTTGTGGATCCTACTGAGTCGGGGGCGACTGATAAGATCGTCTCCAACGTCAAGTGGGCCGACGGCGTAGGCGCCGACGCCCAGAAGGCCATTATCGAAGCCATTAATGACAGCGCGTTGAAGGATGGTGCCAGTCCGGAGGATGTCGCCAACTGGTTGACTGAGAATGTGCGTGGTACCACCAAGACGACACGTGTCGACAAAGACAGCGTTCTCAATAAAATTGCCAAGGTTGTTAAGGACAAGGTCACGCCGACGGGCAATCCGTTTAAAGCGGGCACCGCTTTTGAGCCTAAGAATGCTGACGATACTCCCAACACGGGCTATTACCTCTTCCTGACCGATGACACCGGCATTGGCCAGTCGACCAAGAACAACAAGAAGAGCACTGGTACTTCTCCGATTTTTGCTGTTGTAGGCGATTCCGGCGTAACGGTTGCCGAGAAGACTGGCGTTCCCACGGTCGTGAAGAAGGTCAGGGATGACAAGCCTAGTAGCGAATGGGCGGATAAGGCAGATTCCCAGATGGGTCAGGACGTCCATTACCAGCTGAAGGGAACCGTTGCCGACAACGTTGCTACGTTCGACACCTATTACTATGAGTTCCACGATGAGCTTTCTGCTGGCCTGAAGGCAAATGTGGATACCGTTGAAGTTAAAATCGGCGATAAAACCCTTAAGCATAACTCGACTGCGGACGACAAAGCTGGTTACGATGTTTCGCTTGATAATGCAACCCACGTGTTGACCGTAAAATTTACCGACCTCAAAACTGCTGCGAAAGAAGTTGGCGTGACGCTCAACGGTAGTTCCGAAGTCTTCGTCACTTACACTGCTAAGCTCGATCCTGAAAATGCTGCGAATGTTACTGTTGGCAGCACAGGTAACGAGAACACCGTAAAACTGATTTATTCCAACAACCCCATGGGTGATGGCAAGGGCGAGTCCGTGCCCGACACCGTGCGCGACTACACCTATGCGCTCAAGCTGGTCAAGGAGGACGCTGCCGACGAGAACACTAAGCTTGACGGCGTGAAGTTTACCATCCAGGCTACGAATCCCGACGAAAACGCACAGGGTGCTGCTGCCGGTGCCAAGTATGTTCAGGGGGACGGCACCCTCTCCAAAAACATGTATGAGTTCGAAACTAAGAATGGCGGCGTAATCGATGTCAAGGGTCTTGATGCTGGTACCTATACCGTCAAGGAGACCCACACCCTCGGCGGCTACAACACGCTGCCCGACTTCACCTTTAAGATCTCGACTGCTGAGGGCGATCTTGCTAAGCCTGAGGGCGAGAGCAGCAACGAGCTCACCGTTAGCGTGACCAAGGATACTTCTTCGCTTGTGAAAGAGGCGACTGTGAACGGTGGTGTGGTTAACCTTACTGTCCAGAACAAGAAGGGCTCCGGCCTCCCGCTCACCGGTCTCAACGGCGTGACGTTCACTTGGATCGCTGGTGGCGCGGTGCTGTGCATCGGCGTGGCGCACCTCATCCGCAGCCGTAAGCAGGCTGAGGAGTCCGAGCAGGAGTAACGCTCGCTCACCCATCCCTTTGGCAGGTGGGATGTGATGGCCATGAGACTTGCGGACACTTTTCTCGTCCAGCCACGTTCTTGCTTTGCCATTCTCTTTTCGGGGCAGACTCCGCACTGGAGTCTGCCCCGTTCTTTTTGGGATAACGCAGCCAGCCTCCATCGTCCGATGAGGGCACGTTCGTCATCGCGTTTCTTGACTCGTATGAGGTTCGGTTTAAGGTCCGTAGGCGCACGCGCGGTGCGGACGGTGGACGGCATTTGCGCCGCAAGCGCAAATAAGAATGCCCGGGGGTAGGATCCCGGGCATTTAACAAAACCAGAAAACTAGGCCGCCCGCGCTCCCAAACATCTACGCGGGGTGCGTCGTTCTCTATTGATATTGTATCCCGAATCGCCCCGCCGATCCGGGACATTTTGAAAACGCAAATGCTGGCTTATGCACGAAAGGAATCTCGTTAATTCCGAAAATTATGTATAATTCCAATATAAATTGGAATCAGACGAAAACGATGGAAATGAACGAAGCGCTAATCTACTTACAAGAAGCACTAGGCCTCTCCGCCAAGGCCAAAGTTTGGCCTGGATCCGCACGCTTGCCGCTGCATCTGCGGGCGATTGAGGTCCGCGCTGTTGACGCAAACGGTTTTTCGTTTTTGCTTGCAAGCTTGCCTACTGGCGTCGGGCTTCCCGAGGCTAAGAGAGTCTATAGCCAGCTAGCCTTGCGTGCGGAGACTCCTGTTGTCGTTTCGTTTCCTGATGCCGATGCACGTCAGCGCAAAGCATTGGTCGCACAAGGGATTCCCTTTGTCTGCCCCGGTAGACAGGCTTTTCTTCCATTTATGGGCACAGCTTGCACGGAGAGGGGCGGTGCCCGGTTTCGCAATCACGCGACCAAGATGTCGCCCAACGCGCAGGCTGCCGCAATCTGGGGAGCAGTCCAGGAGCCATATCGTCCCTATGACCTTTGTCGTGCGCTTGGGATTTCGGCAAGCCGCGCGAGTGAGGCCATAACCGAGCTTGTTAACAGGGGGCTCGCGAGGCGCGAGCGGCGCGAACGACGTGTCGTCGTGTTCCCTGTTGCCGTTGATCTTCTGCTCAGTGAGCACATGGCAGAGCTCTCCTCGCCTGTCTCGAAGGTCTTTTTTGCAAGGAAGACGTCGCAGATCGACTATCTTGTTGACGCCGGGGAGACGGCGCTCGCTGCGCGTTCGATGCTCGCTGCGCCGGGCATGGAACAAAAGGCCGTCTTAAGAAGTGCATGGCGTCAACTGAGCGGCCTCGAAGTCGCAGACGGGGAGTTGCCGGATAACGAAACGGCGATGATCCAAGTGTGGCGCTATGCGCCCGTGTTTGTCGACTCCTCCTGCGTCGATGACATTTCGCTTGCGCTATCTTTGGCGGCAATCGACGATGAGCGAATTCAGCTCGAAGTCGATCGCATGTTTGGAAAGGAATATCCATGGCAAGAGGCGCTGTAGAAGGTCTTCAAGAATTTCAGCAGCATATGCAAGAAGCTGCAGGATCGTATGCCCTTATCGGCGGCACGGCATGCGACATTTTGCTCGCGGAGGCGGGACTTCCGTTTAGGGCGACTCACGATTTTGATGTGGTAATTGTCGCCGATGACCGGTTGCCTCAGACGGCAGAAGCTATATGGACTTTGGTGCGTGATGGCGGTTACCGCTGCGGCTGGGGCGAAGGCAAAGGCTCATGTTTTTATCGGTTTACAGAGCCTAAGAGGCCGGGTTACCCCCATATGATTGAACTCTTCGCGAAGTGCCCCGACTTTCTAAAGGGTCGTGAGGGGATTGATGTGGCGCCAATTCACGTTGATGAAAACATAAGCAGTCTTTCGGCAATTTTGTTGGACGATGCTTACTACAGCTTGTTCCTTCAGGGAATTCGGACCGTAGGCGGCGTTTCGGTCTTGGGTACGGAATACATTGTCCCGTTCAAAGCGAAGGCGTATCTCGACCTAAAAGCTAGAAGGGAAGCGGGGGAGAACGTTGATTCGAGGAAGGTAAAAAAGCATAAACGCGATGCGCTGAGGCTTGCTCAGCTGCTTGGCGAGTCGGAAGGTGTCGACCTGCGCGGAGAACTGAAGGACGATATGCTTGCGTTTGTTAAAGATTGTGAGGTGGGCGACGTCAATCTGAAACAGATTGGGGTTGCGGGCGTAACGATGGCGCAGTTGCTCGAGACGATGAAAGCAACATATGGCTTGATTGGTTGAGTGAGGTTACGCGGCCCGGACGGTGCAGTCTAGCTGCGTTGTCCGGCGCGGAAGCTCGCTAATCGGCTATTATTTGTTTAGACAACTTGAGTTGTAGAGGAGTGACCGGCGATGGTGCAGGGCGCCAAACATATGAAGAGCAATAACGCCGCGGACAACGGCGGCTCAAGCCCCCAGCCCAAATCTCAACCAAAACCTAAGCGCCGCCGCAAACGGTTGCCGCGTTGGGCCGACCGGCTCATCACCATCGTCATCATCCTTATTGGCGTGGGCCTTATGACCTGGCCGTGGATCTTGGACCGGCTCGAGGCCTCGGGCGTGTTCAACCAGATCAGCACGGTGTCCAGCACCGTGGACGCGCTGTCTGCCGAGGAGCGCGAGCGCATCCTGCTCCAGGCGCGCTCCTTTAACGAGCAGCTGGCGGGCGAGGCTACCGAGCTCCCCGCCGACCAGATCGAGCCCTACGACCAGCAGCTCATCTTCGACCGCGACCCCATGATGAGCTGGGTCGAGATCCCCTCCATCGACGTGAGCATGCCCATCTACCACGGCACGAGCGAGGAAGTCCTCATGGCGGGCGTCGGCCATCTGGAGGGCACGAGCCTGCCGGTGGGCGGCACCTCGACGCATTGCGTGCTCACCGCGCACTCGGGCATGCGCAACCTGAGCATGTTCGATGACATCCACTCGCTGGAGCCCGGCGACCTGGTGCTGCTGCACACCATGAATAAAACGCTCGCCTACAAGATGGTGGACTCCGAGGTCGTGCTGCCCGAAGAGATGGAGGCACTGACCATCGAGCCCGGAGCCGACAAGGTGACGCTCGTTACTTGCACGCCCTACGGCGTGAACGACCATCGCCTGCTGGTGCATTGCGTGCGCACCAAGTACAGCAAGAAGGACGTCGACAAGCAAAAGTCGCTGGCCGGCCGTCACTGGGGCAAGCGCGAGTTTGCCGTGCTCATCGTGGTCGTGGCCATTGTGCTGTTGCTGCTGGACATCGTGATCCACGCGGTCCGCAAGCGCCGCAAGGCCAAGGCCTCGGCATAAGACATCGTTCGGAACCACCGCAAAGGGGGCAGGCACCTTTGTGGTGGTCGGGGCTTCCAAACCATCACAACATTCGATGAAAATCGCGATTTTGACGATAAACGTCGAATGTTGTGATGGTTTTCGTTGCGGGCGGGATGCTTTTCGCTATGGACGGTGCGGTTTCGCTGCAGAACCGCCGACTCGCGCCCTGCCAACCGCCGTCCTCGTTACGTTTTCGCTGCATTTGGGTAAAGCACCTGCTCCAAGCGGCGTTGCCTTGTATACTAGAGCGGTTTAACTGTTATGCGGAAGGGAGCGCCTATGGCACTCAGCGAGAAAGACGTGCGCGGCATTGCCGAGTACGCAAAGATCGCACTGACCGATGACGAGCTCACCCAGATGACGTCCTACCTGAACGACGCCGTCCAGATGCTCGAGCCCGTCTTGCAATATGACTTGCCCGACGTGGAGCCCACGTTCCATCCCATCGGAAGCCTGTCCAACGTGATGGGCGATGACCTGCGCGAGCCCGAGCGCGACCTGCCGCTCGACGTTGCGCTCGAAAACGCCGGCAGCGCGCGCGACCGCTACTTCCGCGTGCCGTCCATTTTGGGAGAGGGGGAGAGCGAGTAATGGCGCAGAGCTTCGATTCCCTTACCGCCGCCCAGATCGCCGCAGGCGTTGCCGCCGGCGACTATACCGCCACCGAGGTGGCCCAGGCCTCCCTTGCCGCCATCGAGGCGCGCGAGGGCGGGGTCCAGGCATTCCTGCAGGTGGCGCCCGAGCTTGCGCTCGAGGCCGCTGCGCGCGTGGATGCTGACCGTGCCGCAGGCAAGCCGCTGCCCCCGCTCGCGGGCGTGCCGCTGGCCATCAAGGACAACATGAACCTCGTGGGCACGCGCACCACCTGTGCTTCCCGCATGCTCGAGAACTACCAGAGCGTCTACACCGCTACTTGCGTCCAGCGCATGCTCGATGCTGGCTGCCTGCCCATGGGCAAGGCCAACATGGACGAGTTTGCCTTTGGCAGCTCCACCGAGAGCTCGGCGTTCCACCGCACCAACAACCCCTGGGATACCGAGCGCGTGCCCGGCGGCTCTTCGGGCGGTTCCGCTGCCGCCGTCGCCGCGGGCGAGGTCGCGCTCTCGCTGGGCTCGGACACCGGCGGCTCCATTCGCCAGCCGGCGTCACTGTGCGGCGTGGTGGGCTTTAAGCCCACGTATGGCGCCGTGAGCCGTTACGGCGTGGTTGCCTTTGGCTCGTCGCTCGACCAAGTGGGCCCCTTTGGCCGCACGGTCGAGGATGTCGCGCTGGCCATGAACGCGCTTACCGGCGCGGGCCACGATCCGTACGACTGCACCAGCCAGGATTGCGCCGTCGACTTTACCGAGCATCTCAACGACAGCATCGAGGGCAAGCGCGTGGGCATCATCCCTGCGTTTATGGAGGCCGAGGGTCTGACGCCCGAGGTCAAGGCCGCTGTTCAGCGCGCCGCCCAGGAGCTGCAGAACCAGGGCGCCGAGCTGGTCGAGGTCGACCTGCCGCACCTGGACGCCGCCATCGCCGCCTACTACGTCATCGGCCCGGCCGAGGCGTTCTCCAACCTGGCTCGTTTCGACGGCATTCGCTACGGCTACCAGGAGGAGGGCTGCGCCAACCTGTCCGACCAGAGCTCGCTTTCGCGCGCCCACGGCTTTGGCGCCGAGGCCAAGCGCCGTCAGATGCTCGGCGCCTACCTGCTGAGCTCGGGCGTGTACGACAAGTACTACTACGCTGCGCAAAAGGCCCGCACGCTCATCACGCAGGACTATGACGCCGCGTATGCCAAGGTGGACACCATCCTCATGCCCGCCTCGCCGCGCACGGCCTTTAAGTTTGGCGAGATCAGCGACCCCACGCAGATGTATCTCTCCGACCTGTACACCATTTCGCTCAATATTTGCGGTAACGGTGGCATCTCGGTGCCGCTGGGCCTGGGCGAGGACAGCAAGCTGCCCGTTTCTGCCCAGCTGGTGGGTCCGGCCTTTAAGGACCGTCAGCTGCTCACGTTTGCCCGCGCCCTGGAGCGCGGCTTTGCCGATGCCGCCACGGGTGCGCCCGCGCTTTCCGTCGCGCCCGATTTTGCCGGGAAGGGAGGCGAGCTGTAATGAAGGAGCTTTCCGAGGTCCTGCAGGATTGGGAGGCCGTGATCGGCCTGGAGATCCATACCGAGCTCACCGCGCTCGATACCAAGATGTTCTGCAACTGCAAGCTCAGCCACGATGACGAGCCCAACGCCAACGTGTGCCCGGTGTGCCTGGGCCTGCCCGGCGCCCTGCCGGTGCCCAACAAGCGCGCCATCGAGAGCATCGTCAAAGCGGGTCTCGCCACCAACTGCGAGATCCAGCGTCACTCGATGTTCTACCGCAAGCACTACTTCTACCCCGACATGGCCAAGAACTTCCAAACCACGCAGGGTCCGGTCGCTTTTGCCATGTACGGTCACCTGGACCTGGACGTGACCGGTCGCGGTGCCGCCGAGCGCCCCGACTGCGCGTTTGGTGAGGCCGAGGCTCAGAGCCTGGCGAGCGCTTCGGCCAACGCCGAGGGCCTGTCCACGTCCATGACGTCGACCATGCGCGAGGGCACCCAGCGTGCCGGCCATCTGGCCAGCTACGACGCGTCCAACCTGCAGATGCCCGAGCGTCGCGAGGACGGTTCCTACACGGTGCCCATCCGCATCCTGCGTATCCACATGGAGGAGGACGCCGCCAAGATGGTTCACGTGGGTGGCGCCGAGGGCCGCATTACCGCCGCGGCCGAGTCGCTCGTCGACTACAACCGCTGCGGCACGCCTTTGATTGAACTCGTGACTGAGCCCGACTTGCGTACGCCCGAGGAAGCGCGCCTGTTTATGGAGAAGCTCCGTCGCATCTTTGTGACGCTGGGCATTTCGGACTGCTCCATGGAGAAGGGTTCCATGCGCTGCGACGGCAACGTGTCGCTGCGCCGCCGCGGCGAGACCAAGCTGGGCACCAAGACCGAGCTCAAGAACCTCAACTCGTTTAAGAGTCTGCATGACGGCCTTGCCTACGAGATCTGCCGCCAGGCCGAGGTGCTCGAGGAGGGCGGCATTATCTACCAGGAGACCCGCCACTGGGAGCCTAGCCGCAAGCGCACCGTTGTCATGCGTGTGAAGGAAACGGCAGACGACTATCGCCTGTTCCCCGATCCCGACCTGGCGCCGTTCGATCTGGACGACGAGTTCATCGACCGCTGCCGTGGCGAGATTCCCGAGCTGCCCGATGCCAAGCGCGCCCGTTTTGAGGCCGACTTTGGCATTAAGGCGGCCGATGCCGAGCAGATTGCCGGCGACCCCGAGTTTGCCGACTTCTTTGAGGCCGCTGCTGCCGGAATGGCCGGTAAGGAGGTCCAGACGGTCGCAAACCTGCTGGTCAACGAGATGATCGCCTACCTTAAGGGCGCGGGCGTCTCGCTGGCCGAGTCCGGCATCGCGCCGGCTCAGGCGGCGGCGCTTGCCAAGCTGCTGGCGACCGATGCCATCAGCTCCAACCAGGCTCACGAGGTCTTTGAGGCCATGGCCCAGACCGGTGACGACCCCAACAAGATCGTCGACGAGCGTGGTATGCGTCAGGTGAGCGACGCCGCCGCGCTGCAGCCGATCGTGGACGAGGTACTGGCAAACTGTGCCGATCAGGCGCAGCAGTATCGTGACGGCAACCAGAAGGTCATCGGCTTTTTGGTGGGTCAGTGCATGAAGGCGAGCCGCGGCAAGGGCAACCCTAAGCTCTTCAACGAGTTGCTGAGAACGGCGCTCTCGTAGCTGCGAGGCCGGGGAAGCCCCGAGTCGCCGGGGTATTTCCTCCAAATTTCAAACAGTCCTATGCAAGACGAAGGCCACATTTAGTGGCCTTCTTTGCATGCGGAACTCATTTGGAGCAAACACCCCGGCGACTCGGGGCTTCCCCGGCCAGACGACTCGGCCGTTCGGGTCAGGCGGGCTGGATTAAATTTGGTGAATGAGGGAGCCATTGGCGCCCTCATTCTTTATGGATGTGGCAAAGGGGCTGTCCCTTTGCCACATTGTGGGAGTGACGGAAATCGGGGTCTAATACTTTTCCGCGAAGTGAATGACCTTATTTGGACCCCTGAAGCATCGACACTTTTTGGGCTCTGTTTCCTGCGGTTTTGTCGAGTGTTTCCTGCGGTTTTGCTGGCGAAAAATGCGGATGCTTCGGGGGTCCAATTTTGCTCGTTCACTTTGCGGAAAAGTATTAGACCTCGAATCGTCGGGTCGGGAGAGAGCCTTTTTTGGATGCCGGAGATGTACGTTGCGGCTGGCGGATCGTCGGAAGTCGGCCGGTCTGCGCCCCAAGATTTCCAAAAAGTTAACCTTTGTTGAACTTAATAGTTAGATAAACTAAACTATTTTCCAAAAGTGTGCTCGAGCAAACTTGTTTACTCGGGTGCTGAGGCACCGTGCCGCGTCCAATGCGGCAAAAGGGAGAAGCAACATGAAGAAGTCGACGTTTAACACCCTGCTTGTCGGTGGCGGTTTTCTGCTTGGTACGGCCGGCATCAAGCTGCTCACCAGCGCTCCGGTAAAGAACGCCTGCGTGCAGGGCATCGCGTGCGGTATGCGCGTCAAGAACTGCTACCAGGACATGGTCGAGCAGGCCAAGGCTAATGTCGACGACATGGTTTCCGAGGCGGCCTACATCACCCAGAGCGAGGCCGCTGCTGACGAGGCAGCCGAGTAACGCTCCCAGGCACAAACTATGAGATTCTCGATTATTAGCGAGATCCCCGGCAGGACCCGTCTTCAATTGGCGGGTCCTGTGCCAGAGAGCGATCTCGATGCACTTCTTAAGCTCAGCGGCGATATCGACGGCGTGCACAAGGTGCGCGTTTACGGCCGTATTGGCCAGATGGCGCTCGAATACGACGAGCGGTGTCGTGCGAGCGTGCTCGATGCCTTGGGTGCGCTCGATGCCCAGGCCATTGCCGACGCAAAGACGGGTTACGTGATGCAGCTTGAGCCACGCAAGCACAAGCTCGTCATGGATCTTGCCACACTTATCGGCGCCCACTACGCGCGCCGCTGGTTCCTGCCTACGCCGCTGCGTGCCATCTTTGTCGTGGCCGGTTACATGGCATTTTTGCGCGCTGCCCTCCGTGAGCTCGCGCAGCCACGCCTGACCGTTCCTGTGCTCGACGCTTCGGCTATCGGCATTTCGTTCGTCAAGCGTGATGTTGACACCGCGGGCCAGACGATGTTCCTGCTCAACGTGGGCGAGCTGCTCGAGGACTACACCCGCGCCATGAGCGAAAACGAGCTCATCAACTCGCTGCTTGATGTGCCCGACAAGGCGCAAAAAGTGGTCGGCGACACCGAGGTAAGCGTTGCCGCGACCGAGCTCGAGCCCGGCGATCTGGTCGCCGTTCGCACCGGCATGTCCATCTGCATCGACGGCGTGGTCGAGCAGGGAAGCGCCATGGTTAACCAGGCGACCCTGACCGGCGAGCCGCTTGCCGTCGAGCGCAGCGCGGGCGACGATGTATTCGCCGGCACCGTCGTGGAAGACGGCAGCATCTTGGTGCGCGTGCGCGCCAACACGGCGCAAACCAAGCTGCGCTCGATCGTCTCGCTCGTGCAGACGGCCGACTCGCTCAAGTCCGAGGGTCAGTCGCATATGGAGGACCTTGCCAACAAGATCGTCCCGTGGAACTTCCTGCTCGCGGGCCTGGTTGCGCTTACCACCCGCAGCCTCATCAAGACCTCGGCGGCACTGATGGTCGACTATTCGTGCGCACTCAAGCTCACGGGTTCCGTTGCCGTCATGACCGCCTTGAGCGATGCTGCCAAGATGGGGGTGATGGTGAAGGGCGCCAAGTACTTTGAGTCGTTTGCCAAGGCCGATACCATTGTCTTTGACAAGACCGGTACGCTGACCGAGGCCCAGCCGCGCCTAGCTTGCGTGCTCACGACCGACGGCTGGAGCGAGGATGAGGTCCTGCGCCTTTCCGCTTGCTTGGAGGAGCATTTCCCGCATCCGGTGGCGCGTGCCGTGGTCAACGCCGCCCGCGAGCGCGGGCTCGAGCACCGCGAGCGCCATGCTGCCGTCGAGTACATCGTGGCACACGGCATCGCTTCGTCCATCGAAGGACGTCGCGCGATTATCGGCTCGGCACACTTTGTGTTTGAGGATGAGGGCGCGCAGCTCGAGTCCGACATAAAGGAGCGCATCGAGTCCCAGATGCAGGGCCTGTCGCCGCTGTATCTGGCGGTCGACGGCACCGTTGTGGGCGTGCTCGGTATCGAGGACCCGCTTAAGCCCGGGGTCCGCGAGGCCATCGCCGACTTGCACGCGTTGGGCGTTAAGCACGTGGTCATGCTCACGGGCGACTCGGAGCGCACGGCCGAGCGCATTGCTCGCGAGGCAGGTGTCGACGAGTTTAAGGCCGAGCTGCTGCCCGAGGACAAGTACGCGTATGTGGAGCGCATTAAGGGCGAGGGGCGCCACGTTGCCATGGTGGGCGACGGCGTCAACGACTCACCGGCGCTGGGTCTGGCCGATGTGGGTCTGGCCATGGGCGGTGGAAGCGACATCGCCAAGGAGGTCGCCGATATCATCCTGACCGATACAGATCTGGCCGCAATCGTGCGCCTGCGCCGCATGAGTCAGGGGCTTATCGACCGTCTGTCGAGTTCGTATTCCAAGGTGATGCTCACCAACTCGGCGCTGTTGGCATTGGGTATTACCGGCATGATCACTCCGCAGACGTCGTCACTGCTGCACAACGGCTCAACGATCGCCTACAGCCTGGGCAACGCAAAGGCGTACCTGCGTTAGCGTTTTCGATTGAGTATATGGCCTGCATTCGGGCGGCACCGCAGCCGTCAGGGTGCAGGCCTTCTTTTGTTTGACGATATGTTAGCTCGGATATATGCTCGTGCTAGCAATGCTAGTAAATGCTGAAGGTGAGGTTGAGATGGCTACCGTTGGCAGCATGGCACAGGTGAATGTTCGCGTAGATCGCTCGGTTAAAGAGCGCGCCGAGGAAGCGCTGCGGCTTTCGGGCGCCTCGCTGCCCGAGCTCATCAAAAAGGTCGTGGCCAAGGTCGCGCAGGGTGGCGGGCAGTGCGAGGAAGTGCTTGCGGCCGTCGACGACCGGCAGCAGACCGTCGCGCCCGATACTCCGTTCGCCGCGTCGTGGGCAGCGGCAGACCGGCTTTATGCAGATTTGGGCATCGCTACGTCGCCCGTATCCGACGATCGCGGTTGGGACACAATCTATTCCGAAGCCATGGACGAGCGCTATTGCCAAAAGGGGATGATCCTGTGAGCGGGGCTCCCCTCAAAATAATGGTGGACGCCAACGTATGGGTTGATTCGTTTTGCGTCGACCATGCCGAGTCGCTTGCCGCGCGTGCGTTTATTGGGCAGGCGGCGGAGACGGGGGCATTGCTGTTCTTTCCGGTGCATATCGCCAAGGACGTGCTGTACGTTGTCCAACACGAGCTGAAGCGTAGCGTTCTTGCCAGCGGGGGAGCGCTCGACGAGGCATCTGCCCGTGCAATTGGCGATGCGGCGTTGGCGTTTGTTCGGAACATGACCGAAAACGCTACGGCCGTGGGTGCAGACGCATCCGATCTGTGGCTAGCCGACAAATATCTGACGCTCCATCGCGATTACGAGGACAACTTGGTGCTCGCCGCGTGCAAGCGCGCACAGGTCGA
This sequence comes from uncultured Collinsella sp., assembly GCA_900547125.1. GTDB lineage: Bacteria > Actinomycetota > Coriobacteriia > Coriobacteriales > Coriobacteriaceae > Collinsella. Next base: position 15,494 of record URFU01000020.1, read on the forward strand.
TTACTTAGTGACCAACGATCACAAGCTGCTCGAACATGCCGATCTTGCAGCGAAGACCCCGCGCCAAATGATGTCGATTCTTGCTTTGGCCGAACGCGGCGGCGCGGCTATCGGTTGACGCGAACTGTTTGCGGGCCTCTTGGACGACGATGCGCCAAGGGACCCGCGTCTGCTATTTACAAAAGCTCGGCCTTAATGGTGGGACTTTCTGCGAGCTGCTCGGCTGCCTTTTCGTCTGAGCTGTCGAGTGCTGCCAGACTGCGGTAGACCCACTCGTTGACCTGGGTGTTCTTGACGCCTGCAGTCTGCATAAGGGTACCTACCTCGCGGATTGCTGCGAGCAGATCGGCCTTGGGACCTGCGAGCTCTACCTCGATGCCGTGGTAGGCGGCCACGCCGCGGTTCTCACTCACGTGGTCGATAAAGCCCTCGACGGTCTCAAGCTGCTGGGCGAGAGCTGCATCATCGTCGGCGTCCAGCGCGACGAGTGCGTTCGATACCGTGAGGGCGGGATGTCCGCAGGGGACGAAGCCTTCGATGACATCCATAGCTTCGGTAATGGTTGAGCCCAGGCCTGCGAGGGCATTGACGAGTTGCTGCTTGGTATCCATGGCGGTCCTTTCGACGGGTCAATTTTGCTTGGCGAAAATATACGTGACGCGATCGGTAGCAAAAGTGCGAAGTGCGGCGCACATTGGGGTCTTCACAGCTCGTGCATAGAACAGCTGTCCGCTTTCAGAACGTGGTAAGATAACACTCCACAAGCGGGGCTCGCCCCGCATGTTCCTTGAAAAGTCGACGGGTGTTGGGTGCTCGTGCCCAATGCCATCCAGACTTTCCCGACATTCGGGGGCGACTGGTTTCGACACGATAGCTCTGAGAGAGGAAGCAAGCCGAGGTCTCCTCGCCTCGTTAAACAGGGGTACCGTCAAATTGAATTGACAACAACTCTTCTTTTGAGCCTATGGCTCTCGCTGCTTAATTTATAGCGGCGCGTCAACCCGGTGATTTCCCCGCCACCGGTGCGACGTCATTTTAGGGGAATGCTCCTGCGCACGTAATCGGTATGGCGCAGGCTAAGACCGAACCGGTTAGGACGCCGCGAGCGTGTCGCTGCGCGCAAAGCGTCCGAGACTAAACCAGCGACTGAGCTTGGAGATGCCAATCAGGGGGCTTTCGTGGACCGGAGTTCGATTCTCCGCGCCTCCACCATAAGTAACAGGCAGGTAGAGAAGTGTCTCTACCTGCCTTTTTATTTCTAGTCCGCACCGCGGAGAATCGAACTCTATGCAGGGCGCGAGCGTTAAGCAAACGCGAAGCGTTTGTAGCGAGCGGGCGAGGGCGCCGGCAGGCGGCCGAAGCCGGTGCGGATTTGCGAAGCAAATACGCGGATTCTCCGCGCAAAGTCGCGACCAGATATAGATGCGATGCCGATTAAGCTCCGGCTGCCCATGCCCCGCACCAACGCAAGCCCCAAACCGCGGAGAATCGAACTCTGAGCAGGGCGCGGGCGTAAAGAAAACGCCTTGGCAACGCAGACCGGGACACGCTTTCCCGATGGCAGCCCAAGCGGAAAGCACGTCCCGGAATCCGCGCTCAGACTGGGACGTAGTTTCCGGATGGCGCATCAAGCGGAAACCGCATCCCGGAATCTAAGCTCGAAATGGGATTCATTTTCCTGATGGCGGGCTCAGCGGAAAATGCGACCCGGAATTTGCTCTGAGAACGGGACACGCTTTCCCGCCGACCGCCACGCCCTCCTCAACTCCAAAACCTGCGCTCTCGCCATCCTAAAACTGGGTAGAAGAAAGCCAAAACGCAATCGCAGGAGGTCAATATGACTGCAGAAGATAAGGCAAAGAACGCCGGCAAGGTCGCGCTCGTTTTGGAGGGCGGCAGTTTTCGCGGGCAATTTACCGCAGGCGTGCTCGACGTTCTCATGGAGGCCGGCGTCGAAATCCCGGCTGTCTACGGTGTATCGGCCGGCGCCCTCAACGGTGTGAACTACAAGTCGCACCAGATCGGCCGTGCCAACCGCATCAACCTGGCTTTCTGCAACGACAACCGCTTCATGGGCGCCGCATCGTTTGCGTCCACGGGCTCCATTGTGGGTTACGACTTTATCTTCAACGATGTCCAGGACCGCCTGGATCCCTTTGACAACGAGACGTTCGACGCGAGCCCCATCGAGATGTACGCCGTTGCGACGGACATGCTCTTTGGAACCGCTGCCTACCTGCCGGTCAAAAGCGCCGTGCTCGATCTCGACGCTGTGCGCGCATCGACCTCGTTGCCGCTGGTGACGCCGCCGGTCGAGATTGACGGGCACAAATACGTCGACGGCGGCGTGGCCGATTCGGTTCCTATCGAGCATGTGCTCGAGGAGGCGGGCTTCGATCGCGCAGTTGTCATTGTCACGCAGGACCGCTCGTACGAGAAAAAGCCCTACGAGTTTATGCCGGCCGCGCGCGCCCGCTATGCTGACTACCCCTATCTGCTCGAGGCTATCGAGACGCGCCACGACCGTTATAACATCCAGCGCATGCATCTGTGGAAGTATGAGCGCGAGGGCCGTGCGCTGGTCGTTGCTCCGCAAAAGCCGGTCGAGGTCGGCCATGTCGAGCACGATTCGGCAAAGCTTTTGGACCTGTATATCCAGGGCCGTCAGGAGGCAAAGCGCCTGCTCGCGGAAATCCAAGAGTTCGTTGAGCGCTAGCGATAGCGAACCCTCAAAAAAATGACAACAGCTAAAGAGCTGGAAAAATCACGGCTCGTGGATGACATGTGCAGAAACTCTGGTCGGAGCCAAAATACCTGTTGACTCGTACGGCGAGCGGGGTAATATGGACGGGTTACTTGCAGAGCCCCGTGAATCTCTGTAACAACACGTACTGTACATGGAGGAGTCTAAGTGATTTCGAAATCGACTCACTACGCCAAGCAGGGCGAGGTCCAGCGCAACTGGGTTCTCGTCGACGCCGATGGTGCTGTCCTGGGCCGTCTTGCCACCCAGATCGCAATGATCCTGCGCGGTAAGAACAAGCCCCAGTTCACGCCCAACAGCGACTGCGGCGACTTCGTTGTCGTCATCAACGCCGATAAGGTCCAGCTTACCGGTAACAAGGCCGACACGAAGACCTATTATCGCCACAGCGGCTACAACGGCGGCCTCAAGGCTGAGAGCTTCCGCCAGGCTATGGAGAAGCACCCGGAGAAGGTCATCGAGCGCGCCGTTCGCGGTATGCTGCCCAAGACCACCCTCGGCCGTGCCCAGATGACCAAGCTTAAGGTCTACGCTGGTGCCGAGCATCCGCATGCTGCCCAGAACCCCACGAAGATTGAGCTGGAGGCTTAAAGATGGCTGAGAACACCGTTGTCTACCAGGGTACCGGCCGTCGTAAGAACGCCGTCGCCCGCGTCCGTCTCGTCCCCGGCACCGGCAAGGTGACCATCAACAAGCGTGACGCCGAGCAGTATTTCGGCCGTCATCAGCTCGTTGAGAACGCCCTTGCTCCCTTCAAGGTGACCGACACCGCCGGTCAGTTCGACGTTATCGCTCTGTGCGATGGCGGCGGCATCTCCGGCCAGTCCGGCGCTCTGCGCCTGGGCATCGCTCGCGCTCTTCTGAACGCTGGCGACTACCGTGCTGACCTCAAGAAGGCCGGTTTCCTTACGCGCGATGCTCGCGTGGTCGAGCGCAAGAAGTACGGCCTCAAGAAGGCCCGCCGCGCTCCCCAGTTTTCCAAGCGCTAAGGTTTTATCTCCTTTCGAGATACAATGTACAAGCGGGGCCTGCCGATTCCTCGGCGGGTCCCGCTTTTCTTTTTCGACTAGGGTGGGCGGTTGCATATCGCCTGCTAGGGAAGGAGCGATCCTATGCCCCAGAACATCTTCGGTACCGACGGCGTCCGTGGCGTCGCCAACGCCGATCTTTCGTGCGACCTCGCGTTTCGTCTGGGTCGCGCGGCGACCAAGTTTCTTGGTCCGGACATCTGCATCGGCCGTGACACGCGCCTTTCGGGCACCATGCTCGAGAGCGCTCTGACCGCCGGCATCATGGCCGAGGGCGGCCGTCCGCACTGCTGTGGCGTCATCCCCACGCCTGCCGTGGCGCTGCTCACCGTTCAGAACGAGCTCGACGGCGGCATCGTCATCTCCGCTTCGCATAATCCGCCGGAGTTCAACGGCATCAAGTTCTTTAGCCGCAAGGGCATGAAGCTTCCCGATGCTGTCGAGGAAGAGATCAGCGCCTGGGTCATGTCCGAGGAAGCCATGGCTGCCGATACGCTGCCGACCGGTGCCGGCGTGGGCCACATCATCAAGATGAAGGACGCCCGCAAGGCATATGTCGACCACGCCATCGATACGCTTGATGGCCTGAGGCTTGACGGCCTGGTCGTTGCCGTCGACTGCGGTCACGGTGCTTCCTGCCAGACTACGCCCGCCGCGCTGCAGCGCCTGGGTGCCACGGTCCATGCCATCAACACCGATTACTGCGGCACCGACATCAATGTCGAGTGCGGCTCCACTCACCTTGAGCCCCTGCGCGAGCTCGTGCTGCGCACCCATGCTGACATCGGCCTGGCCCACGACGGCGACGCCGACCGCGTACTGTTCGTGGACAGTGAGGGCAATGAGATCGACGGTGACTACATCCTGGCTATCTGCGGTTCTGACCTCGCCGCTCGCGGCAAGCTCGTCAACTCCGAGATCGTCTCGACCGTCATGTGCAACCTGGGCTTCTCCATCGCTATGAAGGAGCAGGGCTTCGAGATGGTTCAGACCGCCGTGGGCGACCGCTACGTTCTGGAGCGCATGCTCGCGGACGGCGCCGTCATCGGCGGCGAGCAGTCCGGCCACATCATCTTCCTGGAGCACAACACCACCGGTGACGGCCTGGTGACGGCCCTGCAGCTTCTGGCCGTGCTCAAGCGCACCGGTCGTACCCTCACTGATCTTGCCGGCATCATGAAGAAGTACCCGCAGGTACTCGTCAACGTGCATTCCGACAACAAGGCTGGTCTGGACGATTGCCAGCCCATTTGGGACGCCGTCGCTGCTGCCGAGAAGGAGCTTGACGGCCGTGGCCGCATTCTGGTGCGCCCGAGCGGTACCGAGCCGCTGGTCCGCGTGATGGCCGAGGCCGAGACGCACGAGCTGACCCAGCGCGTTGTCGACGACATCGTCGAGGTTGTCAAGCGCGAACTTCCCTAATGGTCAAAAACCGTTGCCAAGTGGTAAACTGATAAGGTTATTTTGATTGATTGGTATGTCCGAGGGGGAGCATGTTCACTAAAGTCCTAAGGTCTTTTGGTATGCGTGGTCGAGTCCTTACGCTGGATGCTCCCATCTCGGGCGACGTCATTCCGCTTTCCGAGGTAAACGACCAGACGTTTGCCACCGGCCTTTTGGGCCAGGGCGTGGCTATTCAGCCCACCGGAACGCGTGTGATTGCACCGGCTGACGCCAAGGTCGAGGCCATTTTTCCCACGGGACACGCCGTTGCGCTTAACACGGTCGATGGCTTGGACGTGCTCATCCACGTTGGTTTGGACACTGTTCAGCTCGAGGGCAAGCACTTTACCGTGCATGCGCAAGTGGGTGACATCGTCCATAAGGGCGATGTGCTCATTGAGTTCGATCGCGAGGCAATTGCTGCCGAGGGCTACGATGTGACGGTTCCCATCTTGGTGTGCAACTCCGTTGAGTTCTCAAGCATCAAGGGCTCCGTTGGCGTGCATGTCGAGGAGATGGACCAGCTCATCGTTGCTCGCGAGCGCTAGCAAGTGCACGTGGCCATTAGCCTACAATTCAAACACGTTTACGGAGGGCGCCCTTGAAAGAGGACGCCCTCCGTGGCAAGATGGGATTGTCCGAAGCTAAACAGCTTTGGGTCACCGTGGACGGGCAGGGGCCTCGACGCGGCTAGACACGAGACACATACATTACGCGACCTCGCCCTGGTGGCCGCACACGTTGGTTGCGGCCGACGCGGGCCGCGGGCAAGTGCTTGTAAGGGGAGCCTTGCCTCTCTTGTACGAGAAAGGACGCGTAATGAAGATCATTAAAGCTAAAGACTACGAGGATATGAGCCGCAAGGCCGCCAATATTATCTCGGCGCAGGTTATCCTCAAGCCCGACTGTGTGCTGGGCCTTGCCACCGGCTCCACCCCGATCGGTGCCTACAAGCAGCTCGCTGCTTGGTACAAGAAGGGCGACGTCGACTTTGCCGAGGTCAGCACCTACAACCTGGACGAGTATCGCGGCCTTTCGCACGACGATCCCCAGAGCTATCACTACTTCATGCGTGAGAACTTCTTCGATCACATCAACATCGACCTGAACAACACGCATGTGCCCGACGGTTCCAACCCCGACGCCGCCGCTGCCTGCTCTGAGTACGACAAGATCGTCGCCGCCGCCGGTTACCCGGATCTGCAGCTGCTCGGCATTGGCAACAACGGCCACATCGGCTTCAACGAGCCCGATGACCACTTCTCCAAGGGCACGCACTGCGTCGACCATACCGAGAGCACCATTCAGGCCAACAGCCGCCTGTTCGACAGCATCGACGATGTTCCCCGTCAGGCCTACACCATGGGTACCCAGACCATCATGTATGCCCGCATGATCTTGGTCGTCGCCAACGGCGAGGCCAAGGCTCAGGCCGTGCATGACATGTGCTATGGTCCGGTTACGCCCGAGTGCCCGGCTTCGATCCTGCAGCTGCACACCAACTGCGTTGTCGTTGCCGACGAGGCCGCCCTTTCGCTCTGCGAGTAGCGCGAATCCTGCACCTCGACATAGCCTTGCCTAAGGCCTCCGCTTTGCGGGGGCCTTTTTGCTATCCCTTCCCGCCCACTTGACCAAAAACTTGCCGCAAGCTTGACGAATGCCGGATGTCCAACAGCTTGATTCATTCTATACCAGATTCTATGCAAAAATGCCACTAGAAGGTCGTAGACGGTAGCGGGTGCTAGGCGAGTTGAATGACATGGCTGAACTTTGTTCATCTGCGTTACACTGCCGCTTAGATGGGACAAGCTGACAAGCTCATTTACCTGCTTAAAGACCGATTAGTCGGGGGATTAATAACAATCGGCCCTCGCTGTACAAAAACTTGCCGCTTGCGTACCAAAAGACAACCTAAAACACAAGGTCGCTCTATTCATAGCGCGGCTTGTATGGTCTTGCGGCTACAGTGTCCATACGGTCGAGTTGAGGAGCGGGCATGGTAAACGATTTGAGCAGTATAGACGAGCTCGAGCTGATGCCGTTGGGCGGAGGCTATATGGTGCGACGCGAACGCTTGATGAATGAGCTTATCGCCAAGGGCCGAAAGGCCGGCATCGTGGTTCTTTATGCGCCCGACGGGTTTGGGAAGACCTCGGTGCTGCTGCAGTACACCCATGAGGTTAAATGCGACCCGACGCGAGGTCCCGTGCGGATTATCGAGGCCGATCGCGCCACTGGGCGCGAGGTGTTTATGCAGCTCGAGGTGGTTACCGAAGAACTCAAAGACAAACCGCACTCCCTTATCGCGATTGATAATGTGCCAAACCTCGATAAGCACGATACCGAAGACCTCATCGACAGGATTCGCGGCCTGCGCGCTATGGGGGTCGGGGTCTTTATCTCCTGCCGTCCTTCAAATCGTCAGCTGATTCATGGGCTGGGCGATTCGGTTAAGATCAATGCGCAGATGCTCAAGGTGCATGCCTATGAGTATTCGGCGTGGGCGTCGGCGTTTTCGATCAGCACATCGCTCGACTTTTATCAGCTCACGCAGGGCGTGCCCGAGCTCGTTTCGGCATTGCAGACAGGTCTGTATGGCCAAGGCGACGTAGCCGGTCTGCTCGAAAACGAGATTGTCAACGTATATGGCGCGGCACTTGTCGATCTAGCTTCACTCGACAATAATGCGTTGTTTTGAGTAGCATGACTCATGGTAT
>URFU01000021.1 GCA_900547125.1 uncultured Collinsella sp.
CAGCTTGGAGATGGACTCGTTGCGGCGGCAGCTGTCGAGCACCTCCTTGCAAATGCGGTACTGCTCCAGCGGGCGCTTGCCCGAGTTGTCGTGGTTGCAGTCGATGACCGCCGCCGGGTTGGCGTAGCCGGCATGCTCGGTATAGCGCTCGGCCAGGCGCTCCAGGTGCTCGTAGTGGTAGTTGGGGTAGGTACGACCGTCGAGACCGATGTAGCCACGCATGACGGCGTGTGCGAGCGGATTGCCGTCGCACTCAACTTCCCAGTTGCGGAAGATAAAGCTCTGATGTGCCTGGGCAGCGTAGATGGAGTTGAGCATGACGGTGGTGGAACCAGCGGTGGGATTTTTCATGCCGACGGGCACCGAAATGCCGCTCGACACCAGGCGATGCTCCTGGTTTTCGACCGAGCGCGCGCCCACGGCAACATAGCTCAGCAGGTCAACGAGGTACTGGTAGTTGGACGGGTAGAGCATCTCGTCGGCGGTAAAGAAACCGGTCTCCTCGATGACGCGCAGGTGCATATGGCGAATGGCCTTAACGCCTTCGAGCAGGTCATCGGGCGCCTCGGGGTCGGGGTTGTGCAGCAGGCCCTTGTAGCCGGTGCCCTTGGTGCGCGGCTTGTTGGTGTAGACGCGCGGAATGATGATGAGCTTGTCCTTGACCTCCTCGGCGGTCTTGGCCAGTCGGTTCATGTACTCAAGCACCGAATCCTCGCGGTCGGCAGAGCACGGGCCGATGATGAGCACCTTACGTGCGTCCTCGCCGGTAAAGACTTTGGCGACCTCGGCGTCAAATGCCTGCTTTTTGGCGGTAAGCTCGGCAGAAAGCGGCATTTCCTCGCGGATCTCCATGGGGATCGGCAACTTGCGTTTGAATTCCATGGCCATAGGGGCCTCCTCAATCAAATAAGTCAAAGTGTGAATTGTCGAATGCTCGGCATTATCCGCTGTCGCACGCTAAAGTGCAAGCCCTTGTCACCCCGAAACCTGCCAAAAAGGGACAGGTTTATTTTGGTCGGTTTTATCTGGGGAAATGTCGGCACTCGCCGGAAGGGGAGGGCCGGTGTACGGCACGCTGGAGCAAGTTGGATCTCCTGCGGCATACCCCGTGGGCAAAAAATGCCAAATATGAGTACTGTTGCTGGCGTAGTATCATATCGACCTTACAAGATAATAGACACAACAGCCAATGTGTTCATTAACGTTGGCACACAGAAGCATACTAACGGGCGTTTTGATTAATTTGAAGGCGTATAGAGGCCGTAAAGAGGCCATTTGAGGCGGTTTTGGCTGCTACTAAAAAGGTAACAGTACTCATATTTGCCCTTTTTTGCCCACGGGGCCTTGAGGGAGAGCGTCAATCAGGCCCCAGGGGAGGCGTTTCGAGGCCCAAAGGACACAAAACGGGGGCGCAGTTCATTCTGCGCCCCCGTTTTTGGGTATTGCGGTTGTTTGCCGCCGGTTGTTACGCCGCCTCGTCGAACTGCGAGTTGTACAGGTCGGCGTAGAAGCCACCCTGGGCGAGCAACTCGTCGTGTGTGCCCTTCTCGACGATGTCGCCGTCGCGGATCACCAAGATCACGTCGGCGTTTCGGATCGTGGACAGGCGATGCGCGATAACAAAGCTGGTACGGCCCTGCATCAGCGCATCCATGGCGCGCTGAATAAGCTCCTCGGTACGGGTATCCACGTTGGAGGTCGCCTCGTCCAAAATCAGCGCCGGGCGGTCGGCCAAAATGGCACGGGCGATGGTCACGAGTTGGCGCTGGCCCTGCGACAGGTTGGTGCCTTCCTCGTTGATCATAAAGTCGTAGCCGCCGGCGAGCGTATGGATAAAGTGATCGCAGCGTGCGGCGCGTGCGGCGGCCTCGACCTCGGCATCGCTCGCGTCGGGGCGTCCGTAGCGGATGTTCTCGCGGATGGTACCGTTAAACAGCCAGGTATCCTGCAGCACCATGGCAAACTCGCCGCGCAGCGCCGCGCGGTCCCAGTCGCGCACGTCGACGCCCTCGACGCGCAGCGAACCGCCGTCCACGTCGTAGAAGCGCTGCAGCAGTTTGATGAGCGTGGTTTTGCCGGCGCCGGTGGGACCGACGATGGCGATGGTCTGGCCAGGCTGCGCCTCGCAGCTAAAGTCGTGGATGATGGTCTTGTCGGGCGTGTAGCCAAACTTGACGTGGTCGAACTCCACGTGACCGGGGCGCTTCTCGGGGATCTGCGCGTCGGCTTTCTGCTCCTCCTCGGGCGCGGCCAGGAACTCAAAGACGCGCTCGGTGGCTGCTGCCATCGACTGCATCGTGTTGCTCACGTTGCCCAACTGCTGCACGGGCTGCGTAAAGTTGCGCACGTACTGGATAAAGCTCTGGATGTCGCCGGGCGTGGCATTGCCGGTCAGCGCGAGCTGCGCACCCACCACGACGACGCCCACGTAGCCCATATTGCCCACCAGGCTCATAAGCGGCATCATCAGGCCCGACAGGAACTGCGAGCGCCAGCCACTAATAAAGAGACGGTTGTTTTGGCGGTCGAACTCCTCGATCGAGGCCTCGGCGCGGTCGAACACCTGAATGACGTTCTGGCCGGCAAAATCCTCCTCGATAATGCCGTTGACGGTGCCCAGGACCTGCTGCTGCTCGCGGAAGTACGGCTGCGAGAAGTGAATCATCACCATCAAGATAATCGCGGCGGCCGGCAGCGTGAGCACAGTGACGCCGGTAAGCGGCAGACTAATCGACAGCATCATGACGAGGACGCCGATAATCTGCGTGACGGACGTAATAAGCTGCGTCACGCTCTGGTTGAGCGACTGGCCCAGCGTATCGACGTCGTTGGTGATGCGGCTAAGCACATCGCCCTTGCTGTGGCCGTTAAAGTAGCTCATCGGCACGACGGCGATCTTGGCGGCGATTTCCTTGCGCATGCGGTAGCAGATCTTTTGCGTGACGCCGGTCATGAGCCAGCCCTGGATGAGGCTGCAGATAGAGCTCGCCAGGTACAGGCAGAGCAAAAAGCCGAGCGTCTTGGCGATCCAGTTAAAGTCGACATCGCCGGTACCGTTGACTTTGGCAACCAGGCCCTCAAACAGCTTGGTCGTAACCTGGCCGAGCACCTTGGGTCCCACAATGTTAAAGATGACCGAGCACACGGCAAAGGCGACGGCGGCAAACACGGCAATCTTGTGCTGGCCGATATAGCCGAGCAGCTGCCTCATGGTACCCTTAAAGTCCTTGGCCTTTTCGCCGCGACGCATGCCGCCCATGCGGCCCATGGGACCACGCTTGCGGGTGGGCTTGGGAATCTGAGTCTTGGTCTCGTCTGCCATTAGCGCTCGCCTCCTTCCATGACGGCTGCAATTTCTTCTTGGGTAAGCCCCAGCTCCTCGGCGGAAAGCTGCGACTGTGCGATCTCCAGGTACGCCGGGCAGCTGCGCAGCAGCTCCTCGTGCGTACCGGTGCCCACCACGTGGCCGTCGTCGAGCACGATGATTTGGTCGGCGTGCATGATGGTCGCGATACGCTGCGCCACGACCACGAGTGCGGCGTCGGTGACGTTTTTGGCGAGCTCCTCGCGCAGACGCGCGTCGGTCTTGTAGTCAAGCGCGCTAAACGAGTCGTCGAACACCACGACCTCGGGCTTTTTGGCCAGGGCGCGGGCGATGGCCAGGCGCTGGCGCTGGCCGCCCGAGACATTGGAGCCGCCCTGGCTGATGGGGGAGTCGTAGCCGCCCTCGCGCTCGGCGATAAAGTCCTCGGCCTGGGCGACGCGTGCTGCCTGGCGCATATCCTCGTCACTCACCATGTCGCCGGCAAACTTGAGGTTGCTCTCGACGGTACCCGAGAATAGACGACCCTGCTGCGGAATATAACCAATGCGGCGGCGCAGGTCGGAAAGGGTCATATCGCGCACGTCGATGCCGTCGAGCGAAATGCTGCCGCCCGTGACGTCGTACAGGCGCGGAATCAACTGCACGAGCGTGGACTTGCCCGAACCCGTAGAGCCAATGATGCCGAGCATCTGACCGGCATGCGTGGTGAAGTTCACGCCGCTGATGACATCGGCGCGGGCGTCGGGATACTGGAAGCTCACATCGTGGAAGGTGAGCTCACCGCGCGGCGCGCTGGCCGCGGGCAGTTTGGGCGAGGCGGGGTCGTTGATGCTGGTGGGGCAAGTGATGACCTCTTCCACGCGCTCGGCTGCGACTTCGGCACGGGGCAGGATGACCGAAACCATGGTGAGGATCATAAACGCCATGACGATCTGCATGGTGTAGGAGATAAACGCCATCATGTTGCCGACCTGCATCACGCCGTCGGACACGCCCTGCGCGCCAAACCAGACGATAAGCACGGTGATGCAGTTCATGACGAGCATCATGAGCGGCATCATAAAGCTCATGGCGCGGTTGGTGTAGAGCTGCGTGGTCATCAGGTCGAGCGAAGCCTTGTCAAAACGCTCGAGCTCATGCTCTTCGCGGTTGAACGAACGGATGGGCATGAGGCCATCGAGCAACTCGCGGGCGGTGAGGTTCACGCGGTCCACAAAGCTTTGCATCTTTTTGAACTTGGGCATGGTGAGGCCCATGAGCACGCCGACGACGGCCGAGACCGCGATGATGGCCACGGCGATGGTCCACTCCAGGCCGGTGTGGTTGGCCAGGACGCGCATGACGGCGACGATGCCCATGACGGGGGCCATCAGACACATGCGGATAAACAGGGTTGCGGCCATCTGGATCTGCTGAATGTCGTTGGTGCAGCGGGTGATGAGCGAGGCCTGGCTAAACTTGCCCACCTCGGCCGGCGAGAAGTGCATAACCTTGTTGAAGGTCTCGCGGCGCAGGTCGCGTGCGATGGAACAGGCGGTGCGCGAGGCCACGGCGCCGGTCAGGATGGTGGCGACGAGCGAGACCAGACACAGACCAAACATCGTGGTCGCCATGCGGCCCAGGTAGGCGTTCTGCACGTCGGCGGGGTCGATGCCCTGTGCCTTGTACTCGTCTTGCACATAGCTCACGGCGCGCTGGGTGACGATGGAGCCCGACATGGAGCCCATTTTGTCAGCCATATTGTTGGCACCATCGACGAGCTTGCTCTGATCAACCAGACCGCCATCGATACCAAGACGCAGGCTCTTCATGGTGATCTTGCCGCCATCGGAATCGATCTGCTTTTGCATGTTCTGTGCGGCTGCGGCCTTTTGCTGCATCTCGGCGAGCTGCTCGGGCGTCATCGCTGCCATCTGCTCGGGGGTGGGCATGGCCTGGGCGGTGCTGTCGCCTTTCTCGCTGGACGAGCCCATCATGTCGCCCATGGAGTTGGCGTCAATGCCCTGGTTGAGCGAAAGGACGACAGTCTCGGGCAGACTCATAATGTCGGCAATCTTGCCTCCATCGGTACGCTCCTCCTCGGTGCCCTTGTACGTTCGAATACCGTTATTGTCCGCCTTGCTAAACACGGCCTCCACAGCTTTGGCGTCCTTGGCGCTCATAAAGAGTTCGAGGTCGTCGAGCGATTCGGCGCGGATGGTGTCGGGCACGGGCGAGGCGATACCGCCTTGCTGCACGCCCACGTCGACGATATCGCTCATATAGGTAGGCAGCGCCAGGTCGGCGTTGCAGCTGATTACGATGAGTACGATAGCTGTGAACAGTGCCAGGATATGCTTTTTAAAGAGCTTGAGAATCCTCACTCGGCATCTCTCCTTTCTTGATTGCGGTCGATAATTTCGTTGGCACGTCTAAGAAGGCGCACCATCTCTTGGGTATCTGTTTCGCCGAGCTGCTCGAGGAAAGCCGCGGTGCGGTCCTCGAATTCCCGGCGTTTGATTTCGAGATCCTGGAATCCCTTGTCGGTCACTATGACGTGTACGCGACGACGGTCGGTCTTTGAGTGCTCACGCTCAACCCAGCCCTTGGCTTCGAGAGCGCGTAGGATATTGGCAATGCGGGCGTTCGAGACCCAGGCGCGATCAGCGAGTTCGCTCGGCGTGAGCGAGCCGCCAGCGAGCATAAGGGCGCGCATGACAGCCATCTCGCCGCTGAGAGCTTTGTCCACAAAGCGCGAAACGCGCTGGAGAATGCCGCCAAACTCGGTAAGGAGCTGACGCCCAAGTTCACGGAAATCGGTATCTTCCACTGAAAACCCCTAACACTAGAAACTATTTTCGGTGAAAGATGATACCCTTGCACGCGCGCCCTATACAGTAGATTTTGAGACATGCCTAGAAAACTACCTTTAGGCGACCTCCGTGCACCGTCGGTGCCAGTAAAGTTAGGGAGTAGATCTCTAGGCATGTCCTAAAGCCTACTCAGAGGCACTTTACCCTGCTAAAGCTGGCATAACAGCTAGAGCGAACGTCGTACAAAGGCAAGGAAAAATAACATACAAATCGGTGAACGGTAGTTGTTCGCGCTCGCATTTCCTGCGGGTTTGTAAAAAACGCCCTTATGATATAAAAAAAGAAACATATAACAGCCCAGATGGAGAGGGTCGCTATGTTATCCTTCTCAAACGGGTGAAATCTTGGGTTTAGGGTTGCAGTTCCAAGGTGGACAAACGTTTTTCCCTGTACCAACGTGTGGTGAAGAACGGAAGAAGCCGGTATTGCAAGCCGATAATTCAAGAATTCAATAAGCAGCGGTGTGAGAGAGCGCCGCATTACACGTAACTAGGAGCGTGGTTACACAATGCAGGAGGCATGGGAAGGCTTCAAGGAAGGCATTTGGACGGGAGAGGTTGACGTCCGAGACTTCATCCAGAAGAACTACACCCCCTACGAGGGCGACGAGTCGTTCCTCGCCGGCCCGACCGAGCGTACCAAGGAGCTGTGGGGCGAGGTTCTCGACCTGCTGCTCAAGGAGCGCGAGCAGGGCGGTGTCCTCGATATGGACACCAAGACCGTCACGGGTATCGTGAGCCACCCCGCTGGCTACATCGATAACGCCCACCGCGAGAAGGAGACCATCGTCGGCCTCCAGACTGACAAGCCGCTCAAGCGCGCTCTGCACGTCAACGGTGGTATCCGCATCGCTTGCCAGGCTGCCAGCCAGCACGGCTACAAGGTCGACGAGAACGTTGTCGAGCGCTATACCTTCGAGCGCAAGACCCATAACGCCGGCGTCTTCGATGTTTACACCCCCGAGATGCGTGCTTGCCGCTCGGCTCACATCATCACCGGTCTGCCCGATGGCTATGGCCGCGGCCGCATCATCGGCGACTACCGTCGTGTCGCCCTGTACGGTGTCGACTACCTGATCAAGGACAAGGAGGCCCAGAAGGCTTCCACCCCGACGGTCATGACCGCCGACAACATCCGCGACCGTGAGGAGCTGCAGGAGCAGATCCGCGCCCTCGGCGAGCTCAAGATGATGGCCGAGACCTATGGTTTCGACATTTCCAACCCTGCTACCAACACGCAGGAGGCCATCCAGTGGATGTACTTCGCCTACCTCGCTGCCGTCAAGGAGCAGAACGGCGCTGCCATGTCCATCGGCCGTACCTCTACGTTCATCGACATCTACGCTGAGCGCGACCTTGCCAACGGCACCTTCACCGAGGAGCAGATCCAGGAGTTCGTGGATCACTTCATCATGAAGCTCCGCATGGTCAAGTTTGCCCGTACCCCTGAGTACCAGGCCCTGTTCACCGGCGATCCGCAGTGGGTCACCGAGTCCATCGGCGGCATGGGTGTTGACGGCCGTACGCTCGTTACCAAGATGAGCTACCGCTACCTGCACACGCTCGAGAACATGGGCACCAGCCCCGAGCCCAACATGACCGTTCTGTGGTCGACCCGTCTGCCCGAGAACTTCAAGAAGTTCTGCGCCAAGACTTCTGTCGCCAGCTCCTCGATCCAGTACGAGAACGACGACCTCATGCGCGTTTACCACGGCGACGACTACGGCATCGCCTGCTGCGTGTCCTCCATGCGCATCGGCAAGGAGATGCAGTTCTTCGGCGCCCGCGCCAACCTGGCCAAGTGCCTGCTGTACGCACTCAACGGCGGTGTTGACGAGGTCTCCAAGAAGCAGGTCGGCCCCAAGTATCGCGCCGTCGAGGGCGATACGCTCGATTACGACGACGTTGTGGCCAAGTACAACGACATGATGAAGTGGCTTGCTGGCGTGTACGTCAACTCGCTGAACATCATTCACTACATGCACGACAAGTATTGCTACGAGCGCATCCAGATGGCTCTGCACGACAAACACGTGCACCGCTGGTTCGCTACGGGCATCGCTGGCCTTTCCGTCGTGGCTGACTCCCTGTCCGCCATCAAGTACGCCAAGGTCCACCCCGTCCGTGACGAGAACGGCATCATCGTCGACTTCGAGACCGAGGGCGAGTTCCCCAAGTACGGTAACGACGACGACCGCGTCGACCAGATCGCTCACGACGTTGTGCACCAGTTCATGGAGTACATCCGCATGAACGACACCTATCGCAACTCCGTGCCCACGACCTCGGTTCTGACCATTACCTCCAACGTCGTGTACGGTAAGAAGACCGGCTCCACGCCCGACGGCCGCAAGGCTGGCCAGCCGTTCGCCCCGGGTGCTAACCCCATGCACAAGCGCGATAGCCACGGCGCCATCGCTTCGCTGTCTTCGGTTTCCAAGCTCCCGTTCCGCGATGCTCAGGACGGCATCTCCAACACCTTCTCCATCATCCCGAGTGCGCTCGGCAAGGAGGACCAGGTGTTCTTTGGCGATATCGACCTTGATCAGCTGGGCGAGTAACTATTGTTAGTGCTATACTAACAATAACGATTACTGATTAGTGCGCCGGTTTCGGCCGGCGCCTATCGATCGAAGGAGACACATTATGAAGGTTTCTGAAGTTTCCGAGACTCAGGCCGATAACCTGGTCCACATGCTCGACGCTTACGCCGAGAAGGGTGGCCACCACCTGAACATCAACGTCTTCAACCGTGAGACGTTGCTCGACGCTCAGGCTCACCCCGAGAAGTACCCGCAGCTGACCATTCGCGTTTCCGGCTATGCCGTGAACTTCCACACGCTCACCAAGGAGCAGCAGGACGAGGTCATTGCGCGTACCTTCCACGACAAGTTCTAAAGGGGTTTAACTCCCGCAGGATCGCCGGGCCGCTTTGGGTTACTTTCCAAAACGTCCTCGGACATGCAAAGGGCTCCGCTGCGCGCTTCGCGCGGCGGAGCCCTTTGCGTCCTGCGGAAATGTTTTGGAAAGTAACCCAAAGCGGCCCGGCGGGGGTCCTGTGTAGTGACCCTTTAGGCGGAACTATACAAAATATTTGGATGAGTCGTTTACTTACTTGTGCTGTTACCGTCTTCCCGCTGTTGTTGGGGTATGCTTTGTTCGTATGTAAACGTATGACATGTTGATGGGGGAGGGTGCTATGGCTCGCGAGGGCGCTCGTTCTAAGGATTCTGCTAAGCCTGGCATCAAGGAAGTTGCAGCGGTGGCTGGGGTTTCGCCTACTACGGTATCTCGCGTGCTTAATAATCGCGGCTACATTAGTCAGGAAACCCGCGATAAAGTCCATGCCGCGATGGAGCGCATCAATTACACGCCCAACGATATCGCCCGTGCCATGCTCAACGGTCGCCTGAACCTTATCGGCATGATCGTTCCCTTTGTGAGCAGCCCGTTCCATGCTCAGGTTGTGCAGGCGGTCGAGCGCACGTTGGCGGAAAACGGCTTTAAGATGTTGCTGTGCAACAGCGCCAATCGACCCGATCTTGAGCGTTCCTATATTGACATGCTCCGCCGCAATATGGTCGACGGCGTAATCGTCAACTCCCTCAATATCGGTGCCGAGGCATATGCCGAGATGGGCTTGAGCCTGGTTGGCATCGACTGCGATCTTGGCGAGGGCTCTGTCCAGATTGCAAGTGACATCTATGGCATCGGCGAGCTCGCCACGCGCCGTCTGATTGATGACGGCTGCAGGCGTATCCTGTGTCTGCGCAGCAATAGCCGCATGCGCATGCCTGCCAATAAGCGTACCGATGCCTACCTCGATGTTGTTGAGCAGGCCGGTTTGTCCGCGCTTGTCCGTGAGGTCGAGTTCGTTAAGCCCGACGACGAAAAGGGCGCGGTCGTTGCGAAGATCCTCGATGAGAATCCCGATATTGACGGCATCTTTGCGGGAGACGACACGATGGCGGCCATCTGCCTCAACATGATGAAGCAGCGCGGCTTGAGCGCTCCAGACGATATTAAGGTCGTGGGCGCGGATGGTGCCCGCCGCACCATGACGTTTATGCCTGACTTAACAACCGTACGCCAAGATATCGATCGCATCGGTGAGCTCGCGGCGCAATCCATCATCGCTCTTGTTAACGGTGAAAAGCCCGAATCGAATATCAAGCTCCCCGTTGAACTCATTGAGGGCAAAACCGCGTAGTTCATCCCGTGCCAAAAGAATCCCTCAAACACCTCTGATGACCGTTCGCCGGCATATGTCAACCGTTTGCCGACGACTGGAACTGCGAAAAGACGTATTGGTGTGAAAACGTTTGACATATGAAAACGATTGACATATCTTGCAGTTGTACCGAGTTAGTATCTCGTGAGAAAGGAAGTCTCGGATGCACAAGGTGTATTACCAGCCTGAGGGAATTTGGGTAGGCGACATCATGCCGTACGGCGAGGACGGCACGTTCTATCTCTATCATCAGCGTGACACGCGAAACCCCGGACCTTTCGGAGAGCCGTTTGGCTGGGCACTCGCGACAACCAAGGACTTCGTCAATTACAAAGACTTTGGCGAGAGCCTTGAGCGTGGCGGCGACGAGGAAGTCGACCAGTATGTTTATGCCGGCACGGTGTTTAAGGTGGGCGACAAGTACCATGCGCTCTACACTGGCTGCAATCGCGATAAGGTCAAGGCGCGCTTGATGAAGCAGGTTCTTCTTCACGCAACGAGTGACGACGCCGTCAAGTGGGAGAAGAACATCGCCGAGACGCTGCTTCCGCCCCAGGAGGGTTACGATGACCGCAACTGGCGCGATCCCTTTGTGCTTTGGGATGAGGAGAACGAAGAGTACATGCTCATCCTCGGCACGCGTGTGGGCGAGGACAAGCGTCTGATGACCGGTCGTCTGGTCAAGTTCACCTCCAAGGACCTGGATACCTGGGAGTTCCAGGGCGACTGGTGGAATCCGGGCCTGTACACCATGTTCGAGATGCCTGATCTCTTTAAGATGGGCGACTGGTGGTATCTGGTGTTCTCCGAGTACAGTGATGGCAACAAGACCCGTTACCGCATGTCTCGCTCCATCAACGGTCCTTGGATCACTCCTGCGGACGATTCCTTCGATGGCCGCGCGTACTATGCCGCGCGTACCGCATTTGATGGCGAGCGCCGCGTTCTCTTTGGTTGGGTTCCTACGCGTGACGAGGGCGGTGACCCCAGCTCTTACCTGTGGGGTGGCACCTTTATGCCCCTCGAGATCGTTCAGCGTGCCGACGGAACGCTCGGCACCAAGCTCCCCGACAGCATGCTTGGCGCCTTTGGCGAGGCTAAGGCAGTCGAGGCCTTTGAGCTTTCCTGCGAGTCGGGCAAGGTCGAGCAGGTGCTCGCCGCGGATGCCGGTTCCACCTATATGCTCGATGCCGACATCGAGCTCGCCGGTGACGCTGCCGGCTTCTCGGTGAAGCTTGCCGAGGACGCCGAGTCCGGTCTTGCGTATGAGTTCCGCGCCTACCTGCGTGAGGGCAAGCTCGAGTTTACGGCGGCCCCCCAGTATCCGTGGTTCCAGGTCAACAACATGGGCCTCGAGCGTCCGTTGTTCTTTAAGGGCGAGGGCACTCATCATGTGCGCCTGGTCGTTGACGACGATATCGCGACCATCTTTGTCGATGATGTTGCGCTTAACGCTCGCTTCTGCAATAAGCAGGGCCAGGGTGTGGCGCTGACGGTCACCGACGGTACGCTCAAGTGCGCAAATGCAACGATCGCGTCTCTGTAATGGCATCAAAACGTCTTATGATTTCGTAAAGGAATGGAGAGGAACATGGACTACAAAGTAGTGTCTCAGCAAGTCGTCGATAACGTCGGCGGTCTGGAGAACATCGAGGGTGCCACGCATTGCGTTACGCGTCTGCGTCTGGTGCTCAAGGATACGAGCAAGTACAACAAGGCCGAGCTCGAGAACATCGATGGTGTCAAGGGCGTGCTGTACAACAGCGGCCAGCTCATGATCATCTTCGGTACCGGTACCGTCAACAAGGTCTACGATGAGTTTATGGCTCTGACGGGCGTTAAGGAGATCAGCGCTTCCGAGGTCAAGGGTGCCGAGGCGGACAAGAAGGGCAAGTTCTTCTCGGTCCTCAAGGTATTCTCGGACATCTTTATCCCCATCATTCCCGCTTTCGTCGGCGCTGCTATCATCATCGGCCTTAAGTCGCTGATCGTTGCCAACGGCCTCTTTGGCATGGAGGGCAGCCTTGCCGACCACAGCGAGTTCCTCAAGAACCTCGCAAGCTTCTTTGCCATAATCGCCACCACGTTCGACTACCTGCCTGTCCTGGTTATGTACAGCGCGGTCAAGCGTTTTGGCGGTAACCCGATTCTGGGCATCCTCGTCGGTATCGTCATGGTTCACCCGAGCCTTATGAACCGCAACACGTTCGTTATGGACCCGACGGGTGCTGAGTACTGGAACTTTGGTCCGCTCTCCATTCCCATGGTTGCTTTCCAGGGCGGCGTGTTCCCTGCAATCCTGACTGCCTGGTTTATGGCCAAGGTCGAGAAGATTGCCCAGAAGTACATCCCCGAGGTCGTTTCGTTCGTCTTTGTCCCGACCGTTACCCTGATTCTTGCTAACGTCGCCCTGTTCACCGTGTTCGGCCCGCTCGGCAACCTGATCGGCGACGTCCTCGGCGGCGTAATCGATATCCTGTACTACAGGATGGGCGTCTTTGGTGCCTTTGTCTTCGCCGCGTTCCTGCAGCCGCTTGTCGTTACCGGTACGCATCAGTTCATCCAGGGTATCGAGGCAAACCTCGTCGCCACGACTGGCTTCAACTACATCCAGGCCATCTGGTCGGTTTCCATTATCGCCCAGGGCGGCGGCGCCATCGGCATGTACCTCATTCATAAGAAGCATTCCAAAGAGCGCAACATCTGCATGTCGTCCTTTATCCCGACGCTGGTCGGAATCTCCGAGCCCGCTATCTTCGCTGCAAACATGCGCTACTCGATCATCCCGTTCATCTGCGCTTGCATCGGTGCAGGATGCGGCGGTGCCTTCGTGAAGCTCTTTGAGGTGCGCGCCATCGGTCAGGGTCTGACCGGCGTGCTTGGCCTGCTCATCGTCACGCCCGAGACGCTCGTGTGGTATGTGGCTGGCAATCTCATCGCCTTTATCGTGCCGATCGTCTTGATCTTTGCCTACAACAAGGCAAAGGGCGTGCCGACCACTGATGAAGAGGGCGCTGGCGCTGGCTTCGATGTCAGCTTCTAGTTGAGCCGTTCAGCGTAATCTGAGGATAAGTCCATTTGAGGAAGGGCGTTCGGCTCGTGTGAGTCGAGCGTCCTTTCCCATAGACGAGAAGGTCAATGGCGATGTTTAGTCAAAAAAACAAGGTGATGCGTGCGGACTATGAGCAGTGGCGAGCTGGACAGGATGAGACGGCGGCTCGCATCGCGTCCGACGCCGATAGGCTTTTGTTCCATGTGGAGCCTGAGCTTGGCTGGCTCAACGACCCCAACGGTTTGGTTCAGATTGGTGATACGTATCACATCTATCATCAATACGATCCGTTCGATGCTGCGCATGGCGGGCCAGTGCTTTGGAACCATCTGACGACAAAGGATTTTGTGACGTACGAGAATCACGGCCCTGTGCTGTTCCCCGATTCCGATTTGGATTCGAGCGGAGCGTATTCTGGTTCTGCCTTTGTACGCGATGGCAAGATTCACTACTTCTATACCGGCAACGTCAAGCATTTTGACCGCGATGATTACGACTACGTGTTGACGGGCCGTGAGCAAAACCAGATTCATATGGTTGCCGAGAATCCCAACGAATTGGGCGAGAAGCGCATAGCTGTTGGACCGGTCGATTACCCCGACGATATCGGTACGCACGTGCGCGACCCCAAGATCCTTGAACACGACGGTATCTACTACATGGTTCTGGGCGCTCGCACGAAAGACGACCGTGGCTGCGTGCTTGTCTATACCTCGCGCAATCTTGAGGACTGGAGCTATGCGACGCGCATTGAGCTGGGCGAGAAGTTTGGCTTTATGTGGGAGTGCCCCGATCTGTTTGAGCTCGATGGTGAGCTTATTCTCGTTTGCTGTCCGCAGGGTGTGCCTGCCGATGGTTGGCGTTACCGCAATCCGCATCAGTGCGTGTGGTTCCCCATCGAGGCCGATTGGGAGGCGCCGAGCTTTAAAATCGTCAGGCAGGGCATGCCCCCGATGGTCGATGCCGGTTTTGATTTCTATGCTCCGCAGTCCTTTGAGGATGCTGCAGGCCGGCGTTTGATGATCGGATGGTCGGGTTGCCCCGATGCGACGGCGGAAAACCCGACGGTGGCGCGCGGGTGGCAGTGCGCGTTGACGGTGCCGCGAGAGCTGAGCATGCGCGATGGTAAGCTCTGCCAGCAGCCGGCGCACGAGATTGAGAGGATGCGCGGCGACTGCGTTCGCGCGACAGGCGGTGAAACCGTTGAGGAGCCGGGCCGCCTGTTTGATCTTGTGGTTTCCTGCGAGGGCGCCAAGATGGTCGAGCTCGAAATCCGCAAGGGTGTCTTTGTACGTTATGCGGACAGGATGCTTACCCTCGACATGGGTGACGAAGGCTATGGGCGCGACCAAAGGTCGATCGAGCTCAGCGAGCTTCGCGACCTGCGCGTGCTTTCGGACACTACGATGGTCGAGATTTTTGCAAATGGCGGCGAGGCGGCACTTACGAGCCGTACCTATTCGCCGGCGGTTCCGGCGATGGGGTTGCGTGCCGAAGGTGCGGCGTCGATGGAGTTCTACCGCCTCGCGCATTAACCGTGCGTGGAGCACGATTGGACTTGCTGGGCGGAATGTGTTGCAGTTGCCGCAGCGAACTACCGTTTATCGCGTATAGCTACCGTTTGCGGAGTAAGTAACACCTATTAATAAACCGTGTAGAATCTCAGATAAGCACGGAGTTTTCCAGGGAGACGCTGTCCTTTGTTGTGTGCAAGGGGCGGCGTCTCTTTGGCGCTCTGCCGCCGTTGTGCAACAGTGCGGCGGCGCGTGCCATGTATTGAAAAGCCAATGTCGAGATGGGTCGTGATAAGAATGGGCAAGTATGTAATCGTGGTTGAATCTGGTTCGGATGTGACGCCAGAGCTCTGCGAGCGCTACGGCATCGTGCGCGTGCCTATGCATGTCACGATTGGTGACGAGACCGTCGAGGACGGCTCGATCGATCCGCTCGAGATTTATTCGCGCTGCAACGAGTTTGGCGTTATGCCCAAGACCAGCGGTTGCTCGCCGGCGGATTTTGCTCACGTGTACGACCGCATCCATGCCGAGCAGCCCGACGCGACTATTCTGCATCTCGCGTATTCCGAGGCCACGACCTGTTCGCATCAGTCCTCGAAGATTGCGGCCCAGGGGCGCGACTACGTGTTCTCCATGGACACGCGTTTTGTCTCGGTGGGCCAGTCGCTCGTTGTCGTCGAGACCGCTAAGTATATCGAGGCTCATCCCGATGCCACCGTTGACGAGATCTTTGCATTTACGAACTCCGTCATGGACCGCGTGTTGCTGGGCTTTGTTCCTACGGACCTTGCCTTCCTTAAGGCGGGCGGTCGCTTGTCCAACGTCGCGTTCCTGGGCGCCCACCTGCTCAAAATCAAGCCCTGTATTGAAGTGACGGACGGCAAGTTCGTGGCGACTAAGAAGTTCCGCGGCTCTATGCTCAAGTGCGCCCGCGCCTTTATCGACCACATGGTTGCGAAGGGCGAGATTGACTACTCGCACATTGGCCTGGCGTATTCGGTGGGTCTTTCCCAGGAGCTGCGCGACGACATGGAGGTCTATGCGCACGGTCTGGGCTTTAAGGACGTTACCTGGACTCAGGTTGGCGGCGTCATCTCGAGCCATTGCGGCCCGACCGCCTTCGGCGCGGTACTCACGCTTAAGGCGTAAGGCCTGGCGTCTATCGATTTCTATTGCCACGGCGGCGGGTGGGTTGCGATAACCGTCCCGCCGCTCTTGCGTGGGGCCAAATAGAACAATCCAATTGACTGCTAAACCGTTTCGCCATCATATGTATGGGCTAGAATGGCTCTGGCATTTATGTAACCAAAACCAATGAGAGGCAAGGTAGCGGGAATGGCTGAGATGACGCTCGAGGGTGTGGACGCTCGTCCCGAGGACTCTGCGTTTGCCCTGGGTCGCGTGCATTCGATCGAGACGATGGGTACGGTTGACGGTCCCGGCATCCGCTTCGTAGTGTTTGTCCAAGGCTGTCCCATGCGCTGCGCGTATTGCCACAATCCCGATACTTGGTCTGTTAACGGCGGCACCATGGTGACCGTTGAGCACCTCATGGACGAGTTCCAGAGTAACCATGAGTTTTACCGCAGCGGCGGCATTACCGTTTCAGGAGGCGAGCCGCTTCTGCAGCCCGAGTTTTTGGCCGACCTGTTCCGTACAATGCACAACAATCCCGATGGCCGCGTGCATACATGCCTTGACAGCTGCGGATATGCGTTTGACCCCAACCATCCCGAGAAGTTCGATGCCGTTCTCAACGAGACCGACATGGTGCTGCTCGACATTAAGCATGCCGATCCGGTTGAGCATAAAAAGCTGACCGGATGCGATCCTGCGCGTATCCTGGCGTTTGGCGATGAGCTGGCGCGTCGCAGGATCAAGGTCGTTATCCGTCACGTGGTGGTGCCGGGCATTACCGACACGGTGGAGGAGTGCGAGGCACTCGGTCGCCTGATTGCCCCGTGGCATAACGTGGTGGGCTTGGAAATGCTGCCGTATCACACGATGGGCGTCGTCAAGTACGAGCAACTGGGTATTCCCTATAAGCTCGAGGGCGTGCCCCAGATGGATACCGCGCGCATGCCCGAGCTGCGCAATGCCGTTATGACCGGCATGAAAAAGCGCCGCACGGAACTCAAAAACGCCATCGGCTAGCGAGCCATATTCGCTCCCCAAAGGCACTCATTGGGGACAGACTTAAATGAGTGCCCCTGGGCACCAAGTTGATTGCCAAAGAGCCCCGTCAAGTTGCGGTGGAATAGTTCTTGTTTTTCGGCTTATGCCGCTCAAATAGGAACTATTCCACCGCAACTGCGTTTTGGGCGGAGATGCGCAACAGAATCGCGCCATTTGGATAAATACGCTTGTGGTTTCTTTAAAGACGCCTTAAACGCCGCTGAATATCTTTGGAAAGAAATGCCTGCTCGGTATTATGCTGCTCGTATATGAACGGTAGCAGTCAGGAGACCACGTGCGAAACAACGCATCGCGGGACGAGTATATGCCGCAGCATAGCAGCAGATATGAGACGAAGGGCACGCCTTCGCGTGGCCTTGCTGACGCTCGCATCCGCGTGACGAAGATTGCCGCCATTGGGATGCTAACGTTGGCGATTATTATCCTCGGAATTACCGCCAAAACCTACGCGTCGGAGCGAATGGCACACTCAGATGCGTCAACGGTACAGACGCAAAACGAGAAGGTTTCAAAGTCCAAAGCGTCGGCAGATCTCAAGACGAGACTTTCGAAGGCGGACTTCAACGATATCCCTTCGGGTGATACCGTTCAGACCTTCTCGTTGGTGGATAACAAGACTCCTACCTTGGAGGATGAGAGCCTTGCCTTGCTCCAGGATGCCCTGAGTCGGGCGCAGGAGCTAGGCGATGTGGGCGTGGTGTTCTACGACCTGTCAAGCGGCAAGGGCGTGACGTATAACCCCGATGTCGAGGTTTACGGTGCGAGTAGCTATAAGGCGCTCTATGCGTTGTACATCTGCGAATCTCTGGTCGAGACGGGTCAGGTTTCACTCGATGATTCCCTTGGCACCTATGGTGGCTACAACATGGGTTGGCAGACGGTGCGCGACCTGATCGATGCCGCGGTCGTTAATTCGGACAACGATTCGTTTATTGCGTTACGCGCGGCGTTTGACCGTGTCGGTTACGAGGATTGGATTGTCGGTCTTGGCGTCGATTACGATACCGCACTCGATCCGATGAGTGATTTTCCGACCTACTGCCCACGCACTTCTGCTAGGTTATGGCGTGAGATGAGCGAGTATCTGAGCACGGATACCGAGACGTCGCAATGGCTGTCGGGCCTTCTGGCATCAACATCGTGCTCATTTATCCGTGATGGGATTGCCGACGAGCAGGTTTTGGTGCGCAACAAGGCAGGCTGGATTAGCGAGGATGGTTGCTATTCGACATGCGATGCTGGCCTTATCGACATCGATAGCCGTA
Source organism: uncultured Collinsella sp. (assembly GCA_900547125.1). Taxonomy (GTDB): domain Bacteria; phylum Actinomycetota; class Coriobacteriia; order Coriobacteriales; family Coriobacteriaceae; genus Collinsella. The sequence continues at coordinate 18,438 of URFU01000021.1, forward strand.
CCTATGTCATGAGCATCATGACATCGATGCCGTGGAGCGACCGCTCGAGCGAGGTTACGGCTGCGATTGCAAAGGCTCTGTTTGATACGCGAGCTGCACTGGCCTAGCGTGTTCGTTTGACGAGGTCAAACAAAATGCTGGTACCATACCGTGGTTGAGAATTTCGTATAGGTTTGGGGAATGGCATGGCTACCATCGCGATTATCGGTGCACTCGAAAAAGAGATCATGCAGATTAAGGAAGAGCTGAGCGACGTTTGCGAGGCACAGGAGGCGGGCTTGAACGTTGTGACCGGCGGGCTCGACGGCCTGACAGTTGTTGCCACAACGGCGGGTATGGGCACGGTGAATGCCGCCGCCGCAACACAGCATCTCATTAGTAAATATGCCCCGCAGGCCGTTGTGCTCTCGGGTATCGCGGGCGGTTTGAACCCCAAGCTCCATATCGACGACGTGGTTATCGGCAAATGCCTACGCTATCTGGATACCGATACCGCGCTTATCGCCGAGTCTGCACCGGGGCTCGAGGAGTTTGGCTCGACGCCTGCGCTGGTCGATATTGCTGCCGATGTGCTTTCTGAACGTGGCTTTGTTAACGCTTCGACAGATGCGGCCGCCTCGAACGAGGGCGCAAAACAGTTCTTGGTCGGCACGATTGCCACGGGCAACCGCTTTGTGACGGGCGCCGCCATGCGCAACGACGCTATCGAGGCGACGCACGCCGATTGTGTCGGCATGGAGGGCGCGGCAATTGCTCATGTCGCAACTAAAAATGGTGTCGATTGCCTGGTGCTGCGCGCTATCAGCGATAATTGTGACGAGGCGTACGATGCGATTTGCGACCGCGAGTTCGACCTGTTCGAGTATGCCCGTACCGCGAGTGGCATTACGCTCGATATCGTTCGCCGTATCGCTGCTATCTATTAGCGCGCTCTTTTGTAAAAACCTACGACCAAGGAGTGTCCATGGCCGATTCCATTAACTACCAGCTTGCCAAGTTCGTTGCCAGCTATGGCAAGGTTTCGCAGATTCCCGAGTCCACCTGCCCCGAGGTGAGCTTCGTCGGCCGCTCCAACGTGGGGAAGTCGTCGATTATGAACAAGCTTTTTGGCCGCAAGAACCTCGTCAAGGTTTCGAGCACGCCGGGCAAGACGAGCAACATCAACTTCTTCGCGGCCGACGACGTGCACTTCGTCGACCTGCCGGGTAATGGTTTCGCCCGCCGTTCCAAGGCCGAGCGCGACCGCTGGGCAGAACTTATCGGCGACTTCTTCGACTCGGAGCGCAGCTTTAACCTGGTCGTGTCGCTGGTGGATATTCGTCACGACCCGAGCAAGCTCGACCATGACATGATCGACTACCTGCAGGGCAACGAGTTCAACTTTATCGTCTGCCTCACCAAGGCCGACAAGCTCAGCCGCACCCAGCAGGCCCGCCAGGCAGCAGCCATCAAAAAGCAGCTCAACGTCCCGGCCGAAAACGTGATCATCACAAGCTCCCAGACCGGTACCGGCATCGACGAGCTCAAAAAGCGCATCGCCGAGGCTTGCCTCTAATCAGGCCTAACCTTTCAAAAGCCCCTATCTGTATCACCCCAGTGATAGTTATTGGTAAACTATCACTGGGGTGATATTTTTGTTTGGAGGTCGATATGGAGCTTTGGCACGGGTCGGAGGTTGTTGTCGAGCATCCGTCGTTGGATAAATGCAGACAATTCAATGACTATGGGTGTGGGTTTTATTGCACGCCACATGAGGAAATGGCAATGGAGTGGGCATGTCGGACCGAGTCCGATGGTATCGCGAATCGATATGAGCTCGATATGGATGGTCTCGCGGTCTTGGACTTGGAGTCCGGGGAGTTTTCAATTCTCAATTGGCTTGCGATTTTGGCTAACAATAGGGAGTTCAATGTTTCGACACCGCTGGCGCGCGAAGGACTTCGCTATCTGCTGGATAACTGCCTGATTGATATTTCTCCCTATGACGTTATTCGAGGCTATCGAGCCGACGATTCCTACTTTTCGTTTGCAAGACAGTTCGTTAACGGCATGATCTCGCTCAGGCAACTGCAACTCATTATGCGTTTGGGCGATTTGGGCATCCAATACGCTCTTATGAGTGAGCGTGCGTTCTCAGCGATCAGGTTCCGTGATTGGAAGCAGGCCTCGGGAGCTGAGTTTTATCCCAAACGATTTGAGCGAGAACAGAACGCTCGACGTAAGTATCTGGATACGGTAAACGGATTTGACTCTGATGGTGTCGACATTAGGGATTTGATGGCAGGGAGGGTTGATTTAAATGATCCAAGAGTTAACGGATTGTGGGCCGAGTAGGACATACCCCGTCTACTACCTCGAGGATGCAATGAACAACCTCGGCGACTGCTTTGATTATGCCGTTAACGATTATGGAGCAGAAGGATCGGAAGTTGCTGAACTCTTTTGCCTGAGCGGCGTAGCTCGCGAGTTCGAACGCGGCAACGCATGGGTAGTATCGGGAAAATCGGGCGTTGAGCTGTTCGCGCTTATCGCCGAAAGGTCGGGCTATCAAAACAGGCCTATACCGGACCGCACCTATCGATTTGAGAAGACGCCGGAATATTGGACGGGCTGGATGCTGGCATACCTGCAGTGGCGCCTAGGAGAGTCTTTCGAAGATCTGCTGCATGTCGTTCCGTTTGACGCACTGCGCAACCTGTACTACCCCTGGCATGAAGCCTCAGAGGAACGTGTGGCGAGTCTTGTTTGCGATATGGCGAAGAAAACACCTCGTCAAACCAAGCTAGCACTAGCAAGAAAGAGACTTAAGAAAACCCAACAAGACCTGGCATACGAATCGGGCGTATCACTCCGCTCAATCCAAATGTACGAACAGCGCCAGCGAAACATCAACGAAGCCTCGGTAACAATCGTAAGAGCTATAGCAAAACCCCTCCACTGCAACATCGAAGATCTCCTAGAGCCAGTCTTCGAATACAAAGAAACCAGCGCAGCCTAACCCAATTTATTGCCGAGGTTTGTATCTAGTAAGCAATCCTTACCAGCAAGAGTCCCTACCAATAGAAAGCGGCTTAAAGGGCCGAAATCGTATGAATGGCATTGCGACTTCCAAATGGGTGACTGCTGCTTGAAAAGCTATAGAAATAGGGGCCGATTTAACGGCCCCAAGCATCGCATAAATGGCATATACGTTTTATCAACTATTTCTTGTTTTTAACCCATTTGCAGATACGCCAAATAAACACTCCGATGAGAATCCAAACGAGAGCGATCATAATGTCTGAGCGTGAAGGAATTGGGACCATTGAACTTCCTCAATTGATGTGAGTCTAGTTTGCATAGGTGTGGAGCGTGCTGCCTTCCATGGTCGCTTGCAACACGGCGATACCGGACGTCATCCCCATCGATTCATAGTTGAGTCGATATGTCGCCTGTTTCGAGTTCCATATAAAGGACTCGTTAGTTACCGTACAGCCGATAGTCGTATAGTTTTGTCCCCAAGCGCTGGTAATGAGCGAGTTCGCTATCTTGATCTTGAATTCGCGATAAATAAAAGGACTGTTGTAATAGATAGTCCAAGTTCCAGATGCGTTGTTGTAGTAACTGTCCCATATCAGGCTGGGCGCATTGGTTTTTTTAATTCCTATTACTGCAACGGTCCCATCCTTAAGCTTGATTTGATGAGACTGCTCGGGACCTTTCGTTAAATCAAAATCTTGGGTTGCGCCAGAAATTGCGACAGCATCGCTTTCTGCAGCATAAGCAGTCGAAGGGCTAAACGAGAAACATATCGGTAATATCAAAAGTATCGAGAGGAAAAACGAAGCTTTGAGTGTGCGTAACACTTTGACCACCTCCATACTGCGATGCCTAGTTAAATAGTAGCATAGATAAACAGTTTATTATGTAACTTAAAAAGCCCCTATCTGCCCGGCGCCCCTTCCTGAATTATCAACTTCATCCGAACACCTCCCACATTCATCCGCACATGTGCGGATGAATGTGGGAACCCGATACCC
>URFU01000022.1 GCA_900547125.1 uncultured Collinsella sp.
CGCTTTTTTGACTCACGCAGTGCCCTTGCGAATCGAAGGTGAATACTTTCCCCGTTACCTAGTACTGCTCGATGCCCATGTAGCGACGAATCTCGGGGCTGTGGTCGAACACCTTGCCGCGTGCGGCACGCAGCTCGCAGTTCATGGCGTAGATCAGCACCGGGTCCAGATAGGCACGGACGCTCGCCGGCACGGCTTCCATACCGTACTCCTTGGCATCGAGCACCATCAGCGTATCGGTATGCGTCTTAAGGAACGCCAGGGCGCGCTCGTCCATATCACGGCACTCGCTGGAGCCCATCTGCAGGAAGTAAAAAACGCCATCCTGAGTAGCCTCGAAGGGGCCGTGGAAGTACTCGGCAGAGTGGATGTAGCTGCAGTGCTGCCACTGCATCTCCATAAGAGAGCAGATAGCGAAACCGTAGGTCTGGCTAAAGTTGGGACCGCTGCCCAGAATGTAGAAGAACTCGTGCTCCTGGCAAAGCTTGGCAAAACGATCGCCCAGCTCGGCATTTACCTTCTCACGTGCCGGGGGAAGAATCTTATCCATCTCGGCGATACCGGCATACATATCGGCAAGATCGGCGTAGCCCTCCTGCTGATCGAGCAGCTCGGCCGCAAGCGACAGCGAAATGCCAGCGGGGACCTCGGCCTGCGGCACGCCCTCGCCCCACGGGTAGACCCACGTGGTCCACTTGCCGGAGTCGATCTTGGATCCAGCGTTGTCGGTCTGGGCGATCACCGTAGCGCCGGCAGCAAGGGCAATCTCGCAGCCCTCGACGACCTCGGGGGTGTTGCCGCTGTGGCTGCAGGCAATGACCAGGGACTTCTCGCCCAGACGACGCGGACGCATGATATCGAACTCGCGAGCCGTATAGATATACGAAGTGAAGGTGGTTGCCTCGCGCTGCAGAAGCTCATGAGCCGGGATCAAATCGATCATGGAGCCACCGCAAGCAATCCAGTAGACGCTGTCGAACTTGCCCTTCTCGGCAATTGCCTCTTTGATCAGATCGTGTGCGTTCATATCCAGTTCCTTTCTTGTTTGGGCCGCAATCAATGACGTTGGTTGCGTGGCCGATAGTTGTTTTAGTCAATCAGATATTTCTCGAATGCGGCCATGTTCTTGGCATCAGCCGCCGCCGGGTCATCGTAGTAACGACCGTCCGTAATTTCCTGGCCCAGCATGCCGTCGAAACCATGGGCGTTGAGTGTGGCAACGAAGGCGTCCATATCGTGCTTGCCATCGCCCCACACCAGATGGCCATACGGGTCACCGTCGATAAAGTGCATCTCGTGAATTGCCCCATCACCAAAGGTGGCAAACCAGTCCTCGAGCGTCTCGCCAGCAACGCCCATCGCGGTTGTATCAACCATGGGCTGTAAGTACGGGCTCGCGACCTCGTCAATCATGCGCTTCGCATCGGAAACCGTCGTCACAAGGTTGCTCTCCTCGGGACGCAGGCTTTCCATCGTAAGCACCAGACCGTGCTCGCCGGCATACTCCGCCAGAATGGACAAGTGCTCGCGGCTGCGCTTCCAGGCTTCCTCGCGGTCCTCGTCCCAGTCGCCCCAGCCCGAGTTGATGGACATACGGTCGCACCCAAGTACCTCGGCAAGCTCAATGCCGTGCTTAAAATACGCCAGGCTGCGCTGTTCATGCAGCGGCTTGCGTGCGCAGTACTGCCAAGGATAGACAACATTCTCGGGGCACAGAGTACGATACCTAAGCCCACGGTCTGCAGCCTTTTTCGCCAGGACCTCAGCCTCAAAGTAGCCCGTGTGGTCGAGCGTCACATGCGGCTCCGCACACCACAGCTCAATGGACTCAAAGCCCAAGCGCTGCTGCACATCAAGGAAGTAATCGAGCGACCACATGATGTAGTGGATATTCATGCCCGCAATCTGCTCGCGGTGCAGCGTCGGTTTGGATTCAGGCATCTTATGCCTCCTTATTTCGATCGAACACGATTCGTCCGTCCGACATCGTCATATCAACCGCAAGATCACGTGCGTCGCGATAATCGAGGTCGAACACATCCCGATCGAGCACGCAGATATCGGCAAGCTTGCCGACCTCGAGCGTACCCAGCTCGTCTTCGCGCATCAGATCGTACGCGCCCCCGGCAGTCCAAGCGCGCAAGAGCTCGACAAGCGTCAGCGCGTTGGCCTCATTCACGAGCAGTCCGTCAGCGAAGAATCCGCCGCACGCGCTGTAGATTGACTCGCCCAGGCTCGGAATCAGCAGCGGCAAATCCGTGCCACAGCACACTATGCATCCGGAATCTTCCATGCCGCGGCGATTCCAGCTGTGTAAAAGTCGCGTCTCGCCAATTTGTCGACGCATCATCGATAGGCAATCCTCGCGCCGGTCCAGCGTCAGAATCTGCGGATAGACCTCGCAAATTCCACCTAACTTGCCAAACTCGACAAGATCGGTCGGGTCAGAGTTCTCGAGATCGGTAATCGCATGGCGGCGAAGCATCCGTCCATGTTCGTCTCGAGGCAGAGAAGCATAGAGCGCCACGGTGCGACGAACGGCGCCATCGCCCTGGCAATGCAAGGAATATCGGAAGCCGTCAGCATCAATTGCACGCAGCTCGTTCTCAATCAGATCCCACTCCGGCTCCTCGACGACCGTCTTGCCGGCAGCGCCTGCATCGGCCGTGTCCTCATAGGGTTCAATCATCTCGGCAAGCCCCGCCCATACGCCGCGATCGGTCATACGGTTGAAGCCAGAAAAACGAACGAACGGTCCCCGGAAGCGCTCTCGTGCCTCGCGGGCATATGCCAGATTTGCACCGGCACCCACCGGCTGCGACATCATAGAGACGCGAACCGTCAGCTCACCAGATTCCTCACGGCGAGCCATTTCGTCGGCAAAGCCGTAGTAGTCATCAAACGCCATCTCTTTGATGGCGGTAACGCCGCGCTCGTTAAGCATGCTCATGTAGTCCGAATACCCGGCACGCACCTCGGGCAGCGCGAGGAAATCGCTCATCATGCGCCAGATCTTCTCGGCATAGCACGCCTGGGGTGCAAAGCCGTATCGCGCACTGGCGGCAGCGTTGAGAACGCAGGTCTCCGCTCCCGGTGTAAAGCAGACGACGGGGATATCGCCAAAACAATCGTCAAACACAGCTGCCGTATTTGCGTTCTCGACATCCGATGCCAACGTTTCGGGTAGGTTGTGGCCAAAAGCCGCCGCGCAATCCGGATGATCTTCTTTCCATGCACGCAAGAGCGACACGGCCTCTTTGGCATCAGCGATGCCGGACAGATCAGACCCCAACGCCCGCAGCGCCCAGCCTGTATAGAAGGTATGCACATCGATCAGGCCAGGCATGACGGTGCGGTCGCCCAGGTCAACTACCTCGTCCGCTTGGGTCAAATACGAAGCTACCTCGCACTTGGTGCCAACCGCCTCAATTCGATTGCCACGGACCGCTACGAAACCTTCAAACGGCAGGTCCCCCGTACCGGTAAAGACGCTCTTAGACGTCAGGACCGTCAAACGATCAGACATCACAACCACCTACACCGGAAGCATGCCAGAGATTGCCGTTACGATCAGGCCAAAGACGACCATGAAAATGAAGAACTTCCAAATGGTCTTCCACCATTGGCCAAACGAGATCTTTGCCACGGCAAGGCCGGCAACCGTCATGCCCGCCACGGGACTGATGGTGTTAATGGTCTGATTAGCAAACTGGAGCGCGGTAACAGCGGCTTCGGGATTGAGGCCCATAAGCTCGGTCAGCGGACCCATGACGGGCATGGTGAGCGCCGCAAGTCCAGAGCTCGAGGGAACCAGCAAAGAGAGCAGGCCAAGGACGATATACATAAACGTGGTGTAGACGGCGGCGGGCGCACCGGCGAGTGCAGTAGCGAGCGCCTGGAGGATGGTGTCGATGATCATGCCACCCTCTGCAATGACCAGAATACCGCGAGCGATGCCGATGACGATGGCGGCGTACGCAAAGTCGGCAATGCCTTTAACGAACTCCTCGGCGATCGTCTGCTGGTCAAGGCCGCCCAGGATACCGGCAAGCAAGCCCATACCAAGGAACACGGCGGAAATCTCATTCATGTACCAGCCCTGGGTAACAAGACCCCAGACGATAATGCCCATACCGCAGGCAAAATCGATAAGCACGAGCTTCTGACGGGTAGTAAACTCTTCCTCGATGGAGGCGTCGGTCACGGAAAACTCAACACGCTTGAGCTTGTCGTCCTCGTACGTAATGGACGACTCGGGGTTTTTCTTGACACGCATGGCATAGCGCATGGCCCATGCGATACCGACGGCAGTGAAGATGACCCAAGAAACGGCGCGCAGCCACAGCTGAGGATTGCCCTCGATACCAATGATGCCTTGGGCGATCAAAACATTAAACGGGTCGATGGTCGAAGCACAATATCCCAGGTTAGGACCAAGGAAGCAGATGATAAACGCCGTCATCGAGTCATACCCGATACCCATCATGATGGGAATGAAGATGGCATAGAACGGCAGGGCTTCCTCAGACATACCAAACGTAGTGCCGCAAATGGACAGCAACGTCATCGTGATGGGAATGATGAGGATGTCCTTGTTCTTGAGCTTTTTAATCACACGGCTCATGCCGGCATTCAAAGCGTTGGTCTTGGTGATGACTGCGAACGATCCGCCAATCAATAAGACGAACGCAACGACGTCGGCAGCCTCCTGGATGCCCTTAGTAGGCGCTTGCAGGACCGCGAAGATATCCTGGCCCAGATTGATGGTCTCGCCGGTCTCGGAATCGGTGTAGTTCTTATCGACCTGTTCATAGGTTCCAGCAACGGCGACTTCACGCTCGCCCGCCGCTGTCGAAATCGTCTTGCGCTGATACTGACCAGAGGGAACGATCCAGGTCAGGACCGCAAAGACAACGATCAGCAAGAACATGATCGTATAGACATGCGGTAATTTGAACTTAAAACGTCTGTTTGTCTTCTTCGCCTTCGTATCTGACATAGATACCTCCAAAGAACTCGAGACTGCATCACATCTCGCTTCAACGCTTGCACAAGGCAAACGTTCTATGACGTTCTATAGATTACCAGCAGCTTTTTCCTTCATCAAGATAATTTCAAACTGATTGCCGCGACGCGGTTGAACGGTTGCGTTTGCGCCGTGAACGGTATGGAAACGCCCGGTGAGATGATCCACCGGGCGTTTCCATTCGCAATGTCCTAGATGTCAAAAACGTAGCGAGACCCAACGATTCGCTGACGACCGATGATAAACGGCCGCCGCTGCTCATCGAAAAAGAAGGCTTCCATATAAAACAAGGGTTCGCCAACGGGAACTGCCAACAGTCGAGCGACCTCGGGCGACGCGCACGCGATCTCGAGTGTGCACGGGTCGGTAAACGCGGGCGTGCGGCCCGTCCGGTTGCGCACGAACTCAAAAATGGATTGGTTAGATAGAGGTACCGTTGATAGATAGGCGTTGTCCTCGTAAACGTATATGTTGTTCTCGAGCATGACAGGGACGCCATCGGCAGTACGCACACGCTCAACGCAAATCAAATCAGTTCCAACGGGAACACCAAAGAACTGCGCTTCGGTGGAATCCGCCGGCAGTATCTTTCTCGAAATGACACACGCCCCCGCCTCCATTCCGTTAACGCGGCATGCGTCCGAAAAACTCTGAACGTCATCCTTCTGGCGAATCTTGCGCTTAAGCTTGGGGGCATTGACAAACGTGCCTTTCCCCTGCCGCTTCGTTAGATAGCCCTGCTGGACGAGCTCCTCAATAGCGCGTCGCACGGTAACGCGGCCAACTTTATAGCTCTCAGCCAATTCGAATTCGTTGGGTATCCGCGCGCCCGCCTTGTAGGCACCGGAGTTAATTTCGTTTTTAATGATATCGATAACCTGTTGGTACAGCGGTATCGCTGCTTTACCGTCAGTTAGCCCTTCAGTCGGTGGCATATACCCTCTCCCAGCACAATTAAGTCTAAAGCGGGCCCAAGGGCATTCAGCAAGCCCTTAAGCCCGCATTAGCATTAAGTATGCTTGCTGCCGCACCAAAATGTCGGGTATTTACTCATCTGACCCGAAAAACGCGCAACTACCGCGCTCCTAAGAAAGCGTGAGCAGCTCCGGCAGCTGGTCGATAATCTTGTCCGCGGCATCCTGGCTAAATCCAAAGCGCTCCTCGCGCTTGGCAATGACTGTCAAGCCGGCTCGCTTACCCGCGGTAATGCCCGGAACGGAATCCTCAACGCAGCAGCAGCGATTCGCGGGCAGCCCCAGCAGATCCAGCGCATGCAGGTAGATGTCGGGCTCGGGCTTGCTCTCCTTAAACTGCTCGCCGCTCACCACATACTCAAAGGCATCCGACAGCCCGCATGCGTTGAGCACTTCCTCGATGCTAACCATGGGAGACGAGCTGGCAAGCGCCACGCGAACGCCACGGCGCGGCAGCTCTCGAATCGTATCCACGGCGCCTGGGTTAATCAAAGCCTGATAGTCGCGCGGACGCTTATGAGCCCATTCGTCCCAACGGGCCAACGCTTCCTCGCCAGTGAAATGCCCCTTACCGGCGCGCTCAAACCAATCGACCAGCATATGCAGGAAGAACTGATGCGAGGTACCGACCTGCCCATTCAACTCCTCTTGAGTCAGATTAAGCCCAAGCTCCTTGGCAAACGCGGCAGTCTCACCCAGGTAGTAATACTCGGTATCGACAATGACGCCGTCCATGTCAAAGATAACGGCGTCGAACGGAAATGCGGACACGGCACCCTCCCTAACAAAAGGGCGCCCGCAAGCGGACGCCCGAGCCATGCACTATCGGCGATTCTAACCCAGCAGCTTATCCAGCGCCACCGCAATACCATCTTCGTTGTTATTGGCGGTCACCATCTGGGCCACAGCCTTAACCTCATCGACGGCGTTGCCCATGGCAACACCGGTGCCGGCCCACTCAATCATAGACTTGTCGTTCTGGCCGTCGCCAAACGATACGACCTCGCTGGCATCAATGCCGAGCTTGGGCAGGGCGCCCTCGAGCGCACGGGCTTTGTCGATACCGGGCGCCGTGTACTCAAAGTACCAGTCGGCCGTAAACATGCCCGAAAGCGTCTGCTTAAAGGGCGCGTACATCTCCTCATAATGCGCCTGCAGATAGGCAGGGTCGCCCGCGGTGAGTAGCTTGTCCACGGGATAAGCATCAGCGACCTCATGCAGGCTCTCCACCTCGCGAATCTTAAGATCGCACGCGTCGCGCTCATACTTGACGATATTCTTCTGCGAGCCGTCAGGCAGCGTGATCATGCAATGGTACGAGTCCTCGACGTGCAGATCGCGACCAAGCGAAATCATGGGGATCACGTCGAAATTGCGCAGATGATCAATCAGACGGTGCAGCTCGTCAGCCGGCATGGCCTGGTCAAAAAGGATCTCATCGGTCTGAGCGTCGACCACATGCGCGCCGTTAAAGGCAACTAGCAGACCGTCATGGTTTTGGAGGTCGAGCTCCTGCGCCAAGGCGTGCAGCCCCCATGCGGGACGGCCCGAAGCCAAAATGAGCTTAATGCCCGACTCCTGCGCCGCGAGCAGCTTCTCGCGCGTACGCGGGCTGATGACCTTTTGATCGTTGGTGTGCGTACCGTCGATATCCATTGCGATGGCTTTGATTGCCATATGTGCCTCCTTGCATCGTTTTTATCGCGCACTATCTTATCTGAGCCGGGACATGTTCGCATAGCGTGGCGCGTGACGGTTGCAAAACCACCCCATTTGAAAAAACGCAAAAAAGTACTTGCAAAGACGCGTTCAGACATATAAGTTGATAAAAGACCGCCGTTGCGGTTTTAAGTAGATCGAGCATATGAAGTTTGAGTTTTAGCGTGTAAGAGAAAGAAGATCGGCAAAGTACAACCCCAAACGCAATGACAACTTAATGAGGTAACTGCCACATGTGAGGCACCCAGGGCATTGCTGTCTCGATTTTGAGCACGATGCCTTCCGCCTTGCATGGGCCGTACCATCCCGCCCCTGCAGCAACTGCCTCACGGGCTCATTGAAAACCGCATAGCACCCCAACGTCAGCACATCACCCACGGCAAGCACATCACTCACGACAACCAACACATCAACAAACAGCACGAACATCAACCGATTGGAGAAGCTATGACAAACCACCACGCTGAAGACGGCGATAAGAAAAGCATTCTGGATGCCCGCATTGAGCGAGCATATGTATACGAATTTGACGCCGCCTTTGCCGCCGCGACCATCAAGAACTACGCGTCGCTACCGCTCGCGACGATCTTGGCCGACCACCCTCAACTGCTGAAGCGCTGCACAAAGATCATGGGCGACCCCGACATTCGCAAGCTGACAGACCCCTATGCCCCAAAACGCGACAACGATTCGTACGTTCTTACCGTAGGCTGCCTAGCCCATATGCTTACGGCGCTCGACACGAAACTCAAGCTCGAATGGGAACCCGACGAGCGTCATGAACTCGAAAGCAAGCGGAACACCCTGCGCACCGCACTGTTCCTTCCGTTGGACGGCCTCAAGCGCTGCAACGTCGAGCTCAATACACAGGCGCGGCAAAAGCCCGGGACCACGGGGCAGAAAACTCCAAGACCCCATGCGGCCATCGTCGACCGCAACCGATATAACCGCATGACCGCGCACTTTTCTGCCGGGGGAGCAGCCATAAGGACGCTGATCGACCTGCTGTGCCTCCTGAGCATCAACGAGCTATTTGAGGGCTATCTCGCCCTTGTTCCCGCGACGGCACCCAAGTCAGTAGCAAAGATCATCGAGACCTGCAGACGCCAGTTTGAGCGCCATCGCAATGGCAGCGAGATGAACGCCAGCATCGCGCAGTACTACGCGGCTCATTACAAAAATGACGGATGTGCCCCTATCGAGCATCAGCTGCGGCTCGCCTACACCACGCCCGTCGCAACGCTCCATCGCTTTGGAGCCCTTGGCGCTTGCGAGCCGCACGGACAGGCAGCCTGCCCCACAACCGAGCTCGATCTCAGGCTCGGACGAACCCTGTAGCCCGCCAGCCCCTCCGTGGGCAGCGACTCTATTCCACAGCACCACCAACAGAAAGGAGTCCTCATGGACACCAATCATTCCCCCATCATCAGCCCCCTCACCATGCGTGAATCCGCCCGAGGTATCACGCTCACCAGCATTTACGATGAGATGCTCGCCCGTCGCGAGCTCTCCGTCATAGGAAACATCGAAACCCCGATGGCCCACGACCTATGCCAGCAGATCCGCCTGCTCGATGCCACCGACCCCAGCCGCCCCATCACCATATTTGTCGCCAGCGCCGGCGGAAGCGTGCGATCGGGTCTTGCGATCTATGACGCCATGCGCCTCGCATCGTGCCCCATCCGCACCGTCTGCCTGGAATTCGCCGCGTCCATGGGCGCCGTGATCTTTATGGGCGGCGACGATCGCCGTATGGCGCCCCATGCAGAGCTCATGATTCACGACCCGCTGATCCCCCAGGGGGCAGGCGGCTCGGCACTTGCGCTGCAGGAAACCAGCCGGCGTCTCATGCAGACCCGCAAGACCCTCACGCAAATCCTCTCGGACCGCAGCGGCCTCACGCCCAAGCGCATCCACTCCCTCACTGCAAAAGACACCTACCTTACGGCCGAGCGCGCCGTCGAGCTCGGCTTTGCCCACGAAATCCTCTCGACCACCAAGGAGGTCGCCCATGTCTAACCTCGCTAGCCGTCTCGCCGCATCTGAGTCCGCATCGTCCACCATCCTCGCCAAGGATCGAACGCTTTCCTGCGACACCCGCCAAACGGGACTCAACAACAATGCACTTGTGATCGGCCCCTCGGGAGCCGGCAAGACCCGAAACGTCCTCAAGCCCAACCTGCTGCAAATGAACGCAAGCTACATCGTGCTCGACACCAAAGGCACGCTCTGTCGCGAAGTGGGACCCGTGCTGGCAGCCCACGGCTACCGCGTGCAATGTCTCAACTTCGCCGACCTCAACACCGTCCCGGCCCTTGCGCCCGGCATCGAGCGCTGCGGTTACAACCCCCTGAGGCACATTCGCCGCAAGGCGGACGGCAGGCCCAACCAGCAGGACATCCTCTCGGTGGCAAAGGCCGTCTGCCCCATCGAGGACAACAACCAGCCTTTTTGGGATCATGCGGCGGCAAACCTGCTGTCGTGTCTTATCGCCTACGTCACCGAACAGCTACCCGCCGACGAGCAGACGATCAGCTCGGTCATCAAGCTGATCGAGCACCTGCAGGACGGTGCCACGAGTCGATTGTTTGACGACCTGATCACGACCGACCCCCAAAGCTATGCCCTCTCGCTATGGCGGCGCTACGCCATTACGCAAAATGCCGAGCGCATGCACGCGAGCATCGTCGGCATCCTTGCCGAAAAGGTCATGTGTCTGGGATTCGACGGTGCGGCACAACTCTATCGTGAGTGCCATCAGGTGGACTTCGCTTCCATGGGACACACCCCCTGCGCCCTGTTTGTAACCGTGAGCGATATTGACCGCAATCTCGATCCGCTGACCGGCCTCTTTATTTCGCAGGCGTTTATGGGCCTTATTCGTGAGGCCGATAGGCAGCCCGACGGCAGCCTGCCCGTGCCCGTGCGCTTTATGCTCGATGACTTCGCAAATCTGCAGATCCCCCAGATCGACAACGTGCTCTCGATTATCCGAAGCCGCAACATCTGGGCAACGCTGCTGCTGCAGTCGACCAACCAGCTCGATGCGCTCTATGGCGAGGCACGCGCACGCTCCATCATGGGCAACTGCGACACGCATCTGGTGCTGGCGTTCCAGGATCCCGAGAGTGCCCGGGTGTTTTCCGACCGCGCCGACGCACTGCCCAGCACGCTCATGGCGACGCCGATCGATCGCTCGTGGCTCTTTGTACGCGGTCGCACTCCCGAACAGGTCGAGCGCTTTAGGCTCGAAGACCATCCGCTCTACGGGGAGCTGCCCGAGGTGCAGCGAGGCCATGCGGAGGCCGAGATCTAGGCGCAGGGTTCTCGCAGCGCGCGGCGCCCCGGCGATGTTCCACAAAGGCCGTGCGTCCCGGGACCACGGCAAAGCAAAGGGGCCCGCATCCGATAGGATACGGGCCCCTGACTATAAGGCGCGATGCGTTAACAGCAGCGACTACTTGCGATGCGCGCGATAGAACTCGATAAGCGCTTGAGTCGAAGCGTCCTGCTCGGCCTTGGCGGCGTCGTCGTGGAAGGCCGGGGTGATCTGCTTGGCAAGCTGCTTGCCCAGCTCGACGCCCCACTGGTCATAGGAGTCGATGCCCCAGACCGTGCCCTCGACAAACGTGATGTGCTCGTACAGGGCGATGAGCTCGCCGAGTGCGAACGGGGTCAGTGTGTCGCCGAAAATCGAGGTCGTCGGGCGGTTACCCTCAAAGCAACGGGCCGGGACGATCTGCTCGGGCGTGCCCTCGGCACGAACCTCGTCGGCCGTCTTACCAAAGGCGAGCGCCTTGGTCTGGGCCAGGAAGTTGCCCAGGAACAGCTCATGTACGTCCTGACCGCT
This sequence comes from uncultured Collinsella sp., assembly GCA_900547125.1. Lineage (GTDB taxonomy): Bacteria > Actinomycetota > Coriobacteriia > Coriobacteriales > Coriobacteriaceae > Collinsella. The sequence continues at coordinate 11,570 of URFU01000022.1, forward strand.
ATCGGTCGCAGGGTTGGCAGTATTGGCGAAGGCGATGAAATCGGCCGGAACCACCACGGTGCCCTGGTGCAGCAGCTGGTAGAAGGCATGCTGGCCGTTGGTGCCGGGCTCGCCCCAGAAGATCTCACCGGTGTCGGAGGTCACGGCGCTGCCGTCCCAGCGGACATGCTTGCCGTTGGACTCCATGGTCAGCTGCTGCAGGTAGGCCGGGAAACGGTGCAGGTACTGGCAGTACGGCAGCACGGCATGGCTCTTGGAACCGAAGAAGTTGACGTACCAGACGTTGAGCAGACCCATCAGCGCGACGGCATTGTTCTCGAGCGGCGTGTTGCAGAAGTACTCGTCGATGGCGTGGAAGCCCTCAAGGAACTGCTGGAAACGCTCGGGGCCGAGCACGACGATCAGCGACAGGCCCACGGCGGAGTCGACGGAGTAGCGGCCGCCGACCCAATTCCAGAAACCAAAGGCGTTGGCGGGGTCGATGCCGAAGGCCTCGACCTTCTCGAGTGCGGTGGAAACGGCAACGAAGTGCTTTGCCACGGCCTCGGCGTTCTGCTCATCGGAGCCATCGATGGCGCCCTGAGCCTTGAGCTGCTCGAGCATCCAGGTCTTGATCTCACGGGCGTTGGTGAGGGTCTCGAGCGTGGTGAAGGTCTTGGAGACGATGATCACGAGCGTGGTCTCGGGATCCAAACCCTTGAGCTTCTCGGCCTGGTCGTTGGGATCGATGTTGGAGATATAGCGGCAATCAATACCGGCGTCGGCATAGGGACGCAGGGCCTCGTAAGCCATGACCGGGCCCAGGTCGGAGCCGCCGATGCCGATGGACACCAGGTGCTCGATCTTTTTGCCGGTAACACCCTTCCACTCACCGGAGCGCACGCGCTCGGCGAAGGCATACATGCGGTCGAGGACCTCGTGCACGTCGGCGACGACATCCTGGCCGTCAACGATGAGCTGGCCCTTCTCGCTTGCCGGGCGGCGCAGCGCGGTGTGCAGGACGGCGCGGTCCTCGGTGGTGTTGATGTGCTCGCCGGAGAACATGGCGTCGCGGCGCTCCTCGAGCTTCACCTCGCGGGCAAGATCGCACAGCAGCTTGACGGTCTCATCGGTCACCAGGTTCTTCGACAGATCGAAGTGCAGGTCACCGGCGTCAAAGCTCAGCTTGTTCACGCGCTCGGCATCGGCGGCGAACCAGGCCTTGAGGTCGATACCTTCGGCCTCGAGCTTCTCTTGATGAGCCTCGAGTGCCTTCCAAGCGGCAGTCGACGTAGCATCGATAGGTGCGGCAACAGTTGCCATAGAGTCCTCCTCAGCATACGGGCGCACGCCTCCATGCGCCCGGACATTCAGATGCCACTATTCTAGCGCAGGTCAAGACTATAATCAGCGAGCGTTGCCAATCGGCCCCCAAACGGCAACCGACCAAAAAGGGACAGGTTTATTTTGGCAGGTCAAACGCTTTACCAACCAAAAATAACCCATCCCTTTATGCCAAATACTAGGCCGCGGCGCACACGCTGCCGAGCAACTCACGCAGAGGAGACCCAATGCCCTCCAGCAGTTCGGGCGCGATGATGGCAAAAACGGGAACCTCGCCGACGCCCACGACAGCAGGCACCTTGCCCTCCAAGACAATGCATCCATAAGGGACAAAACCGTCTTCGCCGGCATCGAGCGCCGCCATGCGACGCGCGAGTTCGCGCGCAAAGCCAGCAGTATCGGCATCGCCAATCGCCAATACAAAGTCTACCCCTTCGTCGGTCGCCAGGGCCACGGCTTCGTCGATCAGCTCGTCTCCCCCGTCGCCCTCAACCGAGCCGCAGCGGAAAAGCACGCGCTCGAGCAGAGCTCGATCAAGCGAGCCGAGTGCCGCCGAGACAAGCTCATCACGCGTGTGCTTGTCGCCTCCCAGCACGACCAGTGCCTTAGTGCCGCCATAGTGGGCAACCAATCGCCCGCACCAGCGAGCCACATCCCCATCCGCAACCAAGCGTGTCGGCATACCAAACCCATAATTGACCATCTTTCCCACAGCCCTTCCGTGCGTATAGGCGGAAACGATTGATAGGCTCAAGCTACGAAGCTAGGTTTTCCGAGCAGTTTCGCACTCTTTAGAGCTGCGTTAAAAAAAACCCGATGCAGCCGCACGACCATACCTACCAAAACAAACTAGTCCCTTTTTGGCAGGTTTTGACGATGTCCAGATGAGCGGGTATTATCGAACAAGTATTCGATAAGAACATGTGTTTGATGGGAGGACGCGTGGGACACGAGCGTCACACCTATATCTGCATCGACCTCAAGACGTTCTACGCCAGCGTCGAGTGCGTCGACCGCGGGCTCGACCCGCTCACCACCAACCTGGTCGTTGCCGACGAATCGCGCGGGCGCACGACCATCTGCCTTGCCATCACACAGGCCATGAAAGACCTCGGAATCCATAACCGCTGTCGCCTGTTCGAGATTCCCGACGGTATCGACTACATCAAGGCCGTACCGCGCATGCAGCACTACATGGAGGTGTCGGCGCAAATCTACGGTATCTATCTGGAATTCGTCAGCCCACAGGACGTGCACGTCTACTCCATCGACGAATGCTTTATCGACGTGACGCCCTATCTGGACCTCTATCACACCGACGCTGAAGGCTTCGCCTGCATGTTGCGCGACGAGGTCCTGGCGCGCACCGGCATCACGGCAACGGTTGGCATCGGCCCCAACCTATTCCAGGCCAAGGTGGCACTCGACATTACCGCCAAGCACGTACCCAGCCGCATCGGCATACTCGATGACGAGACCTTTCGCAAGGAGATCTGGCCCCATCGCCCCATCACCGACATCTGGGGCATTGGGCCCGGCGTGGCAGCACGACTCGAAAAATACGGCGTCTACGATCTGATGGGCGTCGCCGCGCTCGACGAAAACCTGCTCTACGACGAGCTCGGCGTCAATGCCGAGTATCTCATCGACCACGCCTTCGGGCGCGAGCCGACAACTATCGCCGATATTCAGGCCTATCGCCCGCAGGCAACCTCAACTACCACAGGACAGGTGCTCTCGAAAGGCTATGCCTATGAACAGGCCTACACCGTCTTGCGCGAGATGGTCGACAACGCTGTGCTGGACTTAGTCGATAAGCACGTGGTGTGCAACAGCATCTCGCTCTTTGTAGGCTACGCGAGCGAGCGCGCCGACATACGCCGCCTCGACGCCAGCGGCACAGCGCAATATGTGGACGGATGCGGGCACCTGCGCTCAAGCACATCGAGCATCGAGCCCGCCGCAACCGCCGGCCCCGAGCTCGCGCCCCGCGCGCCCAAGCCCGTTCAGCGCGACGATGAACGCCGGCGTTTGGTACGAGAGGCTCAGGCAATTGACGGCATCTTTGTGGGCGAGCACGGTGGCAAGCCGCGCGGTGGCTATGCCGCGCTCTTTGCACACTCCAACGCCTCGCGCAAGCTGCCCGAGCGCACCAATTCGTTTAAGAAGATCATGGGCTATTTCGATGAGCTCTGGGCGCAGACGGTCGACCCCAAGCGACCGGTCAAGCGCATCAATCTGGGCTTTGGCAATCTGATGCCCGAAGAATTTGCCACCATCGATCTGTTCAGCGATATCGAGGCCGATGAGCGCGAGCGCGACCTGGCGCGCGCCGTCCTGGCCGTAAAGGGCAAGTACGGCAAAAACGCACTCGTCAAGGGATTAAGCTTTACCGCCGGCGCCACTGCACGCGAACGTAACGATCAGGTAGGAGGACATCGTGCCTAAGTCCCAACAGCAGCCGATGCGGCCACCGACGCCTTTTGAACGTCTAGCGGACCCCGAGGGAAGACGTCGATCCGCCGATCCCAAGCTCACCGCCAACGGCGCCGTCCGCGCCGGCCGTGCCGCGCAGTTTATGCCCTTTGCCGCCCTCACGGGATACTACGAGCTCGTGCGCAAACAAGAGATCACTGTTGAGCCCAAATGCGAACTCACGGAAGAAAAAGCCCTCGAGCTTTCGAAAAAGCTCGAGGGCCTCAAACGCGGCGACCTGGTGCGCGTCACCTATTACGATATGTACGGCTATCGTAGCCGCACGGGCATTCTCGACGAAGTGTTACCCGCATTTAAGCTGCTCAAACTCAGGGATATCGCCATCAACTTCGACGATATCCAAGGCATCGAGCTGCGTGGTCGAGCCTAGCAACGAGAACGCTTGCGCAAGGCGAGAGCAATGCCAAGCACTGCGGCAGCTGCAACCAGCAATCCCAAGACCAGCGTGAGGGTCGAGTCGCCAGCGTGAGGCAGCGAGCCGTCCTTCGGAGTCTTCTTAGTGGTCGTCGAAACGGTCGTCGCGGTGCTGCTCGACTGGTCGTTGCCGCCCGTCTGGCTGCCACCAGGCTGATTGCCGCCACCCGGCTGCGAAGGATCGGTGGGTTTCGTCGGATCCGGAGCACCGGGATCAATCGGATTCTCCGAATTCTCCTTGCGCTGGATCCAAACCTGGCAACCATAGAACGGGTTGGCGGTACCAAGGCACAGACCCTGGTTGGTCACCGCAAAGGTGCGCAGACCATGGTTATACGGATCGTTAAAGCCGTTAGTCGTCAGCGTCGTAAAGTTCACGCCGTCCTCGGTCACATACATATCAAAGCCGCGCTCGGCATCGCGCAGGTAGTACATGCACGTAAGGACACTCTGCAACTTCTTGAGGTTCTCCGCACTCAGCAGCTTATCGAGCGCATCCTGAATATCACCCGGCAGCTCGGTGCCATAGGCATCCTCGTACTGCTGCTTCAGGCTCTCATAGCTATCGAGCATGTCCTGATACTGATCGGCAAAGGACTTGAAGTACGCAATCTCGCTATCGATTTTCTGAACATAAGCAGCGTCGTCTTCAACGTCCGCGGACATCGTCGCGGCCTGATCGCAAAGGTCGCCCGCAGCCTCATCCAATGCATCGCTCAGATCGCCAAAGCCCTTAGCAACCTCGGTCTTCTCGTCATCGACCTCGACGGCCTCGTTTGAATCATCGTCCGCAAGCGTGTTCACGGGAACGATGGGGTCGTCAGGCGATTTCTTGTCGAGCAGGTGATCGAGCAGGTCCCTAAGGCGCTGAACCTGAGAGTTCCACTCCTCAGGCGTCATATCGATAATGTCGCCATTGGAGAACTGGCCGATCGGCTCAAGCAGGCTCGCGGTATCAAAGGTACCGATATACAGCTTGCCGTCGAACTTCTGCATGCGCCAAATGTACTGGTTCTCGTTTCGGCCAAAGCCCGAAGCCAGGCCGGAAATACCGCCCTCGGGGAACATGTCGGTGGAATCGCCAACGACGAGCTCCATGTTCTCGTCCTTGTCCATGCGATAGATGTTGACCGACTGCTCAAGATTGGAATTCACAAACGAGCAGTCGACGCCGCCCATGCCGCTCTTGCCGCCCTCTTCGGTGTTGGATTTGTTGAACAGGATGCGCTCGAGAGCAATCTCCTCGTCGTTGTATTCACCGATATAGAGGTAGTCGTTGTAGACGATGAGGTTGGCAGCACCAGAACGGGTGCGGGCAGGATCGATGCCAAAGCAGTACTTTGCACCGTCCGCTTTGTCGCCAACAATCGGAATCCACGTATAGCTGCCGTCGGCGTTCTTGTCGCCACGGACCATGGCAAACGACTGCATGGAATTATCATCGGGAGCATTCTCGGGCGTACCGGTGCAGATGGTCGCATAAAGATGGCCATTGTACGAGACCATATCCCAAATGGCGCCGCCGTAGATGCTGTCCTTATAGCGAATCGCCGGATAGTTAAACAGCGTCTCCGAGTTAGCAATCTCGGTGAAGCTGTCCTGGCCCTTCGAGGGGTCAGACGACGTCAGGATTGTCGACACAAAATTACCGTTCGTGTCTTTACCCACATTACTGATGACGAGCTGGCCATCATGGACGCACATGCCGCGGATACCGGTAGAAATGCCCTGCTTGTAGGCAGCACCGTAATCCTGCATGCTCGAAAGGCCCTGATAGACAACTTTCCAATCATCCGTCTTAGGATCGATCTCATATACAGCAGGCAGGCCGCTTTTGCCGCCATTGGTCCTGACGCTACCGCAGAAATAGAGCTTGCCCTTATAGCTCACGGCATTGCGGAACAAAGGAGCGACGCCGTTGAGCGAATCAGAGAGCAGCAGCTTGGTCTCACCGGTCTTGGTATTGATCTTGACCAAGATGCCGCCGCTGTCCTTGTCGGCCGTGCCGTCCTCCTTCTGCTGTCCATAGAAGAAGGTGCCGTTAAACATGGCCTCCAGCGTCAGGCGCATGGTCTCGGCATCAAAGGAATCGCCCAGCGTGCCGTTCATGAGCGTCAGCGTGTTGCCCATCGCCGCATAGCAGGTGCCCACATAAAGCCAGTCACCATAGCTCGCAGCCGCCCAAGTGTAGCTCTGGCCGCGATCGCCTTCGTTGTTGGCCGTATTACCATCGGCGCCCGGAACGGCAACGGCACCGTTACCCTGGTAGTCGACGATGCCATCCGGCTGCGACGTTCCTACCGTAGGATGCGAGAGCTTCTCAAAGGAATACCCATTTCCCGCATTGTAGGTAACGGCACCCGAAGCATCTTCGGCATGCGCCGGCAGCGGCGATACCAAGATAGCGGCAAGCGCTGCCACCAAGCCAAGTGCTCCCACTCGTCTCATAAGGCTATAACCTCCCCTGTCCTAAAGCCCAGCTTTAGCATTCTTCATTTCTGTCCACGGTTAATTGCAATCTGAGCACAGCAATAATCAGCGTATAAATATACACCTGTAATTTTTTGGACGGGTTAATAGATGCTCGATTGGTAGCGAATTCCGCGCAAACCGTCACCAAACTCCACTTTTGCCGCATCTAAAGGTTATTATTTGCGCAAATTTTTGGATGCCGATAGTCACAATGAGCAGGAGTCCGGTATCCACCGGAGAGGGCAACGCCTACATTTTCATAACGTAATAGCCCGCGCCCCTCACCGCCGTCTCGAGTGTGTCGCGATCAACCGGGCGCTTCGAGCGTACGCGCGCCGTGCGGTCCGCATACGTCACCGTAGCCCACACGCCATCAAGCGCATTGAGGGCATTCGTCACATTCCGAGCGCATCCGTCGCAGCTCATGCCGCCGATAAGCAGCTCCTCACGATAGGGGTAGTGGGACTCGTCGGTGTCTGCCACCACAACCTTCTTGGCTTTCTTGCCGCTCGCGCCATCACTGCAACAACTCTTTCCATGCGTCGACGCCGCAATACGACGCAGCCCAAAAAACATGCCGACGGCAATGACGGCCAGCACGATGAGATTCGCAGGGTTGAGCAAGTCACTCATGCGTTCCCCTTTCAAGTAGCCCTATCTAGATACCCCCATGGGGTGTTCCCATCTTAACCCAAAATCATGTCCGTTCGGTCAATTAGTTTCCCTCTTCAAACTTTTAGTTGACCAAGGCTTACTTTCGTGTATAAGTTTTCCTAGGCTAACAGTTTAGATCCGTAAGGAGCGTCATGACTCGAACCATAGACATCCCAACGTTTCAGGCGGCAGTCGTGCGCAACTGCTCCCCCGCGCTCGCGGGCATCAAACCGGCATCGCTCTTTACCTATCCAGGAGTCTATGCCGATCAAGACGGCTCAAGCGTAACTGCGGCGATCGAGGATCGCCGAGCACGCCTGCTCAACATTATCGCCCGGTGCAGTCACGAGCTTAATCCGTTCGGTGTCCATCTGAGCGTTTTGGTCTGGCGCCCCTGCGGGGCGCTCGTATACGCATATCGGCCCAATAGCCTCGCCACTTACCTTGCTGACCCGCGCGCCAAAACGGCACTCGCCAAGAAGGGCTACGACACCGGCAACCTCTCGGCATGTCTTGTGCACCTGGCATCACGCATCACGCTCGCGAGCAATAACGCCGCGGAATGCGCCTGCGGCCAGACCCGATGCGCATTGGACCATCAAGCACACTGCGACAACGGCTGCACCTGCGAGTTTCCACACGAAATTGGCTACTTCCTGGGGTACCCCTACGACGACGTATACGAGTTCATCGCCCAGCGTGGCGAGAACTACAAGATCTTTGGAGCCTGGAAGGTCTATACGAATGTCGAGCAGGCGCTTGCGACGTTTGATGCGTACCGTGCCTGCACCCAACACCTCACCTTTATCTATCAGCAGGGCTGCAGCTTGGCGCAACTTGCCCAGGCGACCCGATAGAACGTACAAACCGCGGCCGCACGCCGCACAACCGAAAGGACTCAACATGAGCAAGATCGCCGTCGTCTATTGGAGCGGCACGGGCAACACCGAGGCCATGGCAAACTTTGTCGCCGAAGGCACCACGTCCGCGGGCGCCGAGGCCGAAGTCATCCCCTGCGCCGACTTCTCTGCCGACAAGGCCGCCGACTATGATGCCTTCGCCTTCGGTTGCCCCGCCATGGGCTCCGAGGAGCTTGAATACGATGAGTTCCAACCGATGTGGGACGAAGTCAAGGAGACCCTCGGCGACAAGAAGGTCGTCCTCTTTGGCTCTTATTCGTGGGCCGAAGGCGAATGGATGGACAATTGGAAGGCGGACGCCGACGAGGCAGGCGTCAACGTGGTCGACTCCGTCATCTGTTACGACGCCCCCGACGATGAGGGCGAGGCGGCCTGCCGCGCCCTTGGAGCCGAGCTCGCCTAGCGGCAATGAGCTCCGCCCGTAACGCGCTCTGCGCCAAAACACATTCGCGTCCCAACAAAAACGGGAGCCGGATCACATCCAGCTCCCGTTTTCTGCTATGTCAGTCATATAAAGCGGCTAGGAGATATTGCCCAGGAACGCCTTGGTGCGCTCGCTCTTAGGATGGTCGAAGACCTCGCTCGGCGTGCCATCCTCCACGATAACGCCGCCGTCCATAAAGACGACGCGGTCGGCGACGTCGCGGGCAAAGCCCATCTCGTGCGTCACCACGATCATGGTCATACCGTCATGCGCAAGATCGCGCATGACGCCCAATACATCGCGGACAAGCTCAGGATCGAGCGCCGACGTGGCCTCGTCAAAGAGCATCACGTGCGGATTCATCGACAGGGCGCGGGCGATGGCCACGCGCTGCTGCTGACCGCCCGAAAGCTGACTCGGCATAAAATCGATGCGCTCGGCCAGGCCGACCTTGGTCAGCTCCTCGATGGCAATCTTCTCGGCCTCTTCCTTGCTGCGCTTGAGCACCTTTTGCTGCGCAAGCATGACGTTCTTTTTGACCGACAGGTGCGGGAACAGGTTGAACTGCTGAAACACCATGCCCAAGTGCGTACGTACCTTATTGAGGTCAACTCCCTTGGCGCACACATCCACGCCCTCGACGACAATCGAACCACTCGTGGGCTCCTCGAGACGGTTAATGCAGCGAAGCATCGTCGACTTGCCCGAACCCGAAGGGCCCAGGACTACGACGACCTCGCCCTTGTGCACATCAAGGTCGATGTCGCGCAGGACCACGTTATCGCCAAAGGCCTTCTGGAGATTCTTGATGCTGACGACGACCTCGTTCGAGTTATTGGTTTCGCTCATAATAGAACCTCCTTACAGACCAGCGATATGGTCGGCGGGCGTTGCGACGACCTGTCCGGCGCTCTTGGTGGGACGCTTCTTTTTGGTTTCGGCCGTACCCAGCAGCCTCGCCTCAAGACCGCTCACCAAGCGCGCAAGCGGCAGGGTAATGACCAGATAGAACAGGGCGGCAACCACATACGGCGTAATGGAGCCCGTCGTGGCCACGATGGTGCGGGCGTTCATGACGATCTCGACCACGCCCACGGCCGCGAGCAGCGACGTATCCTTGTAAAGCAGGATGAACTCGCTGGTCAACGTAGGCAGGACATTGCGGAACGTCTGCGGAATCATGACGTAGAGCAGCGTCTGGAAGGCGTTCATGCCCAGCGAGCGAGCAGCCTCGTTTTGGCCTTTGGGGATCGATTGAATACCGGCACGGAAGATCTCGCACAGGTACGCAGACGAGTTCATGGCCATGACGATAACGCCCAGGACATAATCGTCCACCTTGACGCCGGCAAGCGGCAGGCCAAAGAATGCAATATAGATCTGCAGAAACGCCGGCGTACCGCGGATGACATTCACGTAGATGCCGGCAAGGCAGCGCAGGATGCGCGATTTAGAGATGCGCATGAGCGACAGGGCAAAGCCAAAGGGGATCGCCAGCGGAAACGCCACAAGCACGATCGAGAGCGACATAAGGAAGCCCTTAAAGACGATCGGCAGGCTCTGGACCAAAATGACCGGGTTCAGGAACAGGCGAAGGAACATGTTGGAATTCCATGCCTCGACCCACGGCTGTTCCTTAAGGTCGGCCAGGAAGTTATCGAACGCCGTCACGCCCTTAATCTCGACGGAAGGAATCTTGGAAATCTTCTTGGTCGAACCGTCGGCGAGCGTATAGGTTCCGCTAAAGGCCTCATCGCCGCCCTCGACGGGGAACGTCACGCCGTAAACCTCGACACGGAAAAAGCCGCCGGCAGGCGCCGTCTCGCCAAAGTCAATCTTGAGCGTCTGGCCGTCAGCCTTGCACGTGGGCTTCATGGGCGTACGATCCATGAGGTCCTCGCCCGAGAGCATCGTCAATCGCGTGTCATCGGTACCAAACGTTGTGCCGTCGACAAACGTCAGAGAAAGACCGCTCAGCTCCTCGTCGGCATCGGCCTGAACTTCCCAGGTAATGCGCGTCTCGGTGCCGCCGCCCACAGCGCTGCCCGAACCGGTGTTGGGTCGGGCGG
>URFU01000023.1 GCA_900547125.1 uncultured Collinsella sp.
TTCGATGCGATTGCGCGAGGCGACCATGTTGTTGTAGATGCCGGCGATGGCGCAGACGATCACATCGACAACTACGATACCGATGATGACGGGAAGCATGATGTCTCCGTTTCGAATGGCAGCGGCGTTTTGCGCCTGCCGTTGTTGGTATAACGTATCTAGTATACCCGCAACCTTTGGCGGTGCCGAACTTTCCGGTAAGCGTTGTGTTTCAACCAGGGAGGGGGCGCCAATAACGAACGGGTGGTACTGGTGTAAGATATGCGACAAATTAAGGAATGCTGTCTACGCCTTGAGGATGGCGATACGGATGGACCTTCGCATCAAGAAAACCTATCGTGCCCTGTTCGATGCCTTTACCGAGCTTTTGGAAGAGCATCGGTTTGAGGATTTGACGGTTGCCATGCTTTGCGACCGGGCCCTGATTCGCCGCACGACGTTCTACAAGCACTTTCGCGATAAAAACGATTACTTCGCCTTTTATATCGATGAGCTCATGTCGGGCTTGCCGCAAAAACAGCCCGATGAGGCCGGCACAGTGTCTGCCGAGGACGTGCGCGCGCTTCGACACGCGATTTTGGACGATGCCATGGATTTGATTCTGGCGCACGAGCAGCTCATGGATAACATTTTGGCAAGCAGCATGTCGGGCATGTTGACCAACGTTATTTGCGACCGCATTGCCCGCTCCATCCGCGAGCGTGTGATGAACGTGCTTGCCGAGGATGCCCTGGCGCCCGTTTCGCTCGAGACAACATCGGAGTTTATCGCCGGTGGCATTATTCGACTGTTCACAAATTGGTGGGAATCGGGTCACGATCTTGAGCGTCGACCCGAGATGGCCGACGTGGTCGATGCACTGTTTGAGCGCACCATGACGCCGGTGCATCACTAGAAGTGGCGGAGAGAGGGGGATTCGAACCCCCGGAACGCTCTCGCGCTCAACGGTTTTCAAGACCGCCGCATTCAACCGCTCTGCCATCTCTCCGTGAGTCGTAATGATAGCATCGTTTTGAATTTTGCAGCAGGGAAGGCGAACGATGACGAGCACCGAAATCGACGAGAAGTTCATGCGCGAGGCGCTGGCCGAGGCGCGCGCCGCCGCTGCGGTGGGCGAGGTACCGATTGGCGCCGTGGTAGTGCGCGCGGGCGAGATTGTCGCGAGGGCGCATAATCGCCGAGAACTCGACCAGGACCCTTCGGCGCATGCCGAGTTTTCGGCCCTGTGCGCTGCCGCTCGGTTGCTCGGTCGTTGGCGCCTTTCCGATTGCACGGTCTATGTAACGCTCGAGCCTTGCTGCATGTGTGCGGGGCTTATGGTCAACGCGCGCGTGGGGCGCTGCGTGTATGGCGCGACCGATGCCAAGGCGGGCGCGCTGGGTTCGCTGTATGACCTGAATGCCGATTCGCGCCTGAACCATCGGTTTAACGTACATGCCGGCGTACTGGCAGACGAGTGTCGTGAGGTGTTGGGCAGCTATTTTAGTGGGCTGCGTGGCACCGATGGTGCTGGCTGCGGTTGCGGGGCCGATCTTGAGGCGCATGCCGCTCATGCCGAGGCGCTCGCGTGTACCGAAGATATCGCCGTTGAGGCGGTTGTCTTTGGTCCCGCGTGCCGCCGGCCCCGCCGTGTGCTGCTGGCGATCGATTCCTTTAAGGGTAGCGTTTCGAGCACGCGGGCGGAGGCGGCCGTTGCCGAAGGCGTGCGCCGCGTGTGGTCTGATGCCCAGGTGACCACGTTGCCGCTGGCGGATGGCGGTGAGGGGACGCTCGATGCCGCCGCCGCGTGCGGCGGTGAGGTCGTGGCATATGAAGTCGCAGGTCCTCTGGACAATCGCGTGTCTGCTCGGATGTTGGTGGATGGTGAGCGCGAGTCCGCGGTCATCGAGATGGCCGAGGCGGCTGGCATCGGGTACTCGCCTTGCACGGAGTCGTCGGCGCTGGCTGCTACAACCTATGGCGTGGGCGAGCTCATGCTTTGCGCGGTCCGTGCTGGGGCAAAGACTATCTATATTGGTTTGGGCGGCAGTGCCACCAACGACGGTGGCGCCGGCATGCTGCAGGCGCTGGGCGCCTGCCTTGTCGATGAGCGTGGCCGCAATATCGCCCCCGGTCTCGCAGGCCTTGAACACGTGGCGAGTATCGATTTGGTACCGGCGCTTGGGGCGCTGAATGGCGCGCGTGTCATCGTGCTTTCCGACGTCGAGAATCCGCTCGTGGGGCGTCGAGGCGCACTGGCGGTGTTCGGTGGACAGAAGGGTCTGCCGACGGGGGATGCCGAGGCCCTGGGCAAATACGACGGATGGATGGTCGGCTATGGCCGCCTGCTCGATGCGGCGATTGCTAGGGCGCGGGCTCAGGGGTTGTTGCGCACACCCGAGGGCGCACGGACATTCGGCTCGGTGCTCGGCGTGCCCGGCGCGGGCGCGGCGGGTGGCTTGGGTGCCGCGCTGCTGGCGCGCGGCGCCGAGTTGCGCTCGGGTGTGGAGACGGTGCTCGATCTGATTGGGTTTGACGAGCGCGTGCGCGATGTCGACCTGGTCATTACAGGCGAGGGCAATATGGACGAGCAATCCGCCGCCGGTAAGGCACCGGTGGGCGTGGCCCGTCGTGCGAAGCGATATGGCAAGCCGGTGGTCGCCGTCGTGGGCGGTCGTGCTGACAACCTGGATGCGGTGTATAGGCAGGGCGTCGACCTGGTTTTACCGGTCTGCCGCAAGCCCATGGGACTTGAGCTGGCGCTCGATCCCCAGGAAGCCATAACCAACCTCATCTGCGCCGGTGAAGCCGCCGCCCAAGCCTTCGACCTTGGCCGCATCTAAAACCCATCCCCCCAATAACTTGCGGTGAAATACGGAGTGTTTTTGCCTTTAAGGTGCCAATTCAGTCCGTATTCCACCGCAACTTCGTGAATGGCCATTCAAGGCTGGCCGACATGGGTCTCGAGTCGGGCCGTTTGCCACGAAACGTGGCCATCTACTACGTTTAACCGGCCACCCTCGACCATCCCGGAATTTGGAAAATTAAAACCGCAGGTAGAGAGCTTGCCGATTTTCGAAAAAGCACGCCATGGTTGACCTCTGTGACCAAAACGTAGTAGATAGGCCCTTTCCGTGGCACAGCACCAGATCAGTCTATTTAGGACGGGGCTTTCTTGATTACTTTCGCTACCCTGATGCCCCATCAGTCAAAAAGTAGTCAAAAAAGCCCCGTCCCAAACTAGCTATCTTGCCGTGGCGAGCGAGAGCGGGTAAGATATACCGAGCGCCTAGCGCGTTCGATGGGTTCGGATGACGACATGTTCCGAATCTGGTCAGGTCCGGAAGGAAGCAGCCATAAGGAGCCTCTGTCGGGCATCCGGATCCATCGAGCGCACGGGCGCTTTTTGGTGCCGCGACATGGCCCGGCCGGCGACGAGGTATTTGGTGTCTCGCTGGTCCTCGGCTTCGCCTGCGGGATCGCTCGACTACCAAATACCTCGTCGCCGGCCGGGCCCCGTCGTCCAAAAATCACCCGTAAAGGCGCGTTTAGCTGAACAATTCAATCCCGTGCTTAGTGGCGCTCGCTGGCGTTGCCAAAACATCGGCCGCTACGTGCCTTGGGCGCTAGTGACCGTTGCCCTTACATCTGTAACGAGTTGCTTACGCATCCCCAGGGTTCGCCGTACTATCATGAATCAGATTGAATAGAGATGATGATAGGGAGCGCCTTTATATGATTGAGCTGCTCAGGCGTTTTGGTGGTAAGTTTCGCCGGTATATGGTGATTGGTCCTGCATGCAAGCTGATCGAAGTGATCTTTGACCTGCTGACGCCGCTGGTGATTGCCCAGATGATCGATAAGGGCATCGGCGCACGCGATGTGAACGCCGTTATTCACTACGGTATGGTGCTTGGCGCCATGGCTGTGATCGGCATCTCGTTTACGCTTGTTTGCCAAAAGATGGCGGCGCTCACCTCGCAGGGCATGGGCACCGACATTCGCGGTGCGCTCTACCAGCACATCAATAAGCTGAGCTATGCCGAACTCGACCGCTTTGGCACGCCGTCGCTCATCACGCGCATTACCAACGACGTCAATCAGGTGCAGCTGGCCGTGGCGCTGGGCGTACGCATGCTCATCCGCTGGCCCTTCTTGGCGGTGGGCTCTATGTGCGCGGCCCTTGCCATCGACCTTAAGCTCGGCATGATCTTTTTGATTTGCACGCCCGCCATTGGCCTGGTGTTTTGGTTTGTCATGGCGCGCTGCATTCCGTACTACAAGCAGCTGCAGGCAAAGCTCGACCGCATCGCGCTCATTTGCCGCGAGGGGCTTTCGGGCGCCCGCGTGGTTCGCGCCTTTGTACGCGAAGATCACGAGCGCGAGCGCTTTGCCCAAGCCGCCGATGACCAGGCCAATACCGCCATCGCGGTGGGCAAGCTCTCGTCAATCCTTAATCCCGTCACGTTCTTGGTGATGAACCTGGGCGTGTGCGCCATCCTGTGGGTGGGCGGCATCCAGGTCAACGTGGGCGAGCTTACGCAGGGCCAGGTCATGGCGTTTGTGAACTACATGACGCAGACCCTCACCTCCATCGTCTACGTCGCCAACCTGGTCGTGGTCTTTACCAAGGCGAGCGCCAGTGCGTCACGTATCAACGAGGTGCTCAATTGCGTGCCGAGCATCACCGACGAGGGCAACCAGCCGGTTGCACTGCCCGAGCCGGGCAATGTCGCTCCAGTTCCTGCGCTGAGCTTGAGCCATGCGAGCTTTTCGTTTGGCGCGGGCGCGGCAAATGCCGTGAGCGATGTGACCCTGGAGCTGCCGCTGGGCAAAACGCTCGGCATTATCGGCGGCACGGGCAGCGGCAAGTCCACGCTCGTCTCGCTTATCCCGCGCCTGTACGATGCAGGCACCGGCAGCGTGAGCGTGATGGGCGCCGACGTGCGCGCTTGGCCACTCGATCAACTGCGCCACGTGGTCGCGACCGTCCCGCAGCGCGCGTCGCTGGTGAGCGGCACGATCCGCAGCAACCTAACCTGGCGCGACGAGGCAGCAACCGACGAGGAGCTCTGGGCGGCGCTCGATATGGCGCAGGCCAGCGAGTTCGTGCGCAACAAGCCCCAGGGCTTAGATGCCCCGGTCGAGGCGGGCGGCAAGAACTTTAGCGGCGGCCAGCGTCAGCGTCTGACTATCGCGCGCGCCTTAGTGGGCTCGCCGCAGGTTCTGATCATGGACGATTCTGCCTCGGCGCTCGACTTTAAGACCGATGCCGCGCTTCGCCACGCCATTCGCGAGCGCAGCATGCGCGGTGCCGCCGAGGGCGGGCTGCCGCTGACCGCGGTGATTGTGAGCCAGCGCGTCTCGACCGTGCGCGACGCCGACATGAT
Source organism: uncultured Collinsella sp. (assembly GCA_900547125.1). Taxonomy (GTDB): domain Bacteria; phylum Actinomycetota; class Coriobacteriia; order Coriobacteriales; family Coriobacteriaceae; genus Collinsella. The sequence continues at coordinate 5,370 of URFU01000023.1, forward strand.
CTGCGTGCTCAATCACGGCTCGGTCGCGGGCCTGGGCACGCACGATGAGCTGTACGCGGCCTGTCAGCTCTATCGCGAGATTTGCCAGTCGCAGCTGCGCCGCGAGGAGCTCGAGGGCCAGCAGGGGAGCACGACGCCCGCGTCCGCTCCGACCGCCCCCGCATCCGTCTGCGCAAAGGAGGGCTGCTAAATGAATCCGTACACCTCTTCCGGCTCGGTCGCCACGATGACGGCCAACGTGTCCGGCAACGATAACCTCAACGACCTGGGTGACGGTCCGCGCCAGCCCGGCGACCCCGAGCGCTACCCCGTGGGCGCGGTAACTCGCCGCCTGCTGGGCTACGTCCGTCCGCACCGCATTTCGTTTACGGCGTCGTTTGTGAGTGCTGCCGTCTCGGTGATTCTGCAGCTCTACACACCCATCCTCATTGGCGAGGGCATCGATCTTATCGTCGCCGCCGGGCAGGTGGATTTCGATGCGCTGCTGCCGCTTGTCACCAAACTCGCGATTGTCGTCGTAGGTGCTGCGGCCTTTCAGTGGCTGCAGGGCTATTGCGTCAACCGTCTGTCCTACGAGACGGTGCGCGACATGCGCGTGGAGGCAAGCGACAAGCTCAGCCGCATGCCGCTCAGCTTTATCGACAGCCATGCCCACGGCGACCTTATGAGCCGTGTGGTCAACGACGTCGACCAGGTGGGCGACGGTCTGCTGCAGGGCTTTACCCAGCTTTTCACCGGCGTTATCACCATCGTTGGCACGCTCGCGTTTATGCTCTCCATCAACCTGACCATGACACTTGTGGTGGTGCTCGTCACGCCGCTTTCCATTTTTGCAGCCGGTGCCATCGCCAAACTCTCCAACAAGAGCTTTACGGCGCAGCAACGCATTCAGGGTCAGCTTGGCGGCCATATCGAGGAATACGTGGGCGAGCAGAAGCTCGTGGACGCGTTTGCCTATGGTTCCAATGCCCAGCAGCGCTTCGATGCTCTCAACGCTGAGCTCTACGCGGCAGGTGAGCGCGCGCAGTTTATGGGTTCGCTCTCTAACCCCGGCACGCGCTTTATCAATAACATCATCTATGCCGTGGTCGCTGTGATCGGCTGCGTGGGCGTGATCACGGGCGTGCCGGCGGCGCTTACGGTGGGCGGCGTGCAGATTTTCCTGTCCTATGCCAACCAGTACACCAAGCCGTTCAACGAGGTTACCAACGTCATTACGCAGATCCAGACCGCGTACGCCTCGGCGCGTCGCATGTTCGCGCTGCTCGATGCACGCGAGCAGGAGCCCGATGCGGCGGATGCCGTGGAACTTGCCACCCCGCAGGGTGAGGTGACCCTTGAGCATGTGGACTTTAGCTACGTGCCCGACCGCAAACTGCTGCAAGACATCTGCATCGAGGCTAAGCCCGGCATGCGCTTTGCCCTGGTCGGTCCCACGGGCTGCGGAAAGACAACGCTCATCAATCTGCTGCTGCGTTTTTACGATATCGATGCCGGCCGCATCATGGTCGATGGCCGGTCTTCGCGTGACTACACGCGTGCAAGCCTGCGCCGCGCCTTTGGCATGGTGCTGCAGGATACGTGGCTGTTCGAGGGCACGGTGGCGGACAACATCGCTTACGGTTGCCCAGGAGCTACGCGCGAGCAGGTCATCGAAGCCGCCAAGCGCGCGCACGCGCACAAGTTTATCGTGCAGCTGCCAGGCGGCTACGACACGGTGATTGGCGAGGACGGCGGCACGTTTAGTCAGGGCCAAAAGCAGCTGCTGTGCATCGCGCGCGTCATGCTCACCGACCCGGCGATTCTGCTACTGGACGAGGCGACCTCGAGCATCGATACCCGCACCGAGCTGCAGGTTCAGGCGGCATTCGACGAGCTCATGGCCGGCCGCACAAGCTTTGTCGTGGCGCACCGCCTGTCGACGATCCGCAACGCCGACTGCATTCTGGTCATGCGCGACGGCCAGATTATCGAGCGCGGCACGCACGACGAGCTGCTAGCGGCAGGCGGCTTCTACGCCGAACTCTACCGCAGCCAGTTTGCCCAGTGAGCAAGCCCGTGGTGCAAATTAATCAATCGACAGACGGTGGTTTACATCTGTCACGTTAGTACTAAGATATTCATCTAATAAATTGCATTAGTGGCTTTAGTTTTGGGGGAAACGAGGCAACGTGACTATGACGTGCTCTTTGGTGGTTAACAGCAAGAGCGGTAATACCAGGATGGTTTCGGGCGCGATCAAGCGCGCTCTGCAGGCTGCGGGTGTTGAGTTTGTCCATGCCGCGGCGTTGAGCGACGATGCGGATACAGATCAGGTTGCGCTCGAGGCGCAGGGCGCCTGCGCGGCCGACACGGTGCTCGTCGGTTTTTGGTGCGACAAGGGCGCGTGCACGCCTTCGGTTGCCGCGCTGCTCTCCGCTCTGCACGGCAAGCGCGTCTTTCTGTTTGGTACCTGCGGTTTTGGCGCCAGCGAGGAGTACTTTAGGCAGATTATCGACCGCGTATCGTCTAACTTGGCCAATGATGCCGAGCTTGCGGGCTGGGCGATGTGCCAGGGCAAGATGGGCCCTGCCGTAAAGCAGCGCTACGAGGCAATGCTTGAGCAAGAACCCGAAAACGCGCGCTATAAGATGCTGCTCGACAACTGGTTTGCCGCAAAGGACCATCCCACCAAGGAGGACTTGGACAACATGGCCGCAGCCGCCAAGAAGGCCGTGCTGGGCGAGTAGCTTCGTCGTGTGTGGTGCTTCGTGCAAAACAATACAAATGTGAAAGCCTCGAAATCCTCGAGGCTTTTTTCTTGACACTCGCGGGCGCAACCGTGGCAAGCGTTTGGGGTGACATTTTCCATCACCCCGATGACGAGCCCGTCCTGGACAACACGCTCGCATGCGTTCGCTGGATGTATTCAGGGTGGGACGGGCTTTCCGGATGAAAAAAAGGCCACATGACGTGGCCTTCAACTTATATATGTTCGGCGATACACCCAAGACAAGCCACGCCCCAACATCAGGGCGTCTGTCCGGGCGGAGGTATGTAAGGTTCCCTGCCCGGACAGACGTTTCAGTTATGGGCGACCCGTTACTTGATCTTGGTCGTACCTGGCGCCAGGTTGGGGGCGGTCTCGTTGGCCTCGGTCTGGAAGTGCTCGGTGTAGACGTTCTTGCCGTCGCGGAACATCTCGTAGTACTGCATCTTGGCGTAATCCTCGCGCGCCTTGGTGGCAGCCGCGGCCTCGGCGTCGTCGCCGGTGACGTTGGAGGAGAGCGCCCAACGCAGGCTAGCGTCCTCGTAGCCCACGGAGTTGATGGCGGGCAGCGACTCGCGCAGCGTCATGTGCGCTTTCTGGTAATCGGAGAGAGGTGCGCCGATCAGCTGCATCAGCTGGGTGGACAGGTAGTTGGTGGACAGGTCGTCGACCTCGCTCGTCTGGTCGCAGCCGGCGACGTCGTAGTTAGCCCAAATGATGTAGTCGGTCTGCCACAGACGCTCCTGATGCGTGGCGTCGTCCTCACCGGTAAACCACTTGTCGTTGAACTTGGACGGGAAGAACGGCTGGTGGTCGCCCCAGAACACCACGACCACCTTGCGATCGAGTTTGCTCAGGGCGTTGAGGAAGTAGCGAAGCGCCTGGTCGGACTGCTCGATGCACGAGACGTACTCGTCGACATCGGACAACGTGCCGTCCTCAACGGTCTTGGCGTCCAGGTCGGTTGTGTCGATGTTGAGATGCATCTGCTTGTCGACCGGCAGCAGGCCCGTGTCGTAGCCCGAGTGGTTCTGCATGGTCACGTCGAAGATAAACTGCGGATCGGCGTTCTGGTCGAGCAACTCGAGAATCTTGTCGTAGGTAGCCTGGTCGGTCACCATGCCGCGCAGGGTGTCGGCTCCCTGGAAATCGTTGATGGACAGGAACTGGTCAAAGCCAAAGTCCTTGTAGACGTTCTCGCGGTTCCAGTTGGTCGCGTGGTTGGGGTGCATGGCCGTGGTGGAATATCCGAGCGACTTGAACTGCTCTGCCAGGTTCCCAGTCGTTTCCATGTTGTAGATGGTGTAGGGGTACACGCCCGAGCCCAGGTTAGCCATGGAGTTGCCGGTCATAAACTCAAACTCGGTATTGGCGGTGCCGCCGCCGTAGGCGCTCACGTAGAGCTTGCCGCGGCTGAGGCAGTTGGACAGGTTCTTAAAGTACTGCGGGCCCTCGTAGCCGGCGCGCATGTTCTGGTAGATCGACAGATCTGAGAACGTCTCGTTCATGATGGCGATGACCGTGGGCTTCTCACTGTCGAATTGCTCCTTTGCGGCGGCGCGCTCGTCGCTCTTGGCCGCGTCGGACTTGTCGTAGGCCTTGGCGTACTTTTTGAGCGTGGCCTTGGCATCGTCGACGGAGTAGTCGGCGGGTTTGGGCGGCTTGATGGACTGCGCTGCACTAATAAAGGCGGGCAGGTAGCCCTCGCGCCAGTAGCTCTCGAGCGGGCGCCAGGTGTAGACGGTGATGCCGAGGGTGTTGTAGTAGTCGATGAGCGTGACGTGTGCGGTCACACCGCCCAGGCACAGCACGGCGACGAGCAGGTTGGTGAGCAGCATGCGCTTGGCGTTGGCGGCGCCCTTCTGGCGATGCGGTGCCACCAGGCCGGCGTACTCGCACAGCAGCATGGCGATGGCGGTAAAGCCCATGGACAGCACGCAGAACAGTGAGATCGAGAAGGTGTAGCCGGTGCCGGCGACCGCGGCGGCGGTGGAGATGGCCGAAAGGTCGCCCGGCTGGATGGGCATGGATTTAAACGTGATGACGAAGAACTCGGCAATGCCCAGGACAAAGAGGGCAAAGGCCAGGACCGCGGGAGCTGAGCCGTGGCGCTGGAACAGGAAGAACAGGCCGACCATGAGCGTGGTGATGATGGCCCACTCGAGCAGGATGCACAGGGGGTAGACCCAGGTAAAGTCGTGGTTGGACGAGACCTCCATGCCCAGCAGCGCAAAGACGCCGGCGAGCAACAGGCACAAGACGGCGGCGACGAGCGGTTTGCCCACAAAGGCTCCGCGCAGGCGGGCGAGCTTGCCGGTGGGGGCGGGGGCGTCGGGCCCGGCGAACGCAAAGACGCGCGGGGCGATGCGGTCGCGGGCGATACTGGCCCAGGCGCAGCCGGTGAGGATGGCATTGGTCAGGATGAGCATCACAAAGGCGAGCGGCTCGTTTTGCGCGACGAGGCCAATAGCGCCCCAGACAGTCAAAAAGACCTGGAACAGGCCGAAGGCGACACTCCACCCAAGAGCGCTTTTGGCAACGGTGCCCGACTGAGCGCGAATGGCCTTGGCCTCGCGCAAAACAAGGTAGACGGTCGCCGCAAGACCGACGAGCGAGATGACGGCAGCGAACATGCTGAGACTCCTCACAAACTTAAAACCTACGAAAGCGGGGGTTTACCCGATTGTTACCTAAATATGCGCTGCATTTGCGGGCTGCGCACAACAACCAGCCATATTAACGCGCATGTGCGGCGGTGTGGCGCAATGTAGTGGCGGCCTGCGCGATAATGGACGGGAATTACACGGAAACGTAAAGGCTTCTTAAAGAAATGGCGAGGGTAGGGCGATGAGCGAGCAAGTTTGCAAGGCGGACATGGGCGGCGACGGAGCTGCGGGTGTGGATACGTGCGGCTATCCGGTCGAGACCACGGGCAACGCGGTGCTGGACACGTTGGAGCACCGTTCCTCCACGCGCGCTTTTGCGCGCGATGACGACGGCCGTCCCGTGGCGGTGACCGACGAGCAGCGGGCGGCGATTCTGCATGCGGCGAGCCGTGCGCCGTCGGCAGGCGCCATGATGATGTATTCCATCGTGAGCATCCGCGAGCAGGCCACGCTCGATCGCCTGGCCGACCTGTGCGACCATCAGCCCATGATCGCCAAGGCGCCCTGGGCACTAATATTTGTGGTCGATTATGCCAAGTGGATCGATCTGTTTGAGCATGTGGGCTGCTTTGAGCCCGAGTTTGTCGAGCGCACGGGCAAGGCGCCCCGCCGCGCGCCGGGTTTGGGCGACTTTGCCATCGCGGCGCAAGATGCCGTGATCGCCGCCCAAAACGCCGTGGTTGCCGCCGAGGCCCTGGGGCTGGGGAGTTGCTATATCGGCGATGTCGTCGAGAATGCCGAGGAAGTTGCCGCGCTGCTGGACTTGCCGCCCTATACCATGCCGCTGTCGATGCTCATCATCGGCACGCCCCGCAAGGAGCGTCCGGCAATCGCGCACCCCGTGGTGAACCTGGTGCACGAGGAGCGCTACTGCCGTGCGGATGCCGCGACCATGGACGCGCAGGTGGCCGAGATGGACGCGATGTTCCGTCCGCACGCCCGCGAGCTGGGCGAGCGCGTGGTGGATATCTACACCCGCAAACACACCAGTCCCTTTATGGCCGAGATGAGTCGCTCCATGGAGTGGTGGTTCAAAAACTGGCTCGGAAAATGACGAATGTGACTAGGGGACTGTCCCTTTGTCACATTCCATATCGCCGCGGTAGTCTAAAGACTGTATAAATCTTTATCTAGCTGGGAAAACAGTGCATTAAAACATGGGCCGATTACCTATAATCCCCTCGAACGTTAAAGTTGGGAGGAAACCGGCTTATGGAACAAAAGGCCAAGGAGGCAGCCTCGCACGCTGCGATTCCTGTGAGCATCTCGGCGATGCTCGTCACGCTGGGCGTGGTGTATGGCGATATCGGCACCAGCCCCATGTATGTAACCAAGGCGCTCGTTGCCGGCAACGGCGGCATCGGAAGCGTCACGGAGGAGTTCGTGCTCGGCGCGCTCTCCCTTGTCGTGTGGACGGTCACGCTACTGACGACCGTCAAGTACGTGCTCATCTCGCTGCGCGCCGACAACCACGGCGAGGGTGGCATCTTTGCTCTGTACAGCTTGGTTAAGCGCTGCGGCAAATGGCTCATCATCCCCGCCATGCTGGGCGGCGCGGCACTGCTCGCCGATGGTATCCTCACGCCCGCCGTTACCGTGACTACGGCTATCGAGGGCCTGCGCACCATTCCGGCAGTCCATGCTGTGTTGGGCGACGACCAGGGCCGCGTCGTGGCCATCACACTTGCCATTATCATTGTGCTCTTCTTGGTGCAGCGCATCGGCACGGCCAAGATCGGCCGTGCCTTTGGCCCCATCATGACGCTGTGGTTTCTGTTCCTGGGCGGTACGGGTCTGTTCTTTGTCTTCCAGCACCCCGCGGTGCTACTGTGCCTCAACCCGCTGCGCGGCATCGGCTTTTTGCTGAGCCCCAACAACCATGCAGGCATCATGATCTTGGGCAGCTGCTTCCTCGCCACCACCGGTGCCGAGGCGCTCTATTCCGACATGGGCCACGTGGGTCGCGGCAACATCTACGCAACCTGGCCGTTCGTTAAGTGCTGCTTGCTGCTGTCCTATATGGGCCAGGGCGCTTGGCTTATGAACAACGCTGCCAACCCCGAGCTCATGGGCATTGCCGACCTCAACCCGTTCTACCAGATGCTCGCCCCGGGCCTGCGTCCCTTTGCCGTCGGCCTTTCCACCGTCGCGGCCATCATTGCCTCGCAGGCGCTCATCACCGGCGCATTTTCGTTGGTGTCCGAGGCCAGTCGCTTGGACCTCATGCCGCACATGCAGGTCTTCTATCCTGCCGAGACCAAGGGCCAGCTCTATATTCCCATGGTCAACAACGTCATGCTTGTGGGCTGCGTCATCGTGGTGCTGCTGTTCCAGAGCTCGGCGCACATGGAGGCCGCCTACGGCTTGGCGATCACCCTGACCATGATGTGCACGACGCTGCTGCTCTTCTTCTACTTGCATGTTGATCGCGGCCTTAAGGTCGCCCCGTATATCTTCGTTGCGTTCTTCCTCATGCTCGAGGGCTTCTTCTTTGTGAGCTCGCTTACCAAGTTCTTCCACGGTGGCTATTTCACCATTCTGATGGCCATGCTCATCATGGGCATCATGGTGTGCTGGTACAACGGCACGGCGGTCGAGCAGCGCCAGTTTACGCTGCTGCCGCTGCGCAGCTACCTGCCACAGCTTAAGCGCCTGCGCGACGACGACCGTTACGAGCGCATGAGCGACAACGTCGTGTACCTGACCAAGGACACCCATACCGACTACATCGACCGCGATATCGTCTATTCGATCTTGGACAAGCATCCCAAGCGCGCCCGCGCCTGGTGGTTTGTGAATGTCGAGACCATGGACGAACCGCACACCTTTGCCTATTCGGTCGAGACGTTCGGCACCGACTACGTGTTCCGCGTGCATCTGTACCTGGGCTACAAGATCAACCAGCGCGTCAATGCCTACCTGCGTCAGGTTGTTCAGGACCTGGCTGCCACCGGCGAGCTGCCGCCGCAGACGCATGACTACTCGGTCTACAAGGATCCGGGTAACATCGGCACGTTCAAGTTCGTCCTGATCCGTAAGCTTCTGGCGCCCGAAAGCGATGTGGAGCCCAGCGAGCGTACGGCCATCACACTCAAGTACATCATCCGCCGTGCCGCCGGCACGCCTGCACGCTGGTACGGCCTGGAGAACTCCAACGTGAGCTTTGAGTACGTGCCGCTGTTCACCAAGTTCAAGGCCGTGAATAAGATGCAGCGCCTGGCCCCCAATGAGCGGCCGTAGACGTCGGCGGCTACACGGAGTTAGTTTTAGATGGATAAGCATGAGGTCGGGGAGGTAAACATGGATACAAAGGCGCTCGATGGCCGTGAGGCGGTGGTCGAAATGGTGCGTGAGGCGCGTGTCGACGCCGCCGAAGATCGGTTCTTTACGAATCGTGCCAACATGGACATGGCCGACCGTGTGATCTCGATCGTGGCGCTGGTATTTGGAGTGGTGTGCGTGTGTGCCCTGCTCGCGCACGTGCTGTTTGTCTAGCGGCTGCCGGCCGTAGAAGGCTTTACACTTAGAACCACCACGAGGGAAAACCACCACAAAGGTGCCTGTCCCTTTGTGGTGGTTTTTGTTTTTGAGAGAGGGGCGGGTCGCTGATGGACGTCCGTACGGACGGCGATATTGCCGATAGCTTTTGGTGGCGGCGCACAACGCTGACGCGCCGCACTCCTCTGTATGACGCCTGCGTATCGGCGGGGCTGCTGGTCGCAGCGACGATTGTGGGCGCGCTGCTCGACCATCCGGGTCTCGCGCCGAGCATCATGATTGTCTATGTGTTCGCCGTTCAGCTGTGCGCGTTCTTTACCTGGAGTCGCCTGTATTGCTTGCTGAGCTCGGCTGCCGCCGTGGCGCTCTACAACTTCTTGTTTGTCGACCCGCGCTACTCGCTGTCGCTTATCGACCGCGTCTATCCCGGCATGTTCTTCATCATGTTCGTGGTCTCGCTTGTGTCGAGCTCGATTGCGTTGGCCCTGCGCCGCGCCTTGGCGCAGGCTGCCGCCAGCGACCGTCGCACGCATATGGTGCTCGAGACCAACCGCATGCTGCAGCGGTGTGCCGATCAGCAGCAGATTGTGCATGCCATGGCAACGCAGCTGGCGCGTCTTTCGGGCTGTCCGGTCGTGTGGTACAGCGCCGACGCCGACGATGATGACCTGCTGACGCGTGCGACATACACGGCCGTGGGCGATGCCGCGCCGGTGCACGAACTGGCGCCGCAGATGCCGCCGCGGCTCTCGGCGTCCGCCTATGTGGGAACGCCGCTCGATGCCACCTATGGCGGCTCGGCGTTTTATGGCATCTACCTGACGGTTCGCACGGGCGACGGCTTCGTGCGCTCGGGCGACCCCGCCTCGGTGGTGGGCGTGCTGGCTATCGTTGCCGAGCCCGACGTGCTGACGCACGAGGAACGGGCGCTTGCCGATGCCATCGTGAGCGAAGGCGAGCTGGCGCTCGATCGCGCCCGCGCCATGGAGGCCCGCGAAGAAGCGGCGGTGCTTGCCAAAAACGAGCAGCTGCGCGCCAACCTGCTGCGCTCCATCTCGCACGATCTGCGCACGCCGCTTACCAGTATTTCGGGCAATGCCGACGTGCTGCTCGACCAGGGTTCGACCGGCACCGCGGTGCTCGATGCCCAGACGCGCCGCGGCCTGCTCCTGTCCATTCGCTCGGATGCGCAATGGCTCAACGCCACCGTCGAGAACCTGCTCGCCATCACCAAGCTCGAGGGCGGCGGTATGCGCCTGTCGACCACGCTCGAGCTCATGGACGATATCGTCGAGGAGGCGCTGCGCCACGTGAACCCGGCCGTGCGCGAGCACGACCTTAAGGTGGTGGCGTGCGACGAGCCGGCACTCGTCAACGTCGATGCGCGCCTGATGGTGCAGCTGGTGGTGAATCTGGTGAACAACGCCATCGCCTATACGCCCGCAGGCTCGCATATCATGATTTCGATTAGCGTCGACGATGGACGCGTGGCGTGCTCGGTGGCCGATGATGGTCCGGGCATCGCGCCCGAGGACCGTGAACGCATCTTTGAGTCGTTCTATACCGCCAACCATGGCCTGGCCGACAGCCATCGCAGCGTGGGCCTGGGTCTTTCGCTCTGCCGTTCCATTGCGTTGGCGCATGGCGGTAGCATAGAGGTTGCCGCGGCGGACCCGCACGGCTCGGTCTTTACGATTGAGCTTCCCGCCGCCGACGTTTCGTTTGATAAGGAGTAGCGCTGTGCCGAACTCTGCCGTAAAACCGCTCATCTTGGTCGTTGAGGACGATCCCGCCGTTCGCAACCTTATCGTTGCCGCGCTCGAGGCGCACGGCCTGCGTCATATGGCTGTGGAGACCGCCCATGCCGCTATCGCCGCCGCCTCGTCGCAGGCACCGAGCATCGTGCTGCTCGATCTGGGCCTGCCCGATATGGACGGCGTCAAGGTGGTGGAGTCGGTGCGCGCATGGTCGGGCATGCCGATCATTGTGGTCTCGGCGCGCAGCGAGGATGCGGACAAGATCCGCGCGCTCGATGCCGGCGCCGACGACTACCTGACTAAGCCGTTTTCGGTCGAGGAGCTGCTCGCGCGCATTCGCACGACGCTCAGGCGCCTTTCGTATGCGCAAACGGGCGGCGTTGCCTCCGAGGGCTCGTTCGATACCGGCGAGCTGCATATCGATTTTGATGCCGGCATCGCCACGATGGATGGCGAGGAGCTGCATCTGACGCCGATCGAGTACAAGCTCCTGTGCCTGCTGGCGCATAACGCCGACAAGGTGCTGACGCACCAGTTTATCCTGCACGAGATTTGGGGCACGGTGACCAAGAGCGACCTGGCGAGCCTGCGTGTCTTTATGGGCACGCTGCGCAAGAAGATCGAGTCCGACCCCGCGCATCCGCGCTATATCCAGACGCATGTGGGTATCGGTTACCGATTGGTCACCCAAGGCTAGATCGCCAACCACCATCCCAATATGAGTTGCGGTGAAATACGGTCTAAATTTGCCTAATTCCAGGCAAAACAGTCCGTATACCACCGCAACTTTGTTATTTGCCCTTGGGCTTGCTGGCGTAGAACTTCTTCTTTTTGGGCTTACCTGAGCAGGCGGGCTTGCCGTCGCCGCGCGGCCCTCGGTCGCCGGGCTGCGCGTGCGCGGGTACTGCCGCACGAGGCTTGCGCGCCTCGGGGTTGCGCAGCTCTTCGGTTCGCTCGGCAATCTCCTCGGCACTAAAGCCGACCTCGGCCATGGCATCCTCGATGGGCAGGCGGCGCACGATATAGCAATGGTGCACCTTCTGGTTGCGTGCGAAGTCCTCGGGAATGGTCTGCGCCGTAATGTCTTCCAGCACGACGCCCGCGCGCGCGAGCTTGCGCGTCTCGGGGCGGAAGCCGCGCAGGTTGCAGCTAAAGATGGCATGTCCGCCCTGTGCGAGCAGGCGCGATACGCCGGCCAAAAGTTCAACATGGTCGCGCTGGACATCCCAGGTGCGACGGCCCATCTTGGACGAGTTCGAGAACGTTGGCGGGTCGACAAAGATCAGGTCCCAGCGGTTGCGCGTCTGGCGCTGATCGCGAATCCAGGCGAGCACGTCATCGCGCACAAAGTGATGCTGCGGCCCCACAAAGCCGTTCTGTCGCATGTTGCGCTCGGCCCAGTCCAGATAGGTGTTGGAAAGGTCGACCGTCACGGTCTCCTCGACGCCGCCGTCTGCCGCATAGCAGGTGGCGGTGCCGGTGTAGGCGAACAGGTTGAGGAAGCGCCGCGCCTGCTTGGCGTGCTCGCGCACCAGGTTGCGGGTGACGCGGTGGTCCAGGAAGATACCCACATCCAGGTAGTCGTCAAAGTTGACGGCAAAGGTGAGCCCGCCCTCTTCGATGAGCGGCAGGCGACGGCGAGCGATGTTGGCACGCTCGCCCGATCCGCTCTTGCCGGCGCCCTGCTTGCCGTATTGCGAGCCGCCGCGCGAACGCATGCGGGCCTTGGCGTGCACATGCTCGGCCGGAACATCAAGGATGCGCGGCGCGATGGCCAAGATGTCGAGCATGCGGGCCTGGGCCAGTGCGGGGTCGATGGTCTTGGGCGCGGCGTATTCGGCGATGACGAGCCAGCGGCCCGGCGTCTGCGGGCAGCCTTCGTACAGGTCAATGGCGGCGGAGTAGTCGGGCAGGTCGGCATCGTAGACGCGGTAGCAGCTCACGCCCTCGCGCTTGGCCCACTTGCGGCGCAGGCGGGCATTCTTGCGCAGGCGGTTGGCGAACTGCTCGGACTCCGGGATGAGCACGGGCAGCGGTTTGCCGTCGCCCAGGTCGAGCGTGGCGGCAGGTTCGGGCATGGGGGTGTTGGCGGCTTCGTCCACGGCGTCCGCGGTCTGTTTCTCGGCATCTGCGCTGGTCGCAGCTTCGAATGCCGCGGCGGCGTGGTCGAGCGAGGGCCAAACATCAAGAGCCGCCTCCTCGTTATTGGGCATGACGGCGATGGAGCGCGCAGGCTCGGCATGGAGCGCGCGGGCCATAAGTCCATCGCGGGTGAGCGCGGCGACCGGCGCGGCGGTAAGCTCGGGCGCGCGGCGCAGCTCGCCGATGAGTGTCATGGCGTCGTGCATGAGCGAAAGCGGGGTCTCGGTGGTGTCTGCGACCACGGCGGCACCGGCGACGGCGCCCGCGTGGTCCAGTACGGTGGCGGACTTGGCGGCGCAAAAGTCGACAAAACGCTTGTAGCCGGCACACTTGACCATGCGCTCGGCAGTCTTGCGGGCGGCGGGGTCGATGTCTACGGCCACGATGCGCGCCTGCCGCTCGCGCGCTGCCGCCTCGCGCTCGCGCGCCTCGGCAAGCAGCTGCTCCCACAGGGCGGCATCATGCAGCTGCCAGCCCTCAAAACCCCAGTGCTCGCGTGCAAAACCCGGGGCGCGGTCAGTCAGAATGTTCACGGCTTCCAGCAGCAGACCGCCGCCGGCGCACGAGGCGTCGACCAGCGTAGGCAGGGCTTCGTTCTCGTAATCGTCGGCCGTCAGCTCGCGCTCGCACAGTGCGGTCCAGCCGACCTGCGCCAGCACCAGGGCGGCGTAGTCGGGGCGCAACACGTGCGCGCCCTCGCCGGCACGGGTCGCCGCGGGCGGCAGGCGCTTGAACAGCGGGTCGCCCGAAAGGTCCAGGCTTATGCTCGCGCGGCGCTGGCGCAGCGAAAGCAGTAGGTGAACATCGGGGTCGGCGGCATCGACGTCGGCGCGACGGCCCGTGGTCTCGGCCAGGCGGTCGCACAGCGCGTCCTTGGCGCGCAGGGCCGAGAAGCGCGTGTTGCGCAGCTGCTCGGTCACACCGCGGGCGGTAATGGCGATGGTGGCGCCGGGGCGGACGATGCTCTCCCAGGCGATGTCGTAAACGCTATCGTACAGTTCATCGGCATCCTGCGCCTCAAAGCGCCCAAGCACTACAAACACGCGGCTGGCCAGGCGCGACCACAGGCATGCTCGGTAGCCTTGCTCGAGCTCGCCCTCAAACGTAGCGCGGCCCTTCAGGCGGCGGACATGCGAAAGCCCGAGGCGTTTAAGCTCATCGGCGAGTGCGGACTCAAAGCCCTCGGGGCAGCTTGCGTAAAATTCCATGGGTGACCTCTCTGGTTGCGTCGCTCCATTATATGATGGATGCTTCGTTTGCCCTTATCCTCGAAAGGAACCCATATGATTGATGCGTGCCCCGAATCCGCTGTGCTCTTTTTTGACGTGGACGGCACGCTAACGTCGTTCGATCCCGACAACATGACCGACAAGGACTTCGGTGCAGTCCATCCGTCGAAGGCCGTTGTCGATGCATTTGGTCGCCTGCGCAATGCGGGTCACCGGGCATATATCTGCACGGGTCGTCCCTTGTGGCTGATTGCCGATGGCCTGCGCGCTTTGGAGCCTGCGGGTGTCGTTGCCATGGCGGGAGCTACGCTTGAGGTCGAGGGCCGCGTGGTACACGAGGACTGCTTTGACGAGGACGTTGTCGAGGAGCTTGCACGCCGTATGGCCGCGGCAGGGATTGAGGCCTTTTTCGAGACCAACGTGGCTACTTTTGCCCTGGAACCCGCGGGTGTTGAGCGGTCGTCTCTGATCGGCACTTCTGTGGTGCACAGTGCCGAGGAAATGCGCGTCGACGGCCGTCTGCGCGTGGGCAAGGTGTGCATCGTCGCGAGCTACCTGGCTCGCGTAGCCAACGATGACGGCTTTATCGAGCGCTATTTTGAGGCCTGCAACACCGGTGGCCAGAATCGCGAGCTGAGCCCCAAGGGCATTGACAAGGGCGTGGGCGTGGCACGGGCGCTGGAGTACCTGGGTCGCACCGGCAACGCGCGCACCTTTGGCTTCGGCGATTCGGGTAACGACCTGGGCATGCTCGCTGCGGTCGAGACGGCTGTCGCCATGGGCAACGCCATGCCCGAGGTCAAGGCGCTCGCCGACTACGTGACCGACGATGTCGCACACGACGGCACCGTCACCGCCATGCGTCACTTTGGGTTGATCTAATAAATGGCCGGGTTGCCCGCAGTGGGGCGACCCGGCCATTTGAGCTATTTTGCAATATAGAGCTTGGGATGACTGCGACTGCTCTCGATCGCCGCCGTCATGATGCCCTCGTCGTCTCCATCAACGATGATGCCATCGAGGTCATCGATTTGCGCGGACTGATAAAAACTGGTCTTGTTGAACTTTCCCTGGTCAACCATCATATAGCCCTGGTTTGAGTTGGCCAGGTACATATGCTTAATCATGGCCGAGAAGTCGTGCTCGACGGTAAAGCCGTGGTCGGGGTGGAATCCGTCGGCACTGACAAACGCCTTGTCGGCATGTAGTTTGCTCATGCAGTCGAGCGTTAGTGCGCCCGCGAGATAGAGGTGGCCCTTGCGCACGGAGCCGCCCAGCAGCACTACCGAAGCATTGGGGAGATTGAAGCTGGCGTAGTTCGCGATTGCAAGATCGCCGGTGATAATGGTGATCTCATGCTTGTCCATGAGGGCTTTAGCGAAGTAAAAGCCTGTGGTGCCGATATCAATTACCAGAACATCGCCATCATCAACAAGAGTTGCTGCGGTTGCGGCGATGGCCTCCTTGGCCTCGACTTGGACATTGATGCGCTCCTCGGGATACGAGATTGCGTTGGAGCGAGAAAGTGATACCGCTCCGCCGCGTACGCGACGCAGCTTGCCTTCGGATTCCAGCGAGACGAGGTCGTGTCGTGCGGTGACTTCTGAAACCGAAAAACGGCGAACGATGTCGGATACCGAGATATTTGGCTTTTCGGCCAGCCAGTTCATAATAAATCGCTGACGCTCGGCCGGTGAAAGGTCTGAAGTAGATGCCATATGCCGCTCCTTTTGAACGAAAGGCAAAAGATGCGCCTTTCGTAATCGAAATATAACGTATCGATATGAAAAGAACAAGGCAAAATCGAATGAATCAAATGAACGGAATGGCATGTCCTGAATGCATATGTAGCAGATAGTTCGCACTTAAATAGCTTATAGATGGTCTTGTTCTGAAGGTGCCGCCCAAAAGAAGTACGTTCACACCCGATATTCGACCGTTCACGGAAAGTTGACAATTGAGCTTTCGATAGCTTTTGAAATGGTTTATAAAAGAAAACCGAAAAGCTTTTGAAACAAAGGAGAAGGCTTTCGATAGCAATAGTGCTAGATGAGAAAGGACCGAATATGGCGATCAAGGTGTTTGCCGACGGCGCTAACCTCGAAGGCATGCTTGACATGCATGACAATGGCAACGTTCAGGGCTTCACGACCAATCCTTCCCTTATGAAGGCCGGCGGCGTGACCGACTACCGCGCTTTTGCCAAGACGGTTCTTGAGCACATTACCGATGTGTCGGTTTCTTTTGAGGTTTTCGCTGATGACGAGGCTGGTATGGAGGCCGAGGCTCGCGAGATTGCAACCTGGGCAGACAACGTCTATGTTAAGATTCCGGCGCTCAACACCAAGGGCGAGTCCACTGCCGCGCTGGTCAAGCGCCTTTCTTCCGACGGCATCA
>URFU01000024.1 GCA_900547125.1 uncultured Collinsella sp.
AAGAGCCGAGGTAACGAGCTCCTGCTCAGTCTTAGAATCGACAAAGGAATAGCCCGGCGCGTCCTCGGGCGCACAGTTAAGCTTGTTCACGCTGTTGAGCTGCTAAACTCTAAAGTTATAGAACGCGAAGCCAAAGCCATTGAAATCGTACTGGTAGGTGCCGCCGAGCTTGTCGACACAAGCAATGGTGGCATAGATGACGTCCTGCTCAGTCGTGTCTTTCGACAGTCCGTCGAGCGGCACGTTTTTACGGAAATCGGAGCCCTTCAGCTTGTGACCGATACAGCCGGCGATATCGTCGGTCAAGCGCTCGTAGACTGCATTGAGGCTTTTTGCAGATGTCAGACCACTCTGCTTCGATTTGTCGGCACCATCGGAATGCACACCGTTGCCGCCCGAAAGCGCATCATACAGATAGATATAGTGACCCTTACCGAAGTCCTTCTCAAAGCCCTTGCCGGCGTGGTCCCAGTACAAAAAGTCCCCGGAGTCGTCGCCTCCACCATAGCCAAGGATGTTATAGGCTAGCGCTGCCCAGTTGGGCAGCACCTTTTTGACGGCGGCCGTGTAAAACGAGACGTTGTCGTACATCGAGGTACGGCCCTCGAGCTTGCCGTCATCGATATCTACAAACGTGCAGTCGCGATCGTTGACCGTAATGGTGAGCGGGTTGACCACGTCGCCATAGAGCTCGTCGCGCGAATCATCCTGAAGGGCAAAACCGGCTGTCGGCATCCCGCAAAGCGCCGTGACCGCAACGACCACCCAGCACAGGGTCATCTGTGCCCCCCGACGCGCTCGTTGCAAATACCTGGTGAGGTTTTTCATCGCAGTCCTCCCGTCAGTTGCCAATGTATTGAACCAACGAAAAACGCCGCCGCGTCCACGGGGGGCGCGACGGCGCGAAGGGGGGGCGTAAAAGGCGCAAATGGAACGCGACTCAGTTAAGCGGAACGCTTCGCCTCGAGCTTGGCCTGAGCGGCAGCCAGACGCGCGAGGGGCACGCGATAGGGCGAGCAGGACACGTAGTCCACATCGGCCACGTTAAACAGGGCCTTGATGGACTTGGGGTCGCCGCCGTGCTCGCCGCACACGCCAAAGTGCATAACGGGGTTGGTGGTGCGACCCTTCTCGACGGCCATGCGCACCAGCTCGAGTACCGCCGTGTCGATGGTCTCGAAGGGGTTGTCCTTCAAGATCTTCTTGTGCATGTACAGCGGGATGAACTTGGCCTCGGCATCGTCTCGAGAGAAGCCGAAGGTCGTCTGCGTGAGGTCGTTGGTGCCAAAGCAGAAGAAGTCGGCGTGCTGCGCGATCTCGTCGGCAACCATGCAGGCACGCGGCAGCTCGAGCATCGTGCCCACGGGAATATTGAGCTCGACGCCCTCCTCGGCGGAAACCTCGGCGATCACGCGCTCGATGACTTCGCGAGTCTGAACGTGCTCGGCCGTAATGGAAACGAGCGGAACCATGATCTCGGGGCGCGGGTCGACGCCCTCCTTGATAAGGCGGGCAGCAGCCGTGGCGACGGCGCGAACCTGCATGAGCGGCAGATCGCTAAAGACGACGGACAGGCGCACACCGCGCAGACCGAGCATGGGGTTCGACTCGACCATGCCGTCGATACGGCGCAGGCGGGCACGCAGGGCGGCAAGCTCTTCCTCGCTGGCGCCAGCGGCTTCCTTCTTGGTGATGGCGACCTCGAGCTCACGCGGATTATCCAGGAACTCGTGCAGCGGCGGATCGAGCAGGCGAACGACCACATCGCGACCGGACATGATCTTGAACATCGCCAGGAAGTCCTCGGTCTGAACCTTGAGCAGGTCGGCAAGGGCCTGCTGCTTCACGGCCTCATCGTCGGACAAGATAAAGCTCTGGATAATGTTCTTGCGGTCGCCCAGGAACATGTGCTCGGTGCGGCACAGGCCAATAGCCTCGGCACCAAACTCGAGGGCGAGCTCGGCATCCTCGGGATTGTCGGCGTTGACGCGCACATGGTTGGCGTGGCCACAGGTCTCGTCCAGACGGATCTCGTCGGCCCAGGACAGGATGGTGTCCAGGTCGCCGGTGAGCTCGGCGGAGACCAAATCGACAGCGCCATCGACGACGATGCCCTGGGTGCCGTCGATGGAGATGACATTGCCTTCGTGCAGCACACGATCGCTACCCTCGATGCGCACGACCTTCTCGACGGCGTCGATGTGGAAGCGCTCGACGCCGCAGACGCAGGGCGTACCCATACCGCGAGCGATAACGGCGGCATGGCTCGTCTTGCCACCGTGGCTGGTCAGGATACCCTCGGCGGCGACCATGCCCTTCAGGTCATCGGGGTTGGTCTCCCAGCGAACCAAAATGACCTTGTGACCCTCGTTGGCACGCGCGACGGCATCGTCGCTCGAGAACACGACCTCGCCCACGGCGGCACCAGGGCTGGCGTTGAGGCCGCAAGCCAGAGCCTCGTACTTCTTGGAGGCATCGAACTGCGGATGCAGGAGCTGGTCGAGCTGCGCGGGATCGATGCGGCTCACGGCCTCCTCGCGGGTGATCAGACCCTCCTCGACCATTTCGATGGCGATGCGCAGGGCGGCGGTAGCAGTGCGCTTGCCCACGCGGGTCTGGAGCATCCAGAGCTTACCCTGCTCGATGGTGAACTCGATATCGCACATATCGCGGTAATGATCCTCGAGTGTCAGGAACACGCGCTCGAGTTCCTCACCTGCAGACTCGAGACCCGGAGTGTTCTTGAGGTCGGCGATGGGCTCGGTGTTGCGGATGCCGGCGACGCCATCCTCGCCCTGGGCATTAACCAAAAAGTCACCATAGAACTCCTTGGTGCCGTCGGCCGGGTTGCGCGTAAAAGCGACGCCGGTCGCAGAGGTCTCCCCCTTGTTGCCAAAGGCCATAACCTGCACGTTGACGGCGGTGCCGAGCTCGTCAGAAATGCCATGCTGCTTGCGGTAGATGCAGGCGCGCTCGTTCATCCAGCTGCCAAAGACGGCCTGGATGGCAAGGCGCAGCTGGAGCTCCGGATCGTGCGGGAAGACGGGCTTGCCGTCGGCGACCTCGAGCTCGGGATACAGGGCGGCCTCGACGTTCTCGGAGAAAATGCCCATAAAGGTCTCCACGAGCTCCTGCAGGTCCTCGGCCGAAAGCTCGGAATCGACACGAGCGCCTGCGACCAGGCGTGCCTGGGTCAGCGCGTTCTCGAACAGGTCGGCATCGACACCCATAACGACGTTGGAGAACATCTGGATAAAGCGGCGGTAGCTATCCCAGGCAAAACGCGGGTTTTGCGTCTGGGCGATGAGACACTGAACGGAATCGTCATTGAGTCCCAAGTTGAGGACCGTGTCCTTCATGCCGTGCATGGAGAACGGAGCGCCCGAGCGAACCGACACGAGCAGCGGGTCGGAGGCGTCGCCGAGCTTCTTGCCGCAGCGGGCCTCGAGGTCAGCCTCGGCGGCAACGATCTCATCGAGTGCGCCTTCGGGCCAGACGTTGCCGGCGCCGGAGTACTCGACACAGGTCTGGCAGGTAATGGTAAAGCCACCGGGAACCGGCAGGCCGATGCGGCTCATCTCGGCAAGGTTTGCGCCCTTGCCGCCAAGCACGAAGTTCATGGACTTGTCGCCCTCAGTGACACAGGTGCCCTGGGCGTCGGTTCCAAAACGGTAAACCCTCTTGCAATCGCTCACGATACTTCCCCTTTCATGCGCTCTCGCGCACGACTGTGGTGACGAATCGACCCACCGGATGCGGGCCGTGAGGGAACTATACGGCGGACGTTGAGCGGGCTTGCGTAGAGAGCGCGGGGTTTGGTAAACGTGGTAAATATAGCGGTAAACGGTAGGTAAAGGTGGTTACCTTATGAAGATACCACTGCAAGAAAATTGCAGGTCAAATGCAAGTTCTTTGCTAAATCGCTTTACCAATATCGTGCATTATTTTTAGATAGTATTTTAAGGACGGTGAATTTTTAGCCACCTCAATGAGTTAGCTTTGCTGGGATCGGCGGGCGGCGCGGCGGGCACGGGCTTCTTGGATTTCCTCCAAGTGGCCAATGATCTCGGCAGCGCTCTCCTCGATCGCCTTGCCGTCGGTGCGCACCACAAAGCAGCCCAGGCGCTTCATAAGGGCGCTGGCCTCCTCAAGCTCACTGCGCACGCTCTCGGGCTCGGCATAGGAGCCGGCGACGGCACGGGCATAGTCATCGCCCAAGCGGCTATCGCGAATCTCAGAGATGACGTCGACGGTCGAAATCAGACCAAACAACCGCATCGGGTCAATCTCGTAAATAGACTTCGGCGGCTCCATGCCATGCGCCAGTGGGACATTGGCGACCTTGTAGCCCTGATAGGCCAAATACATCGACAGCGGCGTCTTGGACGTGCGCGATACACCCAGCAGCACGATATCGGCCCCCGACAGGTCGTCGCAGCCGCGCCCATCATCGTGCTCAACGAAATACTCCATGGCCTCGATGCGATGGAAATAGCGGTCATCGGTCTTGTGAATCACACCCGCGACGCCCTTGGGCGGCACACCAATGAGCGACGACAGCACGGCGAGCGCTGGGCCGATCAGGTCAACCGAACGAATATGCAGTATGCCCAGGTAATCGAGCACGCGGGCGCGAAGCGCCGGATCGACAATGGTGTGGAACACGGCAATATCGCGATGGTCCGCATCGACGCGCGGGCCCACAAACGACTTGACCTGCTCCACCGAGTTCACCTTGGGCAGGCGCAACAAACGAAAAGCCCCTTCATCAAATTGCCCGGACGCCGCAAGCACCACCTCACAAGCGGTATCACCGAGCGAGTCGGAGATAACGATAACGGTGGGACGAGCGGTGACCGGGCAATCCATGCGGGGCTCCTTTTGCGCTTATGCGCAGGCTGGCTTACTTTTTGCGAGCAAGCTCACCGATGTTGGCGATGCCGGAGAAAACGGCCTCGAAGCGGTTGAGCAGCTTAAGGCGATTATCGCGGAGCTGCTCGTCCTTGTCCATGACCATAACCTAGTCGAAGAAGCGGTCGATGGGGGCACGCAGAGCTGCAAGGGCGGCAAATGCGACCGGGTAATCCTCGGCAGCAAGGGCGTCATCGACAGCGGTCTGAGCAGCCTCGGAGGCGTCGGCGAGCGCGAGCTCGACCTCGCCCATCAGGCTGCGGTCGTACTCCGCACCCAGCTCGGGCTTGGAGATGTGCGCAGCGCGGGCATAGGCGGTAGCCAGGTTGTCGAAGGTCTCGGCATCGTTCTTGCGGGCCTCGTCGAGCGCGGCACAGCGGGCGAAGAAGACGGACGGGGCGATGATGTGCACCGCGGAGACGGCGGCGACGGTATCGGCCGGAATCTTCTCGTCGCGGGCCATGCTCACCAGGCGGCCGTGGAAGAAGTCACGAACCTGCTGGGCGACCTCGGCGGCTTCGAACTCGATACCCTGCTCGCTATAGAGCTCAAGCGCGAAGTCGATGAGCGACGTGGGGTCAATCGGCAGGCGATCGCGCAGGATGTTGATGATGCCGATGGCGGCGCGACGCAGCGCGTACGGGTCGGAGGAGCCGGTCGGGGGCTCGCCGATGGCAAAGATACCGGCAATGGTATCGAGCTTGTCGGCGCAGGCCACGATGCAGCCAGCGGTGCCCTCGGGCAGCTCGTCACCGGCAAAGCGAGGACGATAGTGATCGCGAATAGCATGAGCGACCTCGTCGTTCTCCCCCATCGCGGTGGCGTAGTAGCCGCCCATCACGCCCTGCTGGCTCGTGAACTCGACGACGGCGTTGGACACCAGGTCTGCCTTGCACAGGTGCGCGGCGCGAGCAGCGTCGGCGGCAAGATGAGCGCCCAGGTGAGCCTCGCGGGCGATAGCAAGCGCGAGCTGCTCGATGCGCTCGGACTTGGCGAGCACGCTACCGAGCTTCTCCTGGAAGGCAACCTTGGCCAGACGCTCACGGAACTCATCGAGGGAGATCTTCAGGTCCTCCTCGTAGAAGAACTTTGCGTCGTCCAGACGGGCGCGCACGACGCGCTCGTTGCCGTCGATCACGCGCTCGGCATTCTCGGGCTTGCTGTTGGAAACGACCACGAACTCACGCATAAGCTTGCCCTCGCCGTCATAGATCGGGAAGTAGCGCTGGTTGGTGAGCATGGACTCGCAGATGATCTCGTGCGGGACCTTGAGGAACTCCTCATCGAAGGTACCGACGAGCACCGTCGGCCACTAGCAGAGGTTAATGACCTCATCAAAGACCTACTTGCGCGTATCGAAAAGGCAACCGGGGCGAGCGGCCTCGCCCTCGGCGATACCGGCAAGGATGGCCTCACGACGGCGCTCGGCAGAAAGCACGCCGGCGTCCTCGAGCACCTGCTCGTAGACGGCGGGGCTAGCGACCACATGGTCACCGGGGCCAAGCACGCGATGACCGCGCGTGGTGTTGCAGCTCGTCACGTCGGCAAACGACACGGGCACGACGTCCTCACCCAAAAGACAGCAAATCCAACGGACCGGACGAACAAAAGTCGCGTGCTCGTGGCCCCAGCGCTGGCTGCGGTAGTTGGGCCACTGCAGGCCGGCGATGGTCTTCTCGCACAGAGCCGTCAGGATCGGCGTAGCCGGAGCGGAGGGAATGTTCTTCTCGGCGAACACGTACTCACGGCCGTCGGTGTCCTCGCGACGGACCAGGTCCTCGGCAGCCACACCGCACTTGCGGGCAAAGCCCTGGGCGGCCTTGGTGGCGTTACCGTCGGCATCAAAAGCAATGTTTGCTGCGGGCCCGCGCTTGACCTCATGGACCTCATCGGTCGCGGTGGCGACGTTGGCCACAAGCGCAGCCAGACGGCGCGGGCTCGAGATCACGCGGATCTCGCCATGGGCCAGACCGGCCTCGTCGAGGCCCTTGGCGATCATGGTGCCGAGCTGCTTGACGGCATTGTTCAGCGGTGCGGAGGGCATTTCCTCCGTACCGATCTCAAACAGGAAATCCTTAGCGTCTGCCATGGCTTACGCCACCTCGCCTTCCTGGTCGGCATTCTCGTTGACTCCGGCGACCTCGGCCATATAGGCCTCGCAGCACGCCTTGGCGACGGCGCGGACGCGCAAAATGTAGTTGGCGCGCTCGACCGCGGACAGCGCACCGCGGGCATCGAGCAGGTTGAAGGCATGGCTGCACTTCATGACGCAGTCGTATGCGGGCAGCGGCAGCTTGCGCTCAAGGCATGAGTGGCACTCGGCCTCGTAGTCGTCAAACTTCTGACGCATCATCTCGACGTTGGCGACCTCAAAGTTGTAGGCGCTAAACTCGCGCTCGTTCTCCAGGAACACGTCGCCATAGGTCATGGGCGTGCCATCTGGCAGATAGCTCCACACCAGGTCGTAGACGGAGTTGACGCCCTGGGCGTACATGGCGATACGCTCCAGGCCATAGGTGATCTCGACGGGCACGGGGTCGACTTCGATGCCACCCACCTGCTGGAAGTACGTAAACTGCGTGACCTCCATGCCGTTGAGCCAGACCTCCCAGCCAAGGCCCCAGGCGCCCAGGGTCGGGCTCTCCCAGTCGTCCTCGACAAAACGGACGTCATGGTCGTTGGGGTCCAGGCCAATGGCAGCCAGCGAACCCAGGTAGAGCTCCTGAGCGTTGACCGGCGACGGCTTGATGAGCACCTGGAACTGATAGTAGTGCTGCATGCGGTTGGGGTTCTCGCCGTAGCGGCCGTCGGCAGGACGGCGGCAAGGCTGAGCGTAGCAGGTGCGCCACTCGGCGGGACCGAGCGAGCGCAGCGTGGTCGCGGTGTGGAAGGTACCGGCACCGACCTCGGAGTCATAGGGCTGCATAATGACGCAGCCCTGCTCGCCCCAGTACTGCTGGAGGCGCAGGATGATGTCTTGGAAGGAAAGCGATGAAGCGTTCATGCCTCTAATATCCCCTCGTCGAAACGATTACACGGTTAGGTACTGTACTATAGCGGTTTTTAGTCGATAGCGCCGATGCGGTTGAGCGGCCAGTAGCGCACAAGCGCCACGGCGATCAAATCAGAGCGATCGACGGGACCAAAGTAGCGTGAGTCGGCAGAGTTTTCGCGGTTGTCGCCCATCACCCACACGCACCCGTCGGGAACGGTGTAGGGATAGCCTACCTGAGCGCCGGGAGCCTGGACCGAAAGCGGCCAGCTCATGCCGGTCGTGTAGTCTTCGTCGAGCGCTTGGCCGTCAACGACCACCTTGCCGTCCTGAAGGTCGACTGTCTGGCCGGCCGTGGCAATAACACGCTTGACGAGAACATCGTGCTCGGAGGTGCCATCGGGATTATGGAACACCACGATATCGCCTTGGTTGACGGGCTGGCCGAGCCCAAGGCTCACCTTTTGCGCCAGGATCTGGTCGCCGATCTCGATCGTGGACTCCATGGAGCCGGTGGGCACCACAAAGGGTTCGACCACAAACGAGCGAATCAAGAAGGTGGCGACCAGTGCGATCGCGACGACCGCGATCCACTCAAACGCACCCTTTAGCACGGAATGCTGCGATGGAACCATTCTCACTCCTCGCTCTGCGAATACGATGCGTCCAGGATCTCCTGCGCGTATGCGCGTTCCTCGGGCGTAAGCCGCGCCGTCTCGATCAGGTCGGGACGCCAGCGGCAGGTGCGCTCGATGGCGTTCTTGCGGCGCCAGGCGTCAACTTTGGCGTGATCGCCACTCACGAGCACAGGAGGCACGCCCTCGCCGTTGAACTCGGCGGGACGGGTGTACTGCGCATACTCGAGCAGGCCACCGTCCTCGGCAGTCGAGAACGACTCATCGACGTTACTCATCTCGTCGCCAAGGGCGCCGGGAATCAGACGCACGACGGCGTCGGCAACGACCATAGCGGGAAGCTCGCCGCCCGTAAGCACGTAGTCGCCAATCGACAGGCGCTCGTCGGC
The DNA here is from genome assembly GCA_900547125.1 of uncultured Collinsella sp. GTDB lineage: Bacteria > Actinomycetota > Coriobacteriia > Coriobacteriales > Coriobacteriaceae > Collinsella. Next base: position 8,928 of record URFU01000024.1, read on the forward strand.
ATACGTATACGCGCGCTCGTCAACGCCCTCATAGCGACTGCACACAAACAGCAGGCGCTCGCTTTTGAGCAGGCGCTCGGCCACATGCTGCGTAAAGGGCTCGCCGCAGGGCGTAAAGAACACCACGGTGGGCTTGGGACCCTCGGAGCCAATAGCCTCGATGGCCTCGGCGATGGGCTCGACCTTCATGAGCATGCCCTGCCCGCCGCCGTACGGCTCGTCATCGACGGTGCGATGGCGGTCGTGCGTCCAGTCGCGCAGGTTATAGGCCTTAAAATCAAAAAGGCCGGCCTTGCGGGCGCGACCCAAGATCGATGTGGACATGACGGGCTCAAACATCTCGGGAAAGACCGAAAGGGTCTCGATTAGCATGTTGACCTCCCTACTTGTCCATATCGATCAAACCGTCCATAACGTGGACGGAAATTGTCCCCCGATCGGGAAGATCGAGCACAACCTGCTCGATCACGGGAATCAGCACCTCGCCGTACCGATCGCCCTCGACAACCCAAACATCGTTGGCGGGCGTCGACATGATCTCGACAATCGTGCCGAGCGAACCACAGCGCTCGTCAACCACCTCGCGACCCATGAGGTCGGTATAGGCGGCGTCGAGCGAATCGAGCTCGAAGTCGTCACGATTGGCCAGCACATAGCATCCGGTGATGCCCTCGGCGGCCGTCAAGTCGTCTATGCCCTCAAACGAGACCAGATCGCCATCGCCCGTATCGGTGACGGACACGACCGTGCAAAAACGGTCGCGCTTGAGCGCCGGCGGCGTCAAGGCGACACGCATACCCGGCTCCAATACAGAAGGAAGCCCCCGCAGCGGCTGCGCGAGGACCTCCCCCTTCCTTCCGTGCGGCTTGACCACACGGGCGATGTTTTTGTACTGGGACCTCAAGGTCCTAGCCCAGAACCTCTACCTCGACTGCAGTGTCGAGGCGAGCGGCCAATGCACGGGCGAGCGTGCGAATGGCCTTGATGGTACGGCCACGACGGCCGATGACCTTAGCAACGTCATCCTCGGCGACCGAAACCTCAATCGTAGAGGCGTCGTCACCATCGATGACCTCAAGGCTCACGGAATCCGGGTCGTCGACGATCTGAACAACGAGATATTCGACGAGATCGGCGATGCGATCTGAGAGCATTGCCTCACCCTCGAGCTGTGCAGCGTCAACCTCAGGCACGATTTACTCCTCGGCGCCCTCAGCGGCCTCAGCGGCAGCCTTAGCGGCCTCGGCCTCTTTGGCGAGCTGCTTCTTGGACTTCTTGACGACGGTCTCGGTCTTCTCGCCCTCGTTGGCGGCCTTGACCAGAGCAGCGACAGCGTCGGTGAGCTGAGCGCCCTTGGACTGCCAGTCAGCGATCTTCTCGAGATCGAGGTTGATGGTCTTGGGGGCGGTCATCGGGTTGTAGCGGCCAACCTCCTCGATGATACGACCGTCACGCGGGGCGCGGGAATCGGCGACGACGACACGGTAGTACGGACGCTTCTTAGCGCCGTGACGAGCAAGGCGAATCTTGACTGCCAAAGGAAACTCCTCCAACCAAGCAGCTTTAGGCTGCAACTACAAACAAACAGTTGAACATAATACGCCATCGACGCGGGCAGGTGAAGTCCGTGAGACCAACTTCTTCGGTGTAGTCGAAGGCAAATCCATATCTTAGACAAGAATTCGCGATTTGCAAGCACATCCACGCACCCCACATGAGCTGCGCGGTATACTCATGCCATGAAAAGACGCGAACATACATACGGTTATGAGGATGCTGCGGGCGTCACGCCGCCGCCCTGGACGGGGCCGGCGGTGGGTCTGATGGATCTCGATGCGTTTTTTGCGAGCGTGGAGACGCTCGATCATCCCGAGTGGCGCGGCAAGCCGCTCATCGTGGGCGGCGATGCCGATTCCCGCGGCGTCGTGTCCACCTGCTCATACGAGGCACGTCGCTTTGGCGTGCACTCTGCCATGCCCTCGGCCGAGGCACGGCGCCTCTGTCCGCAGGCCATTTGGACGCATGGGCATTTCGATCGCTACCACGAGGTCAGCGCTCAGGTCATGGCGATTCTCGCCGACGAGACCCCGCGCGTTGAGCGCGTATCCATCGACGAGGCCTTTATCGACATCACGCCAGGTCGCTTTGCACCCGAGGACCCGCTGCTGGTTGCACGGCGCATCAGTGATCGCGTGGCGGCGCTGGGGGTGACCTGCTCCATTGGCGTGGGCTGTAACAAGACGGTCGCAAAGATCGCAAGCGAGCGGGACAAGCCATTTGGGCTGACCATCGTGCGCCCTGGAACCGAGCAGCGCTTTTTGGCAGCGCTGCCGGTATCTGCCATGAGCGGCATCGGGCGCTCGGCAGAAGAGCGACTGCGCCGCATGCGCATCTACACGCTCGGCGAGCTATCCCGCGCACCGGAATCCACCTTGGCCTCTATTTTTGGCATCAACGGCGAACGCATGCGCCGGCGTGCGCTGGGACTCGAACTCTCCGAAGTCACGAGCCTCGATGAAGAGCGCGAGGTCAAGTCGGTCAGCAATGAACGCACCTTTGCGAAAGATTTGACTGAGCGTGAGGACATCGAAGCGGCGATTGCGCTGTTGGGAGAGTCAGTGGGACGCCGCCTGCGCCGTCAGGGACTAACGGGTGCCACGGTGACACTCAAACTCAAGTATTCGTATGGAAGCGGTCGCTCGGCACAGCGCCGGCTGCCCCATCCGACCGACGATGAGAACATCTTCGTGGCAGTGGCGCTCGAACTGCTCGACAACATCTGGCAGGAAGGGATGCATGTGCGCCTGGCGGGCGTCGGCATGAGCGACTTTGACCATCAGGGCGGTATCCAGACCGACCTGTTCTGCGAAGTCGACGACCGCGGAGCCCAATCGAGCGACCGTCGCGACCTCTCCGTCGCGATCGATGCCGTCCGAGACAAGTTCGGCGACACCGCCCTATCCTTCGGCCGCCAATCCCGCTTCAACGAATAGTCCCTTAGACAAAAAGAAAGCCGGGCAGCTGCGAATGATGCAGCTGCCCGGCGAACGGTAAAGGTTAGCTAAACCCCCGTCCCAAATGAGCTACTAGAGGAGGTCGAGGGGAAGCTGGGGGGCGTCGCCCCAGAGCTTTTCGAGACGGTAGAACTCGCGCGCCTCAGGAGTGAAGACGTGGACGACAACCGAACCGTAGTCCATGAGCATCCAGGTCTTCTGCTCGCGGCCCTCGATGGAAAACGGGTGCTCGCCGCAAGCCTCGGCGACCTTCTCCTCAATCTCGTCGACGATGGAATCAACCTGGCGGTTGTTGGTGCCGGTAGCAAGGACAAAGTAGTCGCACACATCGGAAAGCTCTGTCAGGTCGAGCACTTGCACGTCCTCGCCTTTCTTGTCGTAGGCGGCCTGCGCGGCGGCGCGAGCGACATCCTCGGCGGCGACACCGCTCGCGGACAGCGAGGCGGCAGTGCGGTCGGACGTGGCAACGAAACTCTTGTGCTCCACGCTTTCAAGAATCTGCTCGTCGGTCATGGTCTCGTCGGCCATGGAATACCTCTTTCTAGACAGCCCGAGCTAGCGCAGCTGGGCGTAATGGTTGTAAATCGTAATAGCCGTGGGATAAAGATAACGCCCGGTCTGGATCACATAGACCAGACCCTGCGCAAAACAGGAGAAGAACAACTCGTCGAGCGAGGACTTCCCCACCATCTTGCGCAGCGCATGGGCATAATCGCCGTGGCGGTTGGGTTCGATGGCATCGGCCACAAAGACCACCATATCGAGCGGCGTCATGTCGCAAGCGCCCACGGTGTGACGGTCGACAGCCTGAAAGACCGCCGGCGACAGCTCGGGAAAAAGCTGCGGAAGCTCATAGGCGGCAACCGGGCCATGCAAAAGCGGCGTCGCGGCAGACGGAGAGCCGGCAATCTTAATGCCGTAATGCAGAGCGCGCGTGACCAGCTCGTCGTCGGAGAGCACTTTATCCCAGTCATGGATCAGGCCAGCGGCAGCGGCATCAAAGCGGTTGACACCGTACACCTCGGCTAGGTGCAACGCAGTCTCGGCAACCCCGAGCGAATGCACGTAGCGCTTACGCTTATCCTTCATGCGCACATCGAGCAACTCGTGGATGCGCGTCAAGAGCGCGCGCTCGTCGCCCTCAAACTGATCTTCTACCGACAACGTTCTCCCCCATCAATCAAAATCGTCTTGCCCAAGATCGGCATACAGGCCGCGTTTACGAATATAGCCGAGCACGGACTCGCTCGTAAGATAGCGCACGCTCATGCCGCGAGCAACCCGCTTGCGAATGTTGGTCGAGCTAATCGCCAGCGCCGGGATCTGGATATACCGCACGTCAAACGGCAGGCCCGACTCTTTGATTCGCGCGCGAGCAGTATCGATATCAAAGCCCGGTCGCGTCGCAGCAATAAAGGTTGCCAGTTCGGCAATCTCATCAGCATTGTGCCAGGTCACTATATCGATAATCGCATCAGCACCCGTAATAAAGTAGAGCTTTACCTGAGGCGGGTAAAAGTCGCGCAGGGCGCGCAGCGTATCGGCTGTATAGGTGACACCGGCACGATCGATCTCGAAGCGGCTTGCCAAAAAGGCCGGGTTCGCGGCGGTCGCGAGGACCGTCATGGCATAACGGTCCTCGGCCGGCGTCACCGGTTTGTCGAGTTTAAAGGCAGGCGAGCCCGCCGGCATAAAGAGCACGGCGTCCAAGTCGAGGGACTCACGTGCCTGCTCGGCGGTCACCAGGTGACCGTAATGGATGGGGTCAAAGGTACCGCCCATAATGCCGAGCCTAAACTCCTGCCCGTCCTCTATGGGAAGCTCGGGCAGACCGATTCCACCGCGCAGCGACATGGCCTACTCGCCCTCCGGGGTCTCGACGTCTTCCGCAGCAACAGCGTCATCGGTACCGTCAATGGCATCCACCGCGTCGACAGCCTCCAAGCTATCGTCCGCGACATCCTCGACATCAACGACCTCGACGGCGACGTCCTCGCTACCGTCCTCAAGCTCGTCCTCGAACTCCGAGAAGTCCTCGGCGCCCTCAAAGTCAAAGGCGCGCTGGCAAATGCGAACCTCGTCGCCGGCACGGCAACCGGCCTTTTCGAGCGCATCGTCAACACCCATGCGGGAAAACTTATGCTGCAGATAGATGACGGCCTCCTCATTTTCCCAGTCGGTCTGGATAACCAAGCGCTCGATGGCGCGACCGACAACGCGGAAGGCACCGGGCTCCTCCTGGACAATGTGGAAGCGCTTCTCGCGCTGCAGGCGGCGACGCTCCCACTCCTCGTCGCGCAAATCGACCGGCTCATCAGAGACCGCCAGCTCAGCGCGGAGCTTGGCCACCTGCTCGCCCACGGCAAGCATCAACGTGTTGAGACCGGCACCCGTCACAGCGGACACGGCAAAGAACATATGCCCGTCGTCGAGCGCCGCACGCTTAAGGTCGGCAATCTTGTCGGCCGTGCCCGGCGCATCGCACTTGTTGGCGACGACGATCTGCGGACGCTCCGAAAGCTCAGCGCCATACTGCTCAAGCTCACGGTTAATAATGCGATAGTCCTCAACCGGATCGCGATCCTCAAACCCGCCCGTCATGTCAACGACATGCATGATCAAGGCCGTGCGCTCAATGTGGCGCAGGAACTGATGGCCCAGGCCACGACCCTCGCTCGCGCCCTCGATGAGACCGGGAACGTCGGCAACGACGTAAGAATATTCGCCGGCACGCACCATGCCCAGATTGGGCACAAGCGTGGTAAACGGGTAGTCGGCAATCTTGGGACGGGCAGCGCTCATACGCGCGATGAGCGAGGACTTGCCGACCGAGGGAAAGCCCACAAGCGCGGCATCGGCCATAAGCTTCATCTCGAGCTCGATCCAGTGCTCCTCAGCCGGCTCGCCGAGCTGGGCAAACGCGGGCGCGCGACGCACCGACGTCACAAAGTGAGTGTTGCCCAGACCGCCAGCACCACCGGGCGCCACGACAACGCGCTCGCCGTCGTGCACCAGGTCGGCAATCTCGAACATCGGGGTCTGCGTCTCGGGATCGAGCTCGCGGACTACGGTGCCCATGGGGACTTTCAAAATCAGGTCCTCACCGCTTTTGCCGTTGCGGCGGGCACCCTGGCCATGCGTTCCGCGCTCGGCACGGAAGTGATGCTTAAAGCGGTAATCGATCAGCGAGGACAGCTGAGCGTCGGCCTGAATGACGACGTTGCCGCCACGACCGCCGTCGCCGCCATCGGGGCCGCCCTTGGGAACAAATGCCTCGCGCCTAAACGACATGCATCCGGCTCCGCCGTCGCCGCCACAAACGTTAATTCGGCTGATATCGGTGAACTGTGACAACAAAATCGCCTCCTACAAAAAAGAGGGAGACCCTTGAATCCTAAAACTCAAGTGCCTCCCACATATGTGCTCTATGAAGGGTGAATTACGCGTTCGCGAGCGGGCGTACGCTGACCCTGTGCTTGATACCCTTGTGGAACTCAACGGTACCGTCGACCAGCGCGAACAGCGTGTCGTCCTTGCCACGGCCAACGTTCTCACCCGGGTGGATGTGCGTGCCGTGCTGACGGACGAGAATCGTGCCCGTGGTTACCGTCTGGCCGGCATAGCGCTTCGTGCCAAGGCGCTGACCGCGGGAGTCACGGCCATTACGGGAGGAACCGAGTCCTTTTTTGTGTGCCATTGTGTATACCTACTCTTTCGTTACGAGTGTAATCTACTCGGCGACGGGAGCCTCGGCAACAGCCTCAGCCTCTGCCTTGACAGCCTTCTTGGCGCGGGAGGTAGCCTGAACCTTCACGATCTTCAGCTTGGTGAGCTGCTGACGATGACCCTTCAGACGACGATAGCGCTTGCGCTTGTGGAACTTGAAGACCAGCTGCTTCTCGCCCTTGAACTGCTCAACGATCTGAGCGGTAACCTTGGCCTTGGCCAGCTTGTCGGGATCGGTGACGATCTTCTTACCATCGTTGAGGAAGATAACCGGCAGGGTGATCTTGTCGCCCTCATTGCCCTCGATCTTCTCGACGGTGATGACATCGTCGGTGGCGACCTTGTACTGCTTGCCGCCCGTGTTAACGATTGCGTACATGTTTACTTGCCCTTCATGCATCAGTTAGTGCAACAGCCGAATATAGTAGCAGGCGATAATACCCCCGTCAACGAGTATATGGAGCAAATCCACAAGTTCGCACAGGTATGGGGCTGACGAGTCGGCCCTCGTCGTCCTCGCATGCTTGATTCTGACGCTCGACATCGTAGGAGCAGATGGTCACGAGGTCTTGCATACCGGTGGAAACAATAGGTGCATCGACGCCCGGGGTCAAGCCCTGCAACAAAACATCAGCTGCGGAAAGCAAAATTTCCGGACGCATGGAGCCCTCATTATCGGCATGGGTGTCGAGCATGAGCACCAGATGGTCCGGGCGCTCCCCTACCTTAAGCTCATAGCCCACCAGTGTGTGGTCAAGGTCCAGGCGTTTGCTCTTTTTGCCGCGTGCGTAGTCGATGCCGTGGCCCGCGCGCAGCGTATCGATAGCGCGACGCACCTCGTCGGCGTCCACCGGTGCCTCAGGGTCAAGATGCAGATCGATACGATACGACAGACGCGTGAGTTGCGCCGTCAGCGCCGGCGTGCGCACGTCGATGTATGCCGCCTCGATGGGGGCCAGATCGGCCGGAGATGCCGCCGCCAAACGTTCAAACGCCTCATCGAGCGCAACGAACTCAGTCATAAACAAGTCATACCACTCGCAAGTCGACGACGTTCCCACCGGCAGCGCCGACGAAAAGCCCACACGCATATGCGGAGAGAAGCCCTGCGTCACGGCATAGGGCAGCCCCGCGCGACGCACGATGCGCTCAATGGTATGAATCACCTCGAGATGGCCCAGGTACTTAAGGCGGTCGCGCTTGCCATAGCGAACGCGAAGCCTAAAGAGCGAGGGGTTGTCGGTCAGGCGCTCTCTCATGCGCGATCACCCACCAATACGTTCTTGGCATGAAGCGTGGGGCAGATTCCGCAGCCGGTGCACGAGGTACGGGTACAGTCGGGCGTCGTGACGCCCTCCAACGAGCGGCGGTATTCGCGCTCGAGGAAGCCGCGCGAGCAGCCGGGGCTCACGTGCTCCCCGGGCAGGCGCCAGTCCAGATCGTAGGGCAGGTGCACGAGCTCGTTGAGATCGATGCCGTTTTTGGCCGCAGCCGACTTCCAGTTGTCGAGCGAAAAATGCTCCACCCAGGCGTCAAAACGCGAACCGGCACGCCAGGCATCGATGATGACAGGCGTCATGTCACGGCCGGCGCGGGACAGCGCGGCCTCGACGAGCGAGGTCTCGGCATCGTGGTAGTGAACGCGGACCGCACGGTTACGAACGCTCGTAATGAGCAGCTTTTGGCGACGCTTGACGTCATCGTAATCGAGCTGCGGGCACCATTGGAACGGCGTGGCGGCCTTGGGGATAAACACCGACACCGAGATGGACACCGAGATGGAGCCGCGACGCGCCTTGGGAACCACGGAGCGGCCGAGCTCGAGCACATGGTCGGCCAGGTTGGCGATGGCCACGATATCCTCGTCGCGCTCGCCGGGAAGGCCCATCATAAAGTAGAGCTTCATGCGGTTCCAACCAGCCTCGAAGGCCGCCTTGGCCGCACGGTCCAAGTCCTCCTCGGTCACATTCTTGTTGATGATGTCGCGCATGCGCTGACTGCCGGCTTCGGGGGCAAACGTCAGGCCGCCCTTCTTTTCGCCGGCGACCGACTCGGCCATATCCACGCCAAACGAATCCAGGCGCTGCGAGGGAATGGACACGCGAATGCCCGTATCTTCCAGACGGCGGTTAAGGCGACCGAGCACATCGCGGATGCAGGAGTGATCGGTGGTCGAAAGCGAGGTAAGCGACACCTCGTCATAGCCGGTCTTTTCCAGGCCCTGGATCACCGAGGACACAATCTGGTCGGCCGAGCGCTCGCGCACCGGGCGATAGGTCATGCCGGCCTGGCAAAAACGGCAGCCGCGGGCACAACCGCGCAGGATCTCGATAGACAGGCGGTCGTGGACCAGCTGCGCATAGGGCACGCACGACTGCGACAGCGGATTCGTGGCGCCGAAATCCTCGACGACGCGCTTGTAGACCACGGTCGGCGCATCCTTGCCCTCACGCGGCACGGTGTAGCCATGCGGCGAGCAGGGCTCGTCGTGACGAACCTCATAGAGCGACGGCACGTAGTTGCCGGAAATGGATGCAAGCTGCTCAACAATCTGCGCGCGCGGGACTCCTTCGTCACGCAGGCGGCGATGCAGCTGACAGGTCTCGAGCAGCGATTCCTCGCCCTCACCGATGAGGATGACATCGAAGAAGGCCGCGTACGGCTCGGGGTTGTACACCGAGGGGCCGCCGGCGATGATGATGGGGTCGTCTTCGCCTCGGTCGGCCGCTAACAGCGGAATGCCAGCGAGGTCGAGTGCCTCGAGGAAGTTCGTCACCGCCATCTCGTGCGGCACATGCAGACCGACGATATCAAACGAAGCGACCGGCGCTGCACCCTCGAGCGACAGCAGCGGAATACCCGCCTCGCGCATGGCGTCACCCATATCGGGCCACGGCACATAGCCACGCTCACAGGAGATGCCCTCGGCCTGGTTAAGGATGTAGTAGAGGATGGCGATGCCCTGGTTGGGCAGACCAACCTCGTACACATCCGGGTAGATCAGGCAGCAACGGTAGTCGGCATCGGCTTTGGAAAGCGTGCCCCACTCGTGATCGATATAGCGACTCGGCTTCTCGACCTTGGCGAGCAACGGCTCAATTAAATGAAAACAATCTTGGTATGCAACGCGCAACGGAAAACCCCTAAGCAGCGAGATCTGATGCGTCCTGATAGGACGCCATAGGACGGGTAGCGCCCGCGACCGTGGTCACCAGATCGCGAACGCGGGAGAACGTGGCAGTGACCACCTCGTTGGCACGGCTGTAGTCGACATCGCGCTCGTAGAGCGAAACGAGCGCACGGCCCATGCCATAGGTGCCCGCGGCAGCAGTGAGCGCCTTGACGGCAAACCCAATATGCGGCGTCTGCTTGACGAGCGCGCGGGTGACCGCGCGGATCACAAGACCGCCGGCAAGCACGCCCGCGACCTCGTAGCCGCGCTCGGGCTTAATGCCGCGTCCAAAGACGGCAGCGAGCTCAAAGAGCATGCCCACCTGCGCCAGCGCCATAACGGGATAATCGGCGCCCGGCAAAAACACCAGTGCACCGGTCGCCATATTGGTGAGCGCGCACGAGGTGATGATACGATTGGCGGCCGCGATGCGCATGAAGGCAAAGTTCGCCGCAAAAGCCGTTTCCTTGTCGGTGCGATCGAGAATCCAGCGAGCAAGCGTCTCGAGCAGATACGTCTTATCGGTTGCCGCCACCGCGCCGAGCATGGGCGTGGACTCCTCGATAAACGGCACCTCCACAGCAGACTCGGCAAGCACGCACACGGGCGCGCCGGCGATCACGAGCTCCTGCACGGCACTCTCCAGGCGGTCGGAACCACACGAGAGCACCAGCACCACAACGGTATCGGTCTTTGGAGCAATTCGCTCCTCCCCCAGACGCTCGACGCGCACAATACCCGAGGTCGTCTGCGGCACAAAGGCGTCACGCACCGTCTCGGCCAGAAAGCGCGAGGCGGACGAATCCAGATAGACCGAGACGCGCACCGGCGTATCGGAATCCTTCTTAACGGACGCGCCCATCTTAAAAGCGCGGGTCAGCTTATCTACGGGAATTTTCATAGCAAACCCCTCCAGCGGTTACGCGGCGCCCGAACGATGCCGCCATATGGATTGTACGATACCCACCGTCAGCAGCTGAATCATCATCGAAGACGAACCGAAGCTAATAAACGGTAGCGGAATACCGGTGATCGGCATCATGCCGATGCACATGCCGATGTTCTCGAAGGTCTGGAACGCCCACATGCCAACGATGCCCACGCACGACAGGCGCAGGAACAGCGACTCACACTTAAAGGCGACGCGAATCGTCGAAAAGATCAGCAGCACGTAGAGACACAGGAGCAAAAAAGAACCGCAAAAGCCAAAGGTCTCGGACAGGAAGGCGAAGACGAAGTCGGTGTGGAACTCAGGCAGAAAGCCGCCGGCCGACTGCGTCGCATGACCCAAACCCTTACCAAAGAAGCCGCCCGAGCCAACGGCGATAAGCGACTGCTGCAGGTTGTAGGCATCGTCCGAATCGGCATTATCGGGGTCGATAAAGACCGTCAGACGGTTCATCTGATACTGCTTGATGAGCACATCGTGGCCGAGCAACGAATCAAAAACCGAATCGAGCGCCAGAACGAGGGCCACCAGGCCCACGAGCAGGGCCAGGGTCGACAGCACCCATTCGCGGCGTGCGCCGCTCATACAAATGACGATGGCGCCCGAAACCAACACAACCAGGCCCGAGCCCAGGTCGCCCATGGCAACGACGGCCAAAAACGGAATGGACAGCATGCCGCAGAGCTTGACGTAGTCGCGAACGGTATCGATGCGACCGTTATACTGCGAGCCAAGCGTAGCAATAAAGAAGATGGTGATGAGCTTGGCAAGCTCAACCGGCTGGAACGTCAAACCGATACCGGGAATCTTGATCCAGCCCGTCATGCCCAGACCGCCCGTATAGGACAGGCCCGGAATCTTGGGCGAGAAGATCACGATCAGGTCGATGACGAGCAACGCCGTCGAGAAATTGGAAATACCGCGCAGGTCGGTACGCCAGACCAACACCGCCAGCACCGCTCCGATGCCGATTCCCAGCAGATGGCGTGAGAACGAAGCATCGGCCTTAAACTGCGAAGCCGACCAGATGATGATGGCACCATAGGCAACGAGTGCCAAGGTTGCCAGCAGCACACCGATATGCACCTTTTGGCGAAACGTGCCGCGCGAGGCCGAAAGTTGCTTGTTGACGCGGTCCAGGCTGCTGCGAGAGCCGGTCTTGGTTGAACGGAACAGATCCGCCGGAGAAAAATCCATCGCAACCTCCTATCGAA
>URFU01000025.1 GCA_900547125.1 uncultured Collinsella sp.
TTGTCGATGTTCTCGACCGCAGTGAAGTCAGCCTTGCAGCCCTCTGTCTCAGAGAGAACCTTGTTGATGGCGGCGGTCAGCGTGGTCTTGCCGTGGTCAACGTGACCGATGGTGCCGATGTTAACATGCGGCTTAGTGCGCTCAAACTTCTCTTTGGCCATAAAGCCCTCCTCTTAACAGGTCGTCCCCGGACGGGACTTTGCCTTTATACCATAGTGGCCTCTCAACATACTATTGAGAAGCCACCGTGTTACCTATGGTAGCGGTGACTGGATTCGAACCAGTGACGCCACGGGTATGAACCGTGTGCTCTAACCAACTGAGCTACACCGCCGGATGGAGCCTGCAACCAGACTTGAACTGGTGACCTCTTCGTTACCAACGAAGTGCTCTACCGACTGAGCTATACAGGCACTTGACGGGTGGGAGCTATAGGATTCGAACCTATGTAGGCAGAGCCAACGGGTTTACAGCCCGTCCCCATTAACCACTCGGGCAAACTCCCAATCGTTCAAGTATCCGCTGGTTCTTTGGCCTTTTGGACCGCCGCCCCCGCGAACGAAAAAGATAATACGATGCAACCTTGGGGGCTGTCAACGAAAACCTCTAGATACACGGTGCCGGGCGTATCTATATGCCTTTGACCTGCGTTTTTGTTGAGTTTAGATATGAAGGACGGTGGATTTCGCTACACTGGTGACATTTCCCAAGGGAACACTTTGGCACGGTGGAGTACGTCTACAGCATCGACCTTCGATAACGACCCTCTTGCACTATTACATAGGTTGCGATCGGGCTTTTCCGGCACGAACGAGCGTGGATTTTCTCCCGTTTGAAATCGAGCGTGGATAATCTCCCTCTTTTAGCACGGCTTCGAATCCAAAGTGGCAGATTATCCACGCTCATTCACTAAGCGGGAGATTTTCCACGCTCGTACGTCCAGAAATCCACGCTCAAGGTAAACGGCTGGGCCCGCTCCCGCCCTTGTCTCGATCTGTAACATTTAGAGAACATTTTCTCCCCTATCTGTTACAGATCGAGACATTACGCAGAGACCCCAGCTTACGTCTCATTCTGTAACAGTACGAACGGTTTTCCGCCCCTTCGTGTTGCAAATCGAGATATTACCCGCCAACCCGTCTTAACATCTCAATCTGTAACAGCTTGAAGAGAAATAACGGTCTAGATGTTACAGATCAAGATTGAATCGTTTGGACTGAATGTCCCCAAGATATTGCTGGCGGTCACTAGAACTCAATCTCGTCAAAGTCAAAAGCTTTCAAAGTGAGTCCAACGAGCTTGTCTGTGCGCTCTTGAATCTGCTCGCTGGTCCAGGTATCCGTGTTTACCAACTCGTCGTTCAGGTTCAACCCGTTGCGGTATCCGACATTCGCCCCGTTGACATCCTTGCGGTCTCGCTTGGTCACAAAGGGCATGTTGCTTAGCTTTGAGTTATACCCGGTGATGGTTAGATTTCCAAGCGTGTGGACCTGTTTCTCCTGCACCTCAATCGCCTTAGACATGTCGCCGTCCGCAACCATCTTCACCCATTCATCTGGAATGTTCTTGCCCTGAGGGAAGATGTGCTCGATTGTCCAGACGTAGTTTCCGGAGGCGTATCGTTCCCAAAGTGACTTCATCTCTTTCGTAACGCTCGGAGATGCGATAACAGTAAGGATGTAGCGCGTCATATCGGGATTGACGTCGTAAATCGGCCCCTCAAGACGTTCTTTGAAGGAAGCGTCACTGGCAGACACGTCGACGAGGCGCTTCTTGATGTACTCCGCGGCCGCAATGCCCTTGAGACCCTCGCTTTCGAGGCTCTCGCAAATACCGATGAAGAGCCTCTCAAGGTCACGTGTGGGAGGCGTATCGGTGAGGTTGCGTCGGACAAAGAAGCAGACGAGGAGCTTAACAAGAAGCGCGAGGGTTTCATCTTTTAGCTCCAACTGGTTCTGCTTCTTGAAGAGGAACAGCAGCATCAGGTAAGATGCGACGCCCTGCGCTCTCGAAAGCTCCAAAAGCTGATGCGAAAGCTCGGAATCCGGGCCCTCTTGATCGAGTCCAATGATCTTCGAGTAGAGTGCGGAATTCTCGGTCAGCTCGTCCAACACCTTAAGGGCGCCGTCATCGGCTTCCATCCGCTTCTCGTAGATTTTCAGAAGGTTGGAACGCGTGGCAACGGAACCGAGGGGGAGTTGGGAGCCAGATTCGCCGATAAATGGCTTGTTCACCTCCCGGCGGAAGGCATCGTAGTTCTGGCGGAAGAAGCGCTCCTGCGTCTTGTAGTCATCGCCGAGATTGTGGAGCACTTCCTGCCAGCGTTCAAAGTAATAGTCGAGCTGTCCGTCATCCACCCCGGCAACCTTGCCGAGAAGCATGTTCTTGATAAGGTCGACAGCGCTCAAGGGAACACCGCGGTTGTTAAGGGACGCGAACAAGGTGTAGGCGTCAGCATGGCTATCTACGGTAATCTGGACCACGACCGCCGAGCACACCAGCCTGCAGATATCAAGGAGGCAGCGAACGCACTCGATTCCGTCCCTGCCTCCAACGTCCTCACCCAGTCGATCGTAAAAGTAGTTGAATGCCTTAGACATCTTTCTCAGACCAAGGAACTTCGGCTTTTGCATAACCGCATCTAGGCCGATATGTTCCTTCAAGATCCAGCGGTAATCCTCAAGATTATGATTCTGAACCTGAGGAATAACGCGCGTCATTGACTTGTCAGATTTCAAGATCAGACGATTGCGCAGGGGTCAGATATCGTCCAACATCATGTCGTCATCGATAGAATCCTTATGCTCCATGATGCGAGTATAGAGGGCGGCAAGGAGAAGGCTGAGCGTCGTCAGGCGTTGTTGGCCATCGATAACTTCATAGTGAATGGTATCCATCTTGGAATTCACAGTCCCGTTCACGACAATAAACGAGCCCAGAAAGTAGCCGGCGTCGTTTTGGGTGATATCGTCATAGAGATTCGCCCAGTCGCGCTGATTCCAAGTATATTCGCGCTGGTAACGAGGAATGTCATAGATTTTTAGCATATCGGTCGACAAAATATTGGCAACCGTTGGATCCTCTACGCTATTAATCATCATGGGTCCTTTCAATCGCCTTGCTCACAAACGACGGGAAATCCTTGTCGCTCTTGACTTCTCGCGCCGAATTAAATCTAGACTATAGTAATACCCATGGGCTACAGGAAAGAGAGCCGTGCACGGCGTGCGATCTTTCGAGAAGCAACATCGGAGCTCTCAGCGCCCTGGTCACTTTCCACTCTATCCCAGTTGGAGACACAAAGCCCAAAACTCTAATGGAGACAGCAACTGTAAGCTTGGCTTTTCCCGCTTCATTGCACGCGTTTATTGACAATGAGCATCGGTTGCAAAACACACAAGTGCACTTTCAGATTTAATTGTTGCATTTTTGTTGCATGAACTGTTGCATGAAAATGCAACATCGGGAGCCATACGGCCCCCGACCTGCGAAAACTCATGGAGCCAGTGACAGGAAGTCCGCGTATTCGCTTCGCGAATCCGCTCCGGCTTCGGATGCCTGCCTGCATCCTCGCCCGCTCGCTACGGACGCTCCGCGTTCGCTTGACGCTCGCGCCCTCGCAGGCTCGATTCCGGCACACATAAGAAACGGGCCCTGTCCCACAAGGGAACAGAGCCCGAAACTCTCATGGAGCCAGTGACAGGAATCGAACCTGCAACCCACTGATTACAAATCAGTTGCGCTACCGTTGCGCCACACTGGCACACTTGGCGCTTTCGCGCGAAGCCAGATAAGAATAAAGGAATTAGGGGCACGGCGCAACAGGTCTGCGATACGACATGCGCACGTGATGCACGTTTAACCTGTTTAATTAACCCGGCATATTCATTCCGCACTGATAACTGTATCAAAGCGCACAGACTTTTATGAAAGCGCCTAATAGCAGCGTGCGCGCTGAACAGTGATTACGGCAACACCGCCGCACAAACGGTAATTGTATAATCTGCTTGTCGGGAACTAGCAAAAGGAGATTTGCTATGCTGCAAACACAACCCATATCTCGCAAGGCCTTCGTTGCCACCGGCATCGGTGCACTTCTGACCCTCGCAGGCTGCCAACAGCGCGCATCCAATTCAGAGCCCAAGGAGACAGAGGACGAAAACACCCAGGAATCCAAAGAGACTGAGGGTAAGGCAGAACCCAAAGACGTCTTCACGATAAGCGGTGTTGAACGTGGTGAGGACGATGATTACGGTTACTGGGAAATGTATGTCACCGTCGTGAACAACAGCAAGGAACCCCAGCAGTTCCTTGGTTTCCACATCGACGAGCTAGATATGGACGGAAACATCATCGACTCCTACATGTCCTATAACAAGAACGCTGCCTACACCACTGTGGAACCCGGACAGTCCTATACGATCGACCTCACCGAGGCCGTCGATGACAACGTCGCCGGCATGCAGAGTCGTTACTGCGAGTATGGGGACGAGGACGACCCCACGCGCAGCGATTACAGCACTCCGTATAAGCAGATGTTCTAAGAAAGAAGATCAGCCGTGAACGATATCGACTCAACTCCACTCGGCCAGTTCCGAAAGAAGACCGTCATCACGACCCTGGCGCTCATCGTCATCTCGGTGGTATTCGTCATTATTGCCGTATCAGTCCAGTCGGATGCACAGAGCAACTACTCAGAGTACCTACGCATTACGTCAACGTACGAATTTCTCGACGGGAGCGACTACCTGGATAAATACAACAACGCGACCTCAACCGCCACATTTTGTATAGGAGTATCCGCACTGGCAATTTCCGCTGCCGTCGTTTCTGGCATCGCATGGATCGGAACGAATCTCCTCATTGCCAATAAGCGCACCATCCTCGCAGTCCAGAAGGCAATTGACACGCCTATGGAGCTCGAAGCCTGTACCGGCGCCGTAGATGCCCCCATTGGTTCAAGCATTACGTTCCAAGAGGAGGGAGACACACTCGTAGCCACTAACCTTGTGGGCGAGCCGGTCGGCGCCCTCAACAAGGAGTTCGCTGATCGAATCAAAGCGGCAGAACAAAATGAAACTGCCAAGGCGTATGTCACCTCATACCGCGGCAACCATCCCGTAATCGAGGTCACAGCGAACGCATAGACGTTACTCTCCGGGACGAGCTTCGGCTTGCCCCTTTCTTTTACGTAATTACCCGCATCGCTCACCATCTTAGCCAGATAATAGTCTGCATGTTATCTGGACAGCTTAAACAACCGTGTCAAGCAATCAACCCCCTTGTCTGCTAAGAAGCTACTGTGCGTTGCGGTTGATCTTCCGCAGGCATTTAATAATGCGTAATTCTCTACAATCGTTCAGCCAAAAGCCCATTCATTTCAGCCATTTCGACCTCAATTTCAAAACCCTTCGCCAGAACGAATAGTTTTAATTACAATGGAATAGATAAAACTATTCGTTCTGGCGAATGGTTTCGAGATGTTGACCAAGAAGGAAGCTACAGAGCTACTCGACATCACCCCGCGCAGGGTGCAAGAGCTCATAAAAAACGGAGCGCTTGAGGCACGCATGGCTTCTGGTGTATGGCTCATCGACAAAGGCAGCGTCGACACGCGACTCCGCTCCGTGACCAAAACGGGGGGACGTCCCCGCCGCGGCCACGGTAAGAGCGAGATCGCATTCACCCTCATGAACCGCACGCACGAAGTGGCCCAGCTGGTCTACAGCACATCGCGAAAAGACTTTACCCACATCGGTGCCGACATCGATTACATCCACGCCCCTATTGGAGTACTTGGCCCCAATAGTCCCGTGTCGCTCGACTCTTTCCGCATTTGGTGGCGAGGCCGCGGTATCCCGCTCGCACGCATTGGACTAGCCTCCCTGCTTGCAGAAGCCGCAGTCGATGTTCCCGATGAACTCATCCAGCGAAATCTTGGCCTCTCCTTATCCGACCAGTATTGGATTAGGCCCCAAGACTCCGGTCTCGCGTGGGAGGATATCAATTTCTTCAATAATGCTTTTGACGACGTCTCTCTGTCCATCGCGCCCTTCGCCCCAGAGGGCAAGGCGGCTGCCGCAAAGCCCGACAACACCTCGGACGGCAATCTTCAAAAGTACTGGACATGCGAGGGTGACCGTCGAATCCTCCACAAGGCAGGTGCGCATCTAAACCAGGAACCCTATAACGAGATGGTGGCGACCGCACTTCACCGTCGCATCCTAAACGCTTGCGATTATGTACCCTATTCGCTCGAAGGCGCGGGTACTTCTGCCTTGAGCACATGCAACGTCTTCTTAACTGACGAAGAAGAATATGTCCCTGCGTTCTATGTAAACCAGCATGCAAATGCAGACGAGCGACTAACCGATTACGAACGGTATGTAGCAAACTGCGAGGAGCTTGGAGCGACAGATATAAAAGGCGCCCTTGACCGCATGATCGTATGCGATGACATCATTGCTAACTACGATCGTCATTGGCGCAACTTCGGCCTCGTGCGAAACGTCAACTCACTGGTCTGCAGACCAGCCCCCATCTTCGATTCGGGCTCATCACTCTGGTGCAACATATCACTAGAGGAGCTTAGGGCGGGAGAGCACAGTTTTACCAGTGCACAATTTCATTCAAGCCCCGCCAAACAAATGTTGCTCGTCGAGGACATGGGCTGGTTTGACGGCAACAAGCTCGAGGGTTTCGTTGACGAGGCAATCGAAATCCTATCCAAAAACGACGCTCTTACAGCAAGACTGCCTTATCTAAAAGAGGCGCTAACATGGCGCCTCGAAAGAATGATCGACATCGCTGAATGGAGTTAGCGAGACAGCATCGCTCCGCCAACTCCCCTACCTCCCGCGCAGAGCCTTGAGCTTGGCCAGTGCCTCGGGGCTCAGGCGGCTGCCCAGGGTCATCTTGATCTGCGGAGCTTCCTCTGCCTCGTGTACGTCGTTATCGATCTGCTTGATCTCGTCCACCAGCATGCGGCTCGAGATGCGCGTAACACCTTTGCCCATGACGACGGCCTGGATTGTGCCGTCGCTCGATACCACGGAGCACGCGCGGCCCTCCTCACGTGCCTCGATGCAGAGCTTCTGCACCACGGTATCGGCAGAGACGCCCGTCGGCGAAAACTCGATGCGCACGCCGCGGGCCGGCAGGTTGGGGCGCTCGCTGGAGATATTGCCCGCGCCGTCGAACACGATCACGGCCTCGTAGCGGCCCTGGGCAAAGGCGGCGACGTCGTTGATGAGGGCGGTGCGCGCCATATCGTGAACGTCGCTGGAATACGGGTCGTCGGAATGGTCGTACACGAGTTTTTCGTAGCGCGGCGTGCAGTGAATCACGTTGTAGCCGTCGACCACTAACAGCTCGGGCTTATTAGAGTGCACCGTCGAGACCGGATCGGCGATGGCCTGCGCAAACGCATTGCCGCCCACACCATAAGTCGCGGCCGAGACAATCGGCTTGGCCGAGCCTTCGCCAAAACGCTTGGCCTTGGACTTGGCGCGGTTCTTCTTGGACATGCGCTACTCCTCCCCCATGAGCTCGCCGGCGTTGCGACGTAACCACTCAAAGCATAGCGCCGTCGTTGCCTGGGCAACGTTGAGGCTCTCGGTCATGCCGCGCTGGGGAAGCTTGGTCAAAAAGTCGCATTTCTCGAGCACCAGGCGCGAGATGCCATCGCCCTCGGACCCCATGACGAGCGCCACGCGACCCTCGAAGGGAGTATCCCAGCAACTGCCTTCGGCGTGCTCGGAAGCACCGCCCACCCAAAAGCCGGCGGCCTTGAGATCATCGAGTGCACGGGCGATATTGGGCACCTGCGCGATGGGCAGGTGCATGACGGCGCCGGCAGAAGTCTTGTAGCTGCCGACGGTCACACCGGCGGCGCGCTTGTTGGCAATGATGACGCCCGCCGCGCCCACGACCTCGGCGGAGCGCACGATGGCGCCAAAGTTGCCATCGTCGGTCACATGGTCGAGCACGACGACGAGCGCCGGTCCGTCACCCGCGCGATCGAGGATATCGGCAACATCGGCATAGGGGAAGTTACCAACCTCGAGCGCAATGCCCTGGTGAGCGCCATGGCTCGAAAGCGCATCGAGCTGTGCGCGCGGCACGTACTTAATGCGAACACCCGCGGCGTTGAGGTCATCGACCAAACGAGACAGGGCGGCATCGCGCTCCCCGCCCTCGGCGATGAGCGCGCACTTGACGGGAAAGCCGGTACGCAGCGCCTCGGCGGCAGAACGGCGACCGTCGATAGACTCGCACATGGGAGCCTGGACAGCGTCGCGGCCACTCACGCGCTGCGTACGCGCAGCCTGGGTACGATCGCGCTGGCCCTTGGGAGCGGCAGCGCGGTCATTACGGCGAATCGGACGCGAGCCAGAAGCGGCCTGCTTGCCGCCACGAGGCGCACGCTTGCGATTGTCGGCCATAAAGCGACCTCCTAAATACAACTATCAAACGAAACAAATAGACCGACCGCCCGAGGTGCGTCAGATTGCCTTGAAAGAGGAGGGCATAGACCTTGAGGTCATGCCCGACGTTTGAAAGGCAAGGTGCCGTGGCTCGGGCGGTCGGTACGGGTTTTCCAAGTGCCCAAGATTACCGTGAAAGAGGAGCGACGCGTACTTGAGTACGCGAGCGACGGTTTGAACGGCAAGGTCGGGCGCTTGGGAAACCCGCGGGGATTAGAGAGATTTGATACGGGTGCCGGCGGCGGTATCCTCGATCGTCAGCCCGAGGTCCTTGAGCTGGTCGCGGATGGCATCGGCCAGATCCCAGTTCTTGGCGGCGCGGGCCTCGGCGCGGGCCTCGAGAATCTTGGCTGCGGCCTCGTCCACGTCGTCACCCGTGTAGGCAACCAAACCGGCGGCAACGCCCAGCAGGCCCAGCGGCAGCTCGACCTTGGGCTCGGGAAGCTCAACGCCAAACGTATCGAGCAACTCGGCCAGCGTGTCGGCGGCGGCAAGCGCGGCGGCCTTGTCGGCAGCGTCGCCCGCCTGCTCCAGGTACTGGTTGCACTCGGTCACAAAGCCAAAGACGGCGCCCATGGCACCAGCGGTGTTAAAGTCGTCGTCCATGCACTCCTTAAAGGCGGCACGAGTCTCAGCGGCCTTGGCGGCAAACGCCTCGGCGGCAGCCGCATCGGCCTCGGCCGTCGCATGGTTCGCGGCCCAGCGCAGGTTCTCGACCGTACCGGCGATACGCGTGAGCGAGTTCTCGGCACCCTCCAGGCGCTCCCAGGAGAAGTCGAGCGGCGAGCGATAGCTCGTTTGCAGCATCAGCAGGCGCAGGGCCGCGGCAGAGTGCTGCTCGAGCACCTCGGCCAGCGTAAAGAAGTTTCCGAGCGACTTAGACATCTTCTCGCCGTCAACCAGCAGCATGCCCGTGTGCATCCAAGTGTTGGAGAAACCCTGGTGCCAGGCGCAGGTGGCCTGGGCGCACTCGTTCTCGTGATGCGGGAAGGCAAGGTCGGAGCCGCCGCCGTGGATGTCGATTGGAGTGCCCAGGTAGCGATGCACCATGGCGGCGCACTCGGTGTGCCAACCGGGACGGCCCTCGCCCCAGGGGCTCGGCCAGCTGGGCTCGCCGGGCTTGGCGGCCTTCCACAGGGCAAAGTCGAGCGGGTCGTTCTTGTCCTCGTTCTCCTCGATACGTGCACCAACCATAAGGTCATCGATGTTGCGGCCCGAGACCTGGCCATAGTTGGGATCGCTGCGCACGGCAAAGTACACGTCGCCGTTATCGGCGGCGTAAGCGTGGCCCTGCTCGATGAGCGTCTTGATCATGGCGATCATGGGGCCAATCTCCTTGGTGGCGCGGGGGCGCACATCGGGATCGAGCACGTTGGCAGCGCGCATGACGCCAATGAACTTATCCGAGAACTCCGTCGCGACCTCGGCGGCCGTACGGCCCTGCTCGTTGGCGCGCTTGATAATCTTGTCGTCGACATCGGTGAGGTTCTGGGCGAACGTGACCTCGTAGCCGCTCGCGATGAGCCAGCGGCGAATCACATCGAAGCTGATGAACGTGCGGGCGTTGCCGATGTGAATGTTGTCGTAGACCGTGGGGCCGCACACGTACATGCGGACCTTGCCGGACTCGATGGGCTGGAACTCTTCCTTTTTATGGGTAGCGCTGTTGTAGATACGCATTCGTTACTCCTTAACAGTTTTCTGTAGCAGGCAGACGGCCCAGGCGCCAATTCCCTCGCCTTGCCCTTCCCAACCGAGCTTTTCGGTCGTGGTGGCGGCGACGCCCACGTTTTCGACGTCAACGCCTAGAGCATGGGCGAGATTGGCGCGCATGGCATCGCGGTGCGGGGTGATCTTGGGTTGCTGACAGGCAATGGTGCAATCGGCATCGACAAACTCAAAGCCCAGCTCGCGCGCATAGTCCATCACGCGAGCGAGCAGCACCATCGAATCAGCACCCTCGTAGGCAGGATCGGTGTCGGGGAACAGTTTGCCAATGTCTCCCCCGCGGCAGGCGCCCAGAATGGCGTCGGCCAGCGCGTGTGCGAGCACATCGGCATCCGAGTGGCCCAGCAGGCCGCGCTCGTAGGGAATGTCGACCCCGCCGATGATACATCGACGCCCCTCCACCAGACGGTGAACGTCGTAGCCATGGCCAATGCGCAGGTTACTGAACATGGGGAAGGTCCTCTCCCTCGGCCATGCGGCCGAGCAGAATCGCGGTTACGGGACGCAAGTCCTCGGGTACCGTCACCTTAAGGTTGTCGCGCGGGCTCTGGACGCAGCGAACGCGTCCTCCCATGCGCTCGACCAGCGAAGAATCGTCGGTCCCGATAAAACCCTCGGCGATAGCTGCGGTGTGGGCGCGCTTCATGGCGTCGACGCTAAAGATTTGCGGTGTCTGTGCTGCCCAGTAGAGCTCACGTGGCGGCGTCTCGACGATATTATCGCCGTCGACGATCTTGAGCGTGTCGATCGCGGGCTGACCGCACACGACACCGTCGAGAGCACGGTCGTTCACGAGCACGTCGATAGCGTGGTCGATAGCCTCGGTGGTAATGAGCGGACGGGCGCCGTCGTGGATAGCGACATATTCGAAACCCGCCGGCACCGCGTGCACGCCGGCGCGGGTGGAATCCTGACGAGTATCGCCGGCATCGGCAAAGCTGATGGGCGTGTCATAGTCAAACGGGGCGATGGCCAGGCGGCGCATTTCGGCACGGCGCTCGGCAGGACACACCACCACGATGTTGCCGACCTTGGCGCTCCGATCGAACGCGCGGATGGTCCAGCTCATAAGCGGACGGCCCGCTACATTGTCGAGCTGCTTGCCACCGGGGTTACCAAAGCGCTGGCCGCTGCCACCGGCAACGACCACGGCGCATACAGGCGCCATTATGCGTTCCCCTGTTTGGTGCCCTTCATGCGGTACAGGGAGTCCGCAAGAATGGCAGGGTTGTTAACTCCAAAGTCGCCCAGGCGCTCCGGATCCTCGCTGATGTCGTCCATGAGTTCCTGCAGCGAGCCGTACTCGTCGACAATCTTCTCGGCCACGCCGTCGCGCACGACGGACACGCGCGAAAGCGTGCGCAGGCCCAGCGGCGTCATGACGGAGTCCTCATCCAGGTCGTCATAACCCAGAACCGCCGCCACATGCTGTGGGTCGGACAGGTCCTTAGGCGTCATGCGGCTAAGCTCGGCGCGAATCTTCTCGGCATTGGCCTCGGAGGAGTCGCTCGCGTAGTCGCGGATCATCAGGTCATACTCGGTATCCATACTGGAGCCGGCGAGCTGCTCGAGCTGCATCTGCACGAGCTTGCCCTGGTTGCCCAGCTTGACGATGCAATCCTTAAGCTCAGTCTTTGCCTGCTGCATGATCTCGAAACTCGAGAAAATACCGGTAATGTCGGCGAGCGTAACGTAGTCGTCGAGCTCAAGGGCCGTCAGGCGCAGCAGGGAGCGATCAAGCGACTGACGGGTGGTCTGAAGCGTAGCGACGAGCTGGTTGACCGAGCTCATGATGGTGGTGACAGGCTGGATCTCGTAGCTCTTGCCGTGAACGTACACGTTGACGACGGCACGACGAGCCGAAACCGAGATCACGATGGCATCGGTGAGCACCGACATGCGAGCGGCGGTGCGGTGACGCATGCCTGTCTCGCTCGTGGCAAGCGAGGGATCGGGATTGAGGTGGAAGTTGGCGCGCAGGATCTGGGTGAGGTCACCGTCGATGACGATGGCACCGTCCATCTTGGAGAGCTCGAACAGACGGTTCGAGGTGAACGAAATGTTGAGCGGGAAGCCGTCGTTACCGGCAGCGAGCACGTTTTCGGTGTCGCCGACACAGATAAGGGCGCCCAGGTGACCGGCGATGATCATGTCGAGGGCGGTGCGGATCGGCTGACCAGGTGCCGTCAGGCGGATGGCCTGTTCCATACGCTTTTGCAGCTCGTTCTTATCCAAGGCATCGCTCCCATCGTATACGCTCCATAAACGCTAAATAGTTTCTCACGGTTTGTCCCCGCAGCAGCCACGAAATCCGATGCTTACAGAATGAGCGAACACCGCTTAGGTAGCTCATTTGGGACGGGGCTCCTTTGACTGCTCATGTGGTAGCATCGGGTCTCATATAAATGAGGGAGTAGTCGCGTAATCGGGCTCGCCCGCAGAGAGGGAGCCAGACTATGGGACTCGCAGAGCTCGTGTTGCTCGCCGTTGGCCTTTCGATGGACGCCTTTGCCGTTTCCATCTGCAAGGGTCTC
This sequence comes from uncultured Collinsella sp., assembly GCA_900547125.1. Lineage (GTDB taxonomy): Bacteria > Actinomycetota > Coriobacteriia > Coriobacteriales > Coriobacteriaceae > Collinsella. Next base: position 12,749 of record URFU01000025.1, read on the forward strand.
GGCATGAAAAAGATCAACCTTAAAGTCGCCGTGGTGCTCGGCCTGTTCTTTGGCGGCTTTCAGGCCGGCATGCCCGTGATCGGATGGGCGCTCGGCAGTCAATTCATGGGCATCATCGGGCCCATCGACCATTGGATCGCCTTTATCCTTTTGGCCTTCATCGGCGGCAAGATGCTGTGGGAGGCCTTTACCGAGGACGAGGATGAAGGTGACGGCAAGGACGCCGAAAAGATTGGCCTGGTAGAATACCTGGTTCTCGCCATTGCCACCTCGATTGACGCCCTGGCCGTAGGCATCTCGTTTGCGGCGCTCTCGGTTGACATCGTGCCCGCTGTATCGCTTATCGGCGTCACAACGTTTATCTTCTCCGTCGCCGGCGTGGCGATCGGCCATACCTTTGGCGCGCGCTACGAAAAGCCTGCCACCATCGTGGGCGGCGTCGTGCTCATCCTCATCGGCCTCAAGATTCTGCTTGAGCATCTGGGGATCCTCGCGATATAAAAAACGCCTCTCATAAGCTCAACGTCAACGTGGAAGTCTCATGCAGAGTTTTGCATAAGGCCTTTTCGTGCAGACTTTTGCATGTCATACTGATATGCAAAAGTCTGCACGTTAGGAGATTGCCGTGGATACCCTTCCCATCACCACGCCGCGCCAAGCTGGCATCTACGTGCGCCAGGCACGCGAGTCACAGGGAATCACCCGTGCGGCCCTCGCTAAAAAAGCCGGTGTTTCGGAGCGCCTGCTCGCATCGCTCGAGCTAGGAGATGCCACCGGCATTCGACTCGACAAGCTATTGGCAATCTTCAATGCTCTCGGACTGGCGCTCGCCGCTCAAGGGGATATAGGCGAAACGAAAAATGAGCAATCAGCCAACGTTCCGCGTGCCGATTTGCAACCTCACAGTACCCCCAGACGCCATCGCGCTCAACGTCCCTCTCATAGCTACCGTTGCTGCGCCGCCATTCCGGTTCTTGCAGACGCCCCCTTTACGTCTGAACTCTACGACAAAGCCTTCGCAGATTTCGCCATGTCCAATCTCGGAGTCTCGATTGCCGCAAACGCATCTGTCCAACCAAAGCCTGACGGGAAATAGCCAATGGCCACCACATCGCTTCGGACTATTATTTGCGGCGAACCTGCAGGAACGCTCATGCAAGATGAGAACGGTCTCATCAGCTTTGTCTATGATCAAGACTATGACGGGCCCGCATTATCGATCAACATACCCGTATCAAATCGTACATACAGCCAACAGGTCATGAATCCATACTTGTTTGGCCTTCTACCCGACAGCGAGGATCAGCGAAAAGCGATTGCTGCCGAATTCGACGTTAGACCCAACAATGCCGTTGCGCTACTCAGCCATATCGGACTTGACTGTCCGGGTGGAGTGCAGTTTTGTGCCGAAGAAGACGTCAACGCCGTCCTGCATCGCACCAGCGAATACCGCCCTATAGGCGATCACGAGATTGCGCTGCGTCTCAAGTCAATCAGAGATGACCGCAATGCATCCTGGATGGGCCTAGATGAAAGTTGGTCACTCGGAGGCAATCAGGGCAAGTTCGCTCTCGCGCTCATAGACGGTCGCTGGTGCGAATGTGTGGGCTCCTCGCCCACGACGCATATTTTCAAAAATGGCGTTATCGGATTTAAACTCGAGGCTCTCAATGAGTTTGTCTGCATGAAAAGCGCCCAGCGCGCCGGTATCGCAACGGCAAACGTCGAATATCGTATGTTTGAGGACGAACCTGCCCTCATTGTTGAGCGCTATGACCGCATGAAAGTCGAAGACGGAACGATCAGGCGTCTACATCAAGAAGACCTCTGTCAGGCACTTGGGGTGATGCCCGCCCAAAAGTACACGGCAGACGGCGGCCCGACCACCCGCGACATTCAAGAGCTCCTCGTAAATACGAGCCACCATCAACTTAACCTGTATCTGTTTACGCAAATACTGTTCTTCAACGCCATTATCGGCGCACCGGATGCGCATGCGAAAAACTATTCCCTGCTCCTTGGAAACGACGGCGCAGCCATGATGGCTCGAATGTACGATGTCGCATCGGGCTTGGCGTACGAGCGCATGCGCCGCCGGGCGCGCCTTGCCATGAGCATTGGCGGCGAAAATCGTGTGGGGCGCATCGGTCCAGGCGCTATCCGCCGATACCACGGTATGGGCGACCCCGCGCTGGAGACGGCGCTCACCGATGCCGGGCTAACCGAGAAGTTTTGCTTAGCGACCATGATGGACCTCGCCTACGAGGTACCCATTTGCATGGAAGAGGTCATGGACGAATACGCCGACCTGCCCGGCATGGCGGACCTGCGCGAGCATATGCTCGGCCTCGTCCGCGAAAACTGTCAGCGAACCCTCGACCTCATCAGGGCGGATATGGGCTAGACGCCAATCAGCTTCCCATTTCTAAAAGAAGAGAGGGGGCACCTGTCGCAAAAGACCGGGTGTCCCCTCTCGTAATGTCATTTGCAATCCATCAGCAAAAGTTTTGGATCGCCGTTAATGCGACCTTTACGCGGCAAGGCGCTTGAGGACGTCGATGAGCAGCTCGTAGAAGCGCTCGGCAGAAGCGAGCTCCATGCTCTCGTCCGGGGTGTGGACATCGGAGAGCGTCGGGCCCACGGCGATGGCGTCCAGGCCGTGCAGGGCCTCGGCAAACAGGCCGCACTCAAGGCCGGCGTGAATGGACTCGATGCGCAGCTCGGAGCCAAAGAGCTCGCGATAGCTCTCGACAAAGACGTCGCGGATCGGCGAATGCTCGGCATAGCTCCAACCGGGATACTCGAACTCGAACTTGGCATCGAAGCCCAGGACATCGGCCAGCGTCTGCAGGCGGTCCTTGAACTCGTTCTGCAGCGAGGTAATCGAGGAGCGCGGGGACAGCATGATCTTGACCTCGTCGTCAGAAGTGGCAACCACACCGATGTTGGAGGAAACCTCGACGGAGCCGTCGGTGGCGACGTTGCGGCGAATCACGCCGTTAGGGGCAAGACGCAGGGCGCGGATGAGGGCAAGCGCGGACTTCTGATCCATGGCCTCGACCTCGGCGTCGTCGGCAATCTCGACGGTGCAGGTAAAGCCGGGGTCAAAGACCTCGAGCTCGGCAGTGACGTCGGCAATGATGCCCTTTGCGATCTGGGCCGCGGCCTCAGCGGCAGCGTGATCAGTGTAGACCAGCTCGGCCTTGCACTCACGGTTGATGGCGTTGTCCTTAGTGCCGCCGTTAAAGCTGACGATGGCGGGCTCGCCGGCAACCATCAGGCGGTCGATGATGCGGGCCATGATGAGGTTGCCGTTGCCGCGCTCCAGGTGGATGTCGGCGCCGGAGTGACCACCCAGCAGGCCGGAGATCTCGAGCGTAAGGGTGCTGCCGGTCTTGTGCTCGCGCACGATCGGGCAGGTGTAGGTAACGACGACACCGCCGGCGCAGCTGACGGTGGCCACGCCCTCCTCCTCGGAATCGAGGTTGATCATGGTGCGGGCGCTAATCTGGGACTTGTCGAGCGTCTCGGCGCCAACCAGGCCAGTCTCCTCGTCGGTGGTGAACACGCACTCGAGGGCCGGATGAGCAATCGAATCGTCGTTGAGCACGGTGAGCATCAGAGCGACAGCAATGCCGTTGTCGGCGCCCAGGGTGGTGCCGTTAGCGGTGAGGACGCCGTCCTTGACGACCAGGTCGATACCATCGGTCGTAAAGTCGTGCTCAACGGAGCCAAGCTTGTCGCACACCATGTCGATGTGGCCCTGCAGCATCACGGTCGGGGCATTCTCGGCGCCGGCAGATGCGGGCTTACGAATGATGACGTTGTAGACCTCGTCCTGATACACGTCGAGGCCGCGCTCCTTGGCAAACGCAACCAAGAAATCGCTGATGCCCTTCTCGTTGCCAGACCCACGGGGGATCGCGCTGATCTCCTCAAAGAAATGGAACAGCTGGGCGGGCTCGTAGCCAGTAATCTTGTAGTCCATGGTGCCTCCTTGGCGCAACTGGTTAGACAATAAGACATGCGCCTTGTATATTCCCAGACTTCGTTTGCATAAACCAGTCGAAAACGCCGAGCGCTCTCGCATCATCGGCTAACGGCGAGGAAACGCCACTTTATCAAGATAAAGCAGGTTAGACGGGCCGCGCCGAAGGGACGTTGGATCCTTCAACCAACTTCAACGCCTGTTGAACGTTAATGCATACACCATTGGTATGCTTAATAAGATTCTTGTCCTCGGTCACGACGTAATCGGCATCAATGCGATTGGCGACGCCCAGCATCAGGTCGTCCTCAAAGTCGTTGTGATGATACTTGAACACAAAGGAGTCGAAGACCTCGTCTGCACCGACCGAGGCAATAATCGACTTTTGCCGAATCAGGCGAACGCACGCCCACGCTGTCTCGTCGGCACCGGCGATGGCTTCGGGAGTGAGAGCCCCCTCACGGCGGGCGTCGGCCTTCATCGTCCTTCCCAGAATGTAATAGACGTCGTTGACAGACAGGGAGGACGAGAAGAGGACGATATCCTCCGCTTCCGCCGCGCGAGAAAGGAGCTCGACTATCGGCCTGGTCGCATTCGTGCGAGCGAGAAAGTAATCTAGCCAGACGTTCGTGTCGATCAGCAGCTTGAGCACACGTTTCGTTCCGACGCCGCTCATAATTCGATCCAATCACTGAATCTCTCGCTCATCATTTGATCGTATAACTCGTCGTAATCAAAGGCTTCATCGGGGCTCGGCCTCTGAATCGAGAACCGCTCATAAAAATTCGAAATTAACGCAGCCCCTTCCGAGACGCGGGACGAACTCACCTTCGATCGTATGTCGTCAGGCAGGACTTCGTCATCATTCTTTTTTGCGACGGGCATATGACCGTTCTCGGTCAAGTACTGCCACAGCTCCCTCACAGCTTGTGACGGCGTCATGCCGATATGCGCCAGCACGGCGTCCCCAGCCTCTTTGAGTTGGCGATCCATGCGTACATTCATCTGGACCGGCCGTGAGTCGAGTACCGATATTGGCATGCTAGCTCCTTCTGCTATACATATTTATATTTCGAGTATAGCACCATTTACTCATAAAAAAGGGGCGCCCCGACAGGAGTGCCCCTTCGCAAAGCTATGTTACGCCCTACAGCGCGCCGGAACCGGCTTGCATCATGCCGCCGGGGCCCGAGGTCACGCCGCCGCTCACGGGCGCGGCGTTGCCGGTGTGCGGTGCCGCCGGGGCGGTATCGCCACCGAGCGTGCCCGCCGGACGCGGTGCCGGGATCTCGCCCGTGCCGTGGCTAAAGACAAACTTGCCATCGGCCACGTCGCACAGGACGGTATCGCCCTCGCCCCACTCGCCGGCCAGAAGCTCCTCGGACAGCGGGTCCTCGATGAGCTTTTGGATGGCACGGCGCAGCGGACGCGCACCGTTGGTGAGGTCGGTGCCCTCGGCCACGATCTTGTCATAGGCCGCATCGGTGAGCTTGATGTTCATGCCGTTGGCAATCAAACGCTGACGCAGGTCGTCCACCAGCAGGTGCGCGATCTTGGTGAGATTCTCGCCCGAGAGCTTCTGGAACACCACAATGTCATCGATACGGTTGAGCAGCTCGGGGCGGAACAGACGCTTGAGCTCGCCCATCGCGCGACCACGGATCTCACTCGACGTGAGACCCTGCTCGCCGGTGGTGCCAAAGCCAACGCTCGCATCCTGCGCAATCTCGCGGGCGCCCACGTTGGACGTCATGATGATCACGGTGTTGCGGAAGTCTACCGTCTTGCCCTGGCTATCGGTCAGGCGGCCCTCCTCCAGCACCTGCAGCAAGATGTTGAAGATATCGGGGTGCGCCTTCTCGATCTCGTCGAACAGCACGACCGAGTACGGGTGACGACGAACGGCCTTGGTGAGCTGGCCGCCCTCGTCGTGACCGACGTAACCCGGAGGGCTACCGATGAGCTTGGAGACCTCGAACTCGCTACCGAACTCGGACATGTCGAAGCTGATGAGCGCATCCTTGCTGCCAAAGAGGTACTCGGCGAGCGTCTTGGCGAGCTCGGTCTTGCCCGTGCCGGTGGGACCCAGGAAGATAAAGCTGCCGCCGGGGCGACGCGGGTCCTTGAGCGGCGAGCGGCTGCGGCGCACGGCTTTGGCAACTGCCTCGACAGCCTCATCCTGACCGATGATGCGCGTCTTGAGCACGCTTTCGGCCTGCAGCAGGCGACGGCTCTCGCTCTCGGTAAGCGAGGACACCGGCACGCCCGAAGTCACGGACACGATATCGGCGATCTGACTCACATCGATGGTGAGCGGGCTGGCGTCGAGCTCGGCGGTCCAGGCGGCCTTGGCCTCGGCGAGCTCAATCTCGGCGGCCTTCTGTTGCTCGGTGATCTCGGCGGCCTTGTTCATGTCGTCGCTCTCGGTGGCCTCCTGCGCGGCGGCCTTAAGCTCCTCCACGCGATGCTCGGCCTCACGCACCGGCTCGGGCGCGCGATTCGCGGCGATGCGAGCGCGGGCACCGGCCTCGTCAATGAGGTCGATGGCCTTATCGGGCAGGAAGCGATCCTGGATGTAGCGGTTGGAAAGGTTCGCGGCAGCCTCGATAGCACCCTGCGTATAGCGCACATGGTGATGCTCCTCGTAGCGCGGCTTGAGCGCGGTCAGGATCTTGACCGTGTCCTCGACGCTCGGCTCCTCGACATCGATGGTCTGGAAGCGACGCTCGAAAGCCGGGTCCTTGGTGAGGTACTTGCGGAATTCCTCGGCCGTGGTGGCGCCGATAATCTGGAAGGCGCCGCGCGCGAGCACGGGCTTGAGCATGGAGCTCGCGTCGATGGAGCCCTCGGCAGAACCGGCACCGATGATGGTGTGCATCTCGTCGATAAACAGGATGACGTCGTCGGCTTCGGTGGCCTCTTGGATCACGTTCTTGAGGCGCTCCTCAAACTCGCCGCGATACTTGGCGCCCGCCACGAGGCCCGGCAGGTCGAGCGTCCAGATATTCTGGTTCATGAGGTTCTCGGGCACGTTGCCGGCTGCAATCTGCTGAGCCAGGCCCTCGACGATGGCCGTCTTGCCCACGCCGGGGTCGCCCAGAATGAGCGGGTTGTTCTTGGTGCGGCGCGAAAGAATTTCCATCATACGCTGGACTTCCTTTTCGCGACCAATTACAGGGTCGAGCTCGCCGTCGCGCGCCTTCTGCGTGAGGTTAGTCGCGAACTGCTTAAGCGTATCGGTGCCACTCCCCTTTTGCTGAGAGGCATCCGAGCCGCTAAAGAACGGCAGGCCCGCACCGGGACGACCAGCACCGGCGCCGGCGAGCGGACGCTTCTTGTCCTGGTCCTTGGCGGTGAGTTTCTC
>URFU01000026.1 GCA_900547125.1 uncultured Collinsella sp.
TTGTCGCAGCCCCGACCCGCGGTCACGAGCGGGGGCTCCTGTCGTTTCCGTGCCCTCGGATTGGGTCATAGTGTCTGAGGCAGCGGGGCGCGTCGGCGCCGGGGAGCTCGACTTCGCGGTCGGCAGCACCAACGTGCGCGAGGTGAACGACGTCCTCGCCGCGATGGACGCCATGCGGACCTCCCTCGCCGAGTCGCTCGAGGCCCGCTGGGCCGCGGAGCGGGGGCAGCGCGAGCAGGTGGCGTCACTCGCCCACGACCTCAAGACGCCGCTCACCGTGCTGCGCGCCAACGCAGACTTCGTGGCGGAGGAGCTGGAAGACGAGAAAGACGCCGACCTCGCGGCCGCCGCGCGCGACATAGCCGGCAGCGTCGAAAGGCTCGACGGCTACGTGCGCCTGCTCATCGAGGCCTCCCGCGGGTCCGGCGGGGCGGAGAGGGCCCCCATGCGGCCGGCCGAGCTCTGCGAGCAGGTCCTCGCCGAGGCCGCCCAGATCGCCCGGGCGCGAGGCGTGACGCTCGACGCGGCCACGGGCCCCGCTGTCGCGGGCGCGCCCGAGGCCCCGCTCGACCGAACCACCCTGGCGCGAGCCGCCGCGAACCTCGTGGCCAACGCCGCCGAGCACGCGCGCTCGCGCGTGGCTGTCTCCTGCGACGTCGCGGGCGGGCGCCTCGTCATCGAGGTCGCCGACGACGGACCGGGCTTCTCTCCCGCCGCCCTCGAACGCGGCTGCGAGCGCCTCTTCACAGACGACTCCTCCCGCTCCTCGCGCGACGGAGGCCGCCACTACGGGCTCGGCCTCCACGCCGCCTCCGAGGCCGCGAGCGCCCACGGGGGCGGCGTCTCGCTCGCCAACAGCCCCTCGGGCGGCGCGGTGGCCACCATCGCGGTCCCCCTGTGAGGGCCTAACGACTCAGGCCCTCACACCGGCGTGCCTCGCAACCAAACGCTTCCCGGATAATAATGCCCGTTGCGGGGATCGCCCTGGCTAGTCGCCGCCCATGTGCATGAGCATGTCGGCGATGCGAGTCGCCATCTCGTCCGCCGCCGCACGGATGTTGGCGACCCAGGACGCAAGGCCGGCCTGATCGGATGCCTCCGCCTCAAGCACGTCGCAGTTCGCGGTCACCGCCATGAGCGGGGTGACGAGGTCGTGCGAGGCGGTGCAAACGAATGTTGATGTTCACTAAGAAGTGGTCCGAGTGATCACTGGGAAATAAGCACCGTGAGCACGAAAAAATGAGCAGTTTAAGCAAGAGGGCCGCGCCCCGGGGACTTGCCGAATCTGCCCACGGCGTCAAACTCGTCCATCTCCATGGAGCTACCTCCCCTTGACGGCGCTAAGCGGCTTCGGCTCGAAGTGCTCGTCGCGCTCGACGGCGGCGAACCCCATCTGGCGGTTCAGCTCGGCCATCTCCTTGATGCTGAAGTAGCCGAGCTCGTCGTCGTAGCCCTCGACGAGGCCGAACGCCTCGTCCGTCCCATCGAACTCGAGCAGCCACCAGTCCCATCCGTTCACTCACGAGAAGTAGTGGACGCATACCGTGGGGTCTTCCGCGCCGTCTTGCTCATAGAGCCTCGGCAGCCCCTCCGCAATCTCCCTCGTCATCAGCTCCTGCATGTCTTCCTCCGTTTCCGGGCACGCTGCCCTGAACATCTCGCCCTTGCGGGCAAAGCCGCACCGGAGCGAAGACGGGTCAAGGGAGTCCATGACGACCTCCACCAACCGGAGCGGAGCGGAGGTTTGTGCGGGGTCTCATGGGCCCCTTGACGCGGCGTAGCGGAGGTGCCACCCACGTAACGGATACGAGGTCATGACCGGCGAATGCCACCGAAACGCTTGAAAACATTGGTCAAGACTGAAGAGAGGCGGCCGCCCCTAACGGACGGCCGCCTTAGCGAGCCTTACTAATTCGGTTCTGGTATATGATCCGAGACGCCCGCCAGGCAAATCCCGACAATCCTAGTGATAGTCGTTTGCGAAGGAGCCGTAGAAGAGCGCCTTACAGTCGACATCGCTGTAGCCCATCACGGCATCCTGCACATCGGATCGCAAGAGGTTGAGCACCTTGTACACGCCCTCGCCCATATCCCCGACGAAGAGTACCTGCTTGAACACATCGGGATAATCGCGCAGATAGGTCACATAGCCCCTAAGCTTTGCTAGCGTGTCGCCGAGGAACTCGCCATGAGGGTCAACGATGGACGGCCTGATGACGCCCGCTGCATCCTTCACGAAGAAGAGGAAGTCTGGATGCAGGGCCTTGCGTCCCACCGAAGACATGTACGGAATCGAAAACGCCTTAGCAGACATGCTGCCCGACGGATTGCGATAGAAGGCAACCGTGCGATTCTTTGCCAATTCGTTCCTAACGATATAGTCTTCCGCCGGGTTCAGGTCGAGCGGGCAGAGGCCGTCCTCTTTCTGCACGATATGGCACGGATATTTAGCGAAGTCGTCCGACGTGCTGGTAGACGTGGGCCACTCTATCTTTGTGAGGCGCTTGCCTTCGGTTTCACGGGCCAGCTCGTCGTAGCGCTGCTTTGCCGCGTCGTTAAGGTAGTCATAATCGCCAGATCCATCGACCTTATCGAAGTATTCCTTTCGGCATTGAGCCGCCCAGCCCTCGAGCGCATCAACGATGGCCTGCGTGCGCACCGCTGCGGCAAGGCGCAGGTCGCACTCGGGCCGCCCAAGCTCCTTGAAGTTGGCGCGACGATACTCATTCGCAAACTCCTTAGTGAAATGCATGTCGGCGTCGCGGGCGGCCTTTCTGAGGCCCTCGGCGTCCGTGCGGGCCTCCTCCTGCTCCTGGTCCTCGGTCTCGTTGAGCTTGTCGAGCGTGATCTTGACGGTCTCGGCAACCTCTACGTCGTGTTTGGCTTCGTGGTACTCGTCCTCGTTAGCAACGATGCATCCCTTGAGCTTCTGGACGAACTGTTTTTTCACGTCGGCCGCGGCATTGACATCGAGGCCAGTCTCGACAAGCAGAGTCGCCGTCTTAACCAGGCTCTGGAATTCGTTCCTGGCCTTTTTCGGAATGCGCTGCACGGGGATGGAATCGAAGGCTGTGCGGATGCCCTGCCACTCCTGATGCGTGAAAGACTGCTCGCGATTGGTGGGCGGCTTGGGCTTTGCCATGGGCACGGGTATTACGACCGAGACGGGCTGGGTCGGCTCGGTCTGTGCGGAACTTGGCTCAGGTGTCGCAGGTTGCTGCGGGGCAGACGCTGCAACGTAGTTGCCCGTTGCGGGCTGAGGCGCCAGCTCCGCTTCTGGCGCCGGGACGTCGACGGGCCTGACCGCCGAGGCAAGCGAGGGCTGCGCTCCCTGCATGTCCAACGGCTCCTGAATCGCTATGCCGGCAAGCGGCGCCTGGTAGCCGGGTTGTGCCTGCCGCGCCGCCTCGATGGCTTTCTCGTTCTCCTCGTACGCCTTGAGCTCCTGTTGGTAGTCGGCTTCGGACTTGGGCGCAGCCGCCGTGATGGTCACGGGGTTGAGAACGATGTTCTGCTTGCCGATGGAGCTCTCGCCCATGTCGTCCTTGCGGCCCATGAGGTAGTCAACCACGTCCTGAGTGCTCTCGGGATTGAACTGGGGCAGGTAGCAGGCGACGGAGTTCAAAAGATCATCGGATTCGATGCGCCGCGCAAGTGGAGTGCGTACCATACGTCCCACGAGCTGTGCGATATAGGTCGAGTCCGAACGCCTGCGCTGCGAGAAGATGACCTCCGCTCGCGGGCAGTCCCATCCGTTGGAGATAGCCTCCTTGGCGAAGAGCACGCGAATGCGCGAGGTGTCCTGAACGAACTCGGGTTCGATATAGGGAATAAGGTATTTTCCCGCCGCGATGTCCTTATGCTCGCCGAAGACGTTGGCGAACGACATCGCCTCGGAAAGGCCGGGGACCAGGCCCGTGATCTGGTCGCACATCTCAGCCAGGGCCGAGTTGCTCACGTTGTCCGCCGCTTGGATGAGCAGCAGCGGCTTGACGGGGCTCTCGCCCTCACGGGCACAGTACTCGCCCCATTCGCGGCAAGTCAGGGCATAGCGCTCGCACGCCATAGTGAGGTACTGGTGCTCGACCGGGTCGTCCTTCTCTGGCACGCGCAACTCGATGATGTCCTTGAGCAGACCTGACTCCTGGACCTCGCGAGGGGGCACAGCGACCTTTGGCATACGTACGCGATCGGCGCGCTGGTCCATGGCCGCCTCGAACCTCTGCGGCGTGGCAGAGACCCCGACGACGATGGGCATCGCTGCACGGCCGTCGAGCCCATCAATGAGGCTGGCGTAGATCGTCGCGGTGCCGCGCTCGCTCGAGGCATTGGCCCCCAGACCGCGATGGGCCTCGTCTATTAACAGATAGAGGTTACGCTCCGGGTCCCTGATGGTGCGGTCAAGGATGTCCCAGAACACGCGGCCGGAGTTGGCCTCACTACCCTTGGTGAGCAGGCCGTTCTTACTGAGTAGGTCCTTGCTGAGGAAATAGACGTGGCGCGGCTCGAGAATGTCGTGCGCGGCTCCGAAGTCGTTGGTAATTGTGACCAGGTGGCGCCTGTCAAGGATGCTGTCTGCCAGCTTGTCCGCCACGTTTGAGAAACGCACGCTCGTCTGCTCGTTCAGGCTCGGGGAATCCGAGAGCCAAAGAACGACGGCATTCTCGTCGGGCATGAGGCTCAGATCGTCGTCTCCGAAGAAGAGCGCTTCGATCGTCGCTGCGCACATGACCGTTTTGCCCGATCCCGTGGGAGATGCGAGGCATATCGAGGACAGCTCGCCGTCCTGCTCGTAGCGTCGGCGCATCGACTGCAACTTGTTCACCAGGTTCGCGACCGCACCGGCTTGGAAATCCTTAAGTTCGACTCTCATGTTTACCTCACCGCATCCTCGGCGGCAATCTTGAACGATTGCAGGTAGTTCTCGTACAGGCGGACGACGTCGAGCCCAGGCAGTTGTGCCTTGACGGAGGCGTATCGAGCCGTGTCGTCCGTGATCACATAGGCGCACCCTATGCTGGCATTCTGCTTGACGGCGTCTATGAAAGCGCCGACCGAAGCAAAGTCGAAGAGGACGGCGTAGGCGTCGGCCATGGCAAAGCCCGGCTGCTCGTGCTTGATGATGCTGCCACGCGAACCAGCGCGCAGCCAGAGCAGGGGCGCGATCTCCTCGAAGGCCACGCCCAGCTCGACGGCGTCCGGGTCTTCGTAGGTGAGGTCAAAGAAGACGGCATTTTCCTCGAAGCCGTCGGCCATGGGGAACTCGTCGGTGAACTTGTAGTCACCCTTGATGGAATCGCCCTCGGGCGTCTTGCCCGTGATGGCCGCCGTGACGCGTGGTTTGGTAACGTACTGGCAGATGCCCAGCGCCTCCCATTCGAGGTCGCCCTGGCGAAGACCGCGCTTGGTGAGCTTTTTGGATTCGTCCTCGGAGACCTCGTTGTTCGTGACGCTGATGGAGCGCCTGCGCCCGCCGTCCTGATGATTCAGGCGCATGACGGCATGGGCCGTGGTGCCCGACCCCGAGAAGAAATCGACCACAAGGGCGTTGGGCTTGTTGGCGACAAAAAAGCGAATGGTGTCTTCGACGGCATAGAGGGACTTTGGGAATGGGAAGCTGCGGTTTGGAATCATTTTTCTCAGCATACCGGAGCCATTTCTGGATGCATCGTGCGATGCGATGCGCCACTGCGTACTGGGAATGTAATTCGCTTCATAGTTGCTGTCGTCAACAATAACCGAACCGTCAGCACGGCGGCCAATTATTGGAAATAGCCCGCTTTCTACCTTTTTCTGTTCTCCGCTCTTCAGGTATGAAATCGCCATACCCCGTTCGGTAAATCGACCCAACTTAACAAAACCCTTTTCTAAGGCAACTCGAAGAGCTGCCTGGGAAATTTGCCAGTTTCCTTCAGCCCCGTTCGTCCTTATTGGCCATACTGTCTTACATCCTGGGCAAGATGGAACATCCTCCCTCGATTCGTCACGAGAAAGTGATGCCCCTATATGGTCGATTTTGCCCCCATCTTCTTTTACATATATGGGATAGAACAGATTGGGCCTATCGGACCTTAGACTATTGGTTCCTGTCCTCATCAAAGAGTTCCAGTGCAATTTACCTTTGCAAGAATTGTTGACCCCACCTAACCAGTCGTCGCCGAGGGGGACCTTCTTGGGACCGGCCTCTCCGAAATAGACGAAATAGATATACTCATCTGATCTCGCAAATTCCCCCTGGCGAGCAACGCCAGCGGGGTTAATTACCGAAGAGACCATTTGTATGCGGCTGCCTGGATATATCCTCTCAAGCAACAGCCCCAAACGCGCGTACTCTTTCTCATCAATTGTCACGATGAGCACCGAATCATTGGGGTTGAGCAGCTGCTTGGCGAGCTTGAGGCGGCGCTCCATGAAGGCAAGCCACTTGGAGTGGCGATAGGCGTCGGAGCCGTCGACGTAATCGTTGTTGTATTTCCAGTCGCGAGCGCCAGTGTTATAGGGCGGGTCAATATATATGCAGTCCGCTTTGCCTGCATAGGCAAAGGCCAAGGTTTCAAGAGCATGGTAGTTTTCGCCGTTGATGACTACTTGATAGGGCTTATCGCCACCGCGCTCGACACGCCCAGTCTCTTTGAGGCCAGCATAAATCGGCTGGTCATATTCAGCAACAGGCACGACATCGTCGACAGCAACGGAGCGGGGCTCACATTCGTTTTCGTCATATGAGGGCAATTGATATGGCTTTAGATCAGCAACCCCCCCCGAACGGCATTTACCAACCATAGCAGTTGGGAGCTAGAGTCCTCTTTTTTACCACGCTCGGGAAGCACCTGTACGACATCGCCCTCCATGATGGGTTTGCCATAAAGGCGAAGTCGCTCTGGACGATTGTGTTCAAATACAAGCCCAAACTGGCGCTGCGCCGCAAAGGCGCGGATGGCGGTAGCGAGCTGACGATCGCCCAGCTTGACAGCGCGATCAACAAGGTTCTGAACGACTGCTTGCGTCGTCTGAGACATCACTTCTCCCCCTTACACTTCTCGTCAATCCATTCGCGCAGGACTTTAGCCACCGTCTTATCCTGGCGCGCGGCATAGGACTTAAGAGCCCGCTTATCCTCACGGGTTATCGAGAGCGTGAACTTATCCAGCTCCTTTTCGGCATGAACAGCCTGATCTTCCTCCATGGTCGCCCCTCCGAATTGACCTGTTCTACGTTCCTTAATTGACCGAAATCATTTTACGGCAGAATACGTAATTACGTAATTACGTAGACTAATTTGAGCTATGTAGCACTCAATCACTTTTCAGTATTCGTTGACGATTCGAAGGGGATAACGAATATATCGAGGTTGGCACCCGTTTTTACCGTCTGTGAGTACCGACAAATCGATACTCAAAACGTCGTGAGTACATTTTGAGTACCAGTCCGAGCGGCCTCTTGCGGGCGGACGCGATCTGCCGGTCAGCATTAATTAGAAATAAATTGATGGCATTGCTTCGGTAATTGAAAACACTTTAAAAAATACCAGCAAACAATAATCCCAGCTAAACAGCTTGAGAGATTGCGTGGCTGGTTTGCATGTACCACATACACCACAATGCACAAGCATCCATGGCACGCAAATAAAAAACGAGGGAGGCCGCATCCGACCTCCCCCGTAAAGGGCTATTTACTATTCCCACTCGATCGTCGCCGGCGGCTTGGACGTGATGTCGTAGCACACGCGGTTGGCGCCGGGAACCTCGGCCACGATGCGGCCGGAGATGCGGGCCAGCACGTCGTAGGGCAGCTTGGCCCAGTCGGCGGTCATGGCATCGCTGGACTCAACGGCGCGCAGGATGATCGGGCGCTGGTAGGTGCGCTCGTCGCCCATAACACCGACGGACTTAATGTCGGGCAGGACCGCAAAGTACTGCCAGCAGCTGTGCTCGGAGTTGCGCTCGCCGGTCTGCTCAAACAGACGCTGGTTGTAGGCGTCGAGCTCCTCGCGCACGATGGCGTCGGCGTTCTTGAGGATTTCGAGCTTCTCCTTGTCGACCGCACCAATGATGCGGATGGCAAGACCCGGGCCCGGGAAAGGCTGGCGGAACACGATGTGGCCCGGCAGGCCCAGCGCCAGACCAAGTGCGCGGACCTCGTCCTTAAAGAAGTGGTCGAGCGGCTCAATAAGGTCGAAGTGCACGCCCTCGGGGAACGGGATCAGGTTGTGATGGCTCTTGATGGTGGCCGTCTTGCCGCCCGTCTTGCGAGCGCCGGACTCGATGATGTCGGGGTAGATGGTGCCCTGAGCCAGGTACTTGACCGGCTTGCCATCGGTCTCGAGCTGCTGCGCCACGGCGAAGAACTCTTTCCAGAACTGCGTACCGATGATGCGGCGCTTCTCCTCGGGCTCGGTCACGCCGGCCAGAAGCTCGGCATAACGGTCCTCGGCGTGGACGTGGATAAAGTCGACGTCAAACTGCTTGGTGAAGACCTCCTCCACCTGCTCGGGCTCGCCCTTGCGCAGCAGGCCGTGGTTGATGAACACACAGGTCATCTGCTTGCCCACGGCGCGAGCGCCCAGCGCAGCCACGACGGAGGAGTCGACGCCACCGGACAGGGCCAGAATCACGCGGTCGTCGCCGACCTTCTCGCGGAACTCGGCCGTCATGGTCTCGACCAGGTCGTCCATGCTCCAGTTGGGCTCCAGGCCACAGATCTCAAACAGGAAGTTGCTCAGCAGCTGCTGACCGTACTCGGAGTGCTTGACCTCGGGGTGGAACTGCGTGGTGAAAATCTTGCGCTCGACGCACTCCATGGCGGCAACCGGGCACACGTCGGTGCTGGCGGTAACGGTAAAGCCCTCGGGCACCTCGGACACGGCGTCGCGGTGGCTCATCCACACGGTCTGCTCCATGGGCGTGGAGTTAAAGAGCTTGGCGCCGGCCGTGCGCGTGATGGTGGCGCGGCCGTACTCGCCCACCTCGGAGTGGCCGACCTTGCCGCCGAGCGTCACGGCCGTGATCTGATGGCCGTAGCAAAAGCCCAGGACGGGAAGGCCCAGGTCAAAGATGGCAGGATCGATGGACGGAGCGTCCTCGGCATACACAGAAGCCGGGCCGCCGGAAAGGATGAGCGCAGAGGCGTTCATCTCGCGAATCTCGTCGGCCGAGATGTCGCAGGGGACAATCTCGGAATACACGTTGAGGTCGCGGACGCGACGGGCAATGAGCTGACCGTACTGCGCACCAAAGTCGAGTACGAGGACCTTTGCGGAAGCCTTTTGATCCATGGTTTCCCCCTCTTGTTGGCGGGGAGCCGGTGCCCACCCGCGCGAATAAACGAAAATTGCTTTCATAGTGTACACGTTATATGGGGTTTCTCGTCCCTCGCAGCCATCAGTGCACGGCAAACGCACGACCAGGGCCCCTATTTGACGGCAATTGAAGTGTTACCAAACGTTACAGATGATGTAATACGTTTGAACATTGGACGCCCTGTGCCACAATACTGCCGAACGACTCCGCCTCTGTGGCGGCAAATACGATAGGAATACCAGCATGAAGCGCATCCTTCTCATCGCCACGGGCGGCACCATCGCATCGACCGAGGACGGTAACGGCCTCTCCCCCGCCCTGACCGGTGAGGAGCTCGCCCAGAGCGTCCCCGAAATCTCGGGCCTCTGCGAGCTCGACGTCGTGCAGCCCATGAACATCGACAGCACCAATATGCGCCCCAGTGACTGGATGCGTATCCGCGACGTCATCGTCGAGGGCTATGCCGACCACGACGGCTTCGTGATTCTGCACGGCACCGACACCATGAGCTACACCGCGGCAGCGCTTTCCTATCTGATTCAGGACAGTCCCAAGCCCATCGTACTCACCGGCTCGCAAAAGCCCATGGGCAACCCCTTTACCGACGCCAAGCTCAACCTGTACCAGAGCCTGCTCTATGCGCTCGACGAGCACTCGCACGACGTCTCGATCGTGTTTGGCGGCGTCACCATTGCCGGCACGCGCGCCCGCAAGCAGCGCACCATGAGCTTTAACGCGTTCATTAGCGTCAACTATCCGCCCATTGCCTACATCCGCAACGACCGCATTGTGCGCAACGGTCTTCACGGCACGCACCAGAATGAGAGCCCGGTTCGTTTCTACGACAGTATCGACCCGCGCGTGTTTGTCCTTAAGCTGACGCCCGGCGTGAACCCGGGTATCCTGGACGCCCTGGCCGATAGCTACGATGCCGTGATTCTGGAGACCTTTGGCATTGGCGGTATCCCCGAGTTTGGCGAGTCGGGCGAGACATTCCAAGAGGCGATTTTTCGCTGGGTCGATTCGGGTCGCACCGTCGTTATGACCACGCAAGTCCCCGAAGAGGGCCTCGATCTGGGCGTTTATGAGGTCGGCCGTGCCTACGCCGACCATCCAGGTATTTTGCGCGGCGACGATATGACCACCGAAACGCTCGTGGCCAAGACCATGTGGGCGCTCGGCCAGTCACGCGATGCGGCCGAGATTCAGCGCCTGTTTTACAGCCAAGTCAACCACGACCGTATCCCGATGGCGTAGCTAAAACAAAATCCGCCTCTTTGGGCCTTGTAGGGCACGTGGTACCCCTCGGAACGTGCAAAAAGCGGAGTTTTCAGCATCCGCCCCTTCCGGGAACGTTAAAACCGCTGGCTGTAAATTGCCTTTCGACTCGAAAGACTCGTTCCGCGCGCTTGTTATTCCTCATATTATTGAATTTTGTGGATAATCCAAAACATTACGCGTCGTATTTGTGGCCCCGGCTGCCGTCAAATTATTGAGGGATGCTGAATACTCGCGTTTTTGCACGCCGCCGTCGGGGGGACCCGTTCAACAAGCGGCAAATCTAGCAAAAAAGGCTACTCGATACCCTCGAGAAGTTCTGACACCGTCATGCCGAGTGCGGGCGCGATCTTAAATAGAACCTTGAGCGTGAAATTTGCCGTCCCATCTTCGATTCGGTCGAGGTAGGGCCGGCTGATTCCTGTCGCCACACAAAAATCAACCTTGGAGATACCAAGGTCCCTGCGTGTCTCTTCGACCCGCCTGCCAAGAATCTGTTTCGCACGTTCGTCCATGCAGCCGAGTTTGAAATGGAGCCGAACATAAACGTAAACTATAGTTTACGTTTTGCCGAATACACAGGAGTTTTCTATGTCGGGTTCTTCGGTCCGCATGTACCGAGCCACGCCTCGCACAAACAGCGCGCCGCCCAAGCTCGTCGTCGTTGAAGCGGAATGCCTTTCGCCCGATGAGCGCACGGCATTTACATTGCTATCAAGTCGCGTCGCCGCCGTTTTGGTCCCTTGTCCGGCGCAAGGTGAACTAGCCATCCAATGCCAAGCGCACAGCTGCTCGCTCAATCAGGCTGCCGTAATCGCAACCAGCCAGCGCGGTCTGCCTCTTCTCTTGGAAGCCGGTATCGCACTCGCCCTTCGCGGTGCCGGATACGAAAACGAGGCCGCCGCCGACATGGTCTTTAAACCACGATCGAGCGGCGGCCTCGCAGCAGCCATCGAATTTGCTTGTAGGCTCGTTGCCTAAAGGTGCAACCTAAAAGCCGAAGCCAAAGCCCGTTCCGGTAATCGCCGAGTACATAAAGTAAACGTTGATCACGTTGAGGAACACACCCGTGATGCAACCGTTGCGCAGATAACGCTCGCACACGATGCGCGCCATGGCGGCGGAGTCATCATTATTTTTAGCCTGGCGTCCCGCCGTAAAGTATGTCGCCACGCTCAGCAGCAGGTTGAGCACCGGCAGCGCCAGCAACTCGTAGCTCTTGCCCCAGCGCGTCACCTCGCCGGCGGCGTTAAACTTTGTTGCCACCTCGGGACCAATGTTGGGGATAACACACGCTGCGACCACCAGCGGAATCACCGCAAGTACGAGCAGCGCAATACCCATGTAGCCAGCTTTTTTGCCATATTTAAACATATGAGTCGTCCTTACACGTTAAAGCGGAAGTGCACGACGTCGCCATCGGCCATGACATAGTCCTTGCCCTCAATACGCAGCTTGCCGGCAGCCTTGGCGCCCTGCTCGCCGCCGAGCTCGATGTAGTCGTCGTAGCCAATGACCTCGGCCTTAATAAAGCCGCGCTCAAAGTCAGTATGGATAACACCGGCGGCCTGCGGAGCGGTCGCGCCCTGACGCACCGTCCAGGCCTTGACCTCCATCTCGCCAGCCGTAAAGAACGACTGCAGGCCGAGCAGCTTGTAGGCTGCCTGCGCGAGCACGTCCAGACCGGGCTGCTCCAGGCCCAGGCTCTCCAGGTAGTCGGCGGCGTCCTCGGGATCGAGCTCGGAAAGCTCTGCCTCGATCTTGGCGCAGATGGGCAGCGGCTTGACGCCATCGATGGGCGCCAGATCGTCGTTAAGCATATCCTCGTCCACGTTGGCCACATACAGGATGGGCTTCATGGTGAGCAGGAACAGCCCCTTGGCGGCGGCACGCTCCTCATCGGTCATCTCCATGGACGCGGCGCGCTTGCCCTCGTTGAGCCAAGCGAGCAGGCGCTTGGCGACCTCGAACTTGGGCATGAGCTCCTTGTCGCGCTTGGCCTCCTTCTCGAGCTTAGGCAGCTGCTTCTCGAGCGTGCCCATGTCGGCCAGGATGAGCTCGGTCATGATGGTGTCGGCATCGCCGGCGGGATCGACGAACTCGCCCGTGCGGCCCACCTCACGCATGACGTTGGGGTCCTTAAAGTAGCGCACGACCTCGCAGATGGCATCGGTCTCGCGAATGTTGGCCAAGAACTGGTTGCCCAGGCCCTCGCCCTCGTTGGCACCCTTCACCAGGCCAGCGATGTCGACGAACTCGACCGTAGCCGGCACAATGCGACCCGGGTTGACGATGTCGGCGAGCTTTTGCAGGCGGCTATCGGGCACGTCGACGATACCCACGTTGGGGTCGATCGTGGCAAACGGGTAGTTGGCGGCAAGGCCGGTCTTTTTGGTAAGCGCGGTGAACAGCGTCGACTTGCCCACGTTGGGCAGGCCCACGATACCGATGGAAAGGGACACGACAGCTCCTTTTGGTACAGGTACTTCAAACCTCATAAGTATAGCGCCGCCGCAGCATCCGGGCGAATCCGGACACCGCGGCGGCGCAAATGAAGCAGAGATGCGTGGGAGTTCGAGACAGTAGTCCTTACTTAAGCTCGGGCCAGAAATCCTTGTTGGCCTCGATGAGCTCGTCCAGGATCTGCTTGGCAACGCTCGCCGAAGGAATGGTCTTGGAGAGCGTGAGTGCCTGCCAGAGCTTCTGGTAGCTGCCCTCGACCCAAGCCTGGACAACGAGTTTCTCGACGGAAACCTGCTGCTCCATCAGGCCCTTCTGGAACTGCGGGATCGGGCCCTGGCAGATCTTCTCAAAGCCGTTGGAACCGACGATGCAAGGCACCTCGACCATGGCCGTCGGGTCGAAGTTGGGCACAGCGCCATCGTTGGGGACGATCAGCAGGAAGCGCTCGAGCGTATTCTCGGCCAGCGCGCAGGCAAGGTCGACGATGTAGTTGGCATGTACATCCGGCTCAAAGCCGCCGTCTTTGGCCGTACCCTTGGCGATGATGTCGCGGCACGCGCCAAAGACCTTCTTCTCGCGGCCGTCCATAACCTCATTGGCGCGAGTGTAGTTGGGGTCAGACGTCTCGACGACATAGTCCGGGTACAGGTAATACTTGAGGTAGGTGTTGGGAATCGTCTCGGGATCGACAGCATAGACATCCTTGGCCTTGCCGAAGGTGTGAATCCAGCTCTCCTCGACGTGCTGCTCCTTACCGGCCTCGTGCTCAATGCCGTCCAAGTAGCCGTTCTTTGCCATGTGCTCCTTGATCTGCGGCATGAGGTCGTTACCCTCCTTGTCGTAGATCTTGCTCCTCCAACCAAAGTGGTTGAGGCCGTAGTAGCTATACTGCAGCTCGCGACGATCCTTGATGCCGCACATACGGCTCATCTTATCCATGAGGTCGATCGGCATGTCGCAGATGTTGATGATGCGGCTGTTGGGGCGCAGCACGCGGCAGGCCTCGGCGACGATGGCCGCGGGGTTGGAGTAGTTGAGCATCCAGGCGTTGGGGCTGTACTTCTCCATGTAGTCGAGGATCTCGATGACACCACCGATGGAGCGCATGCCGTAGGCGATACCGCCGGCACCGCAGGTCTCCTGACCAACGCAGCCGTACTTGAGAGGAATCTTCTCGTCGAGCTCGCGCATAGCGTACAGGCCAACGCGAATGTGAGCAAGCACGAAGTCGGTCCCGGTGAATGCGGTCTCGGGGTCGGTGGTGTAGCTAAACTCAACCTCGGGGGCGTTCTCGTGGAAGTAGATCTCGCAGGCCTTGGCAACGATCTCCTGGCGCTCGGCGTTGTTGTCATAGAAGGTCACCTTGTTGACCGGGAAGCGATCGCGCTCCTCAAGCAGCATCAGGGCGATGCCCGGAGTAAAGGTGGAGCCACCGCCGGCAATGGTCACGGCATAGTTCTTCTTGGACATGATGTCCTCCTCATTCTGGCCGCTTGCTCAATCCGTCCCCGCACGCGGCCTTGCGCGGTTTGGAATTGTTACCTAGAAGTGGAGTTTTTTATCTCTAGAATCGGCCTTGCGGTGCATACCGGCTCGCAAGGCCGATTGTTTCGATGGACGATGGTTTACAGAAGGCTCTCGAACTTCAGAAGGCTCTCGAACTTCTCGCGAACCTGCGGGACGGTAAGGCCGATGATGACCTGGATTGACTGACCTTGGACCACCAAACCATGCGTACCGATCGCCTTGAAGGAAGCCTCCGGTGCAACGACGCTCTTGTCCTTGACGTTAACGCGCAGACGGGTAGCGCAGTTAGTTACATCGATGATGTTATCCGTGCCACCGAGCAGATCGAGGATGTTCTCGGCAAGCACCAAGCGCTCATCATCTTTACTCTGGGCGACCGATTTGCCAGCAGCACCGCTCTGCTTTTGCTTGTAGTCGGCCTTGGACTTGAGCTCGACCTCAACATCGTCATCCTCGCGACCGGGGGTCTTAAAGTCGAACTTGACGATCAGGAAACGGAAGACCACGACCCAAAGAGCGGTAAAGCACAGACCGACAAGGATGGAGATGGCGTACTGCAGACCGTGTGCGGCCCAAAGGGGCAGCCAGTCCCACGAGAGCATCGAGATGATGCCGCCGTCGAAGATGCCAACGACGCCAAGGAGGTTTTGAGCCATGCAGCCAAGCGCTCCGAGCACGCAGTGGACGACGAACAGGCCAGGCGCAATGAACAGGAAGGTGAAGTCAAGCGGCTCGGTAATACCGCAAAGCATAGCGGTAAGGGTGACGGGAATGAGCAGAGCCTTGACGCGCTGCTTGCGCTCGGGTTTGGCGGTCATATAAAACGCAATGGCGACGCCAAGCGAGCCGAAGACTTTAGTCCATCCAGGGCAGGTATAGGCAGCCCAGGGTGCGGCATCCTTAAGAGCAACGCTCGGATCGGCAGCCAGTTGGGGCAGGATGTTAGCCCAAGCGGCAAAGATGCCGCCATTGACCGCCGCGTTGTCGTAATAGAACGGCGTATAGATAAAGTGGTGAAGGCCGGTAGGGATCAGCACGCGCTCGAAGAAAGCAAAGACGCCCACGCCAAACGTACCGGCGGAAAGGATGAATCCCTGGAAGGCGGAGATAGCAGCCTGAACATGCGGCCACACCAGGCAGGCGATAAGAGCGACCGGAACCATAACGAAGAAACCGATCATATAAATGAACACGGAGCCCGAGAACACGCCAAGCCACTCGGGGAGCTCGGTATAGAAGAACTTGTTATGCAGCATCGTGGCGATACCAGAAATGATAAGCGCGCCCATGATGCCCATGTCAAGCGTTTTGATGCTTGCGATAGTGGCAAGACCAGTACCGCTGCCCGCCTCGACAGAGAAGTCAACACCAAAGACAGGACCCCACTGCCCCAAGATTGTGCTTACAAAGTAGTTGAAGGTAAGGTAGATGGCCAAAGCCTCCATGCAGCAGCGAGCGTTCTGCTTGTTCGCGAGCGAGATTGGCAACGCTACGCAAAACAGCAACGGCATCTGGTTAAAGAGCGTCCAACCACCCTGGAGCAGCACATTCCAGCAATCAAACCAAAGATGACCCGCTGTGGCCATCTCGCCAAAGATCGCCTCGGTGGTAAACAACGTACCCAGGCCGACGACGATTCCGGAAAATGCGAAAAGAATTGCAGGCGTGTACATTGCACCGCCGAAACGTTGTATCTTTTGCATCATGACGGGGAATCCCCCTCTCTTCATTCGGAGCGCTGCGGTTTTGGCTTCACTCGAGACCGCAGACGCGCCGTTTGCGTGTACCTCGTGCAATAGGACGGGTGGGCCCGCTTCCCTGACTTCTTGCACTTACGTTTTATCACATCACTTATCTAGACAAGTTAGCATAAAGACTACGGTCGGTAAACGGTTGATTATTGGCCGTAAACGGTATATGTCCAGTATTTCGCCTGCTAAAGCTGATATAGCTGATGGCCACAATTCATAATTCTTTTCTACTTGTCTAGATATGCTTGTCTATATCTGCATACACGCCTATACTTCATTACAACATTCACCGCCACGTTAAGGAGTCACCATGAAAAGCGCGGTCTTCTATGGAAAGCACGACCTCAGAGTCGAGGAATCGGCAAAGCCGGCCGTGGGCAGGCGCGACGTTCTGATCAACGTCAAAGCTTGCGGCGTCTGCGGTACCGACGTTCATATCTATGAAGGCGACAAGGGCGCAGCCGACGTTACCCCGCCCACGATCCTTGGTCATGAGTTTGCGGGCGTTGTCGAGGCCGTGGGCAGCGATGTCGCTGGCTTTAAACCGGGCGATCGCGTGTGCATCGACCCAAACCATCCCTGCGGCTGCTGCGAACCCTGCCGCGACGGAATCAACCACTACTGCGAGCATATGACCGGTTACGGGACCACCGTTAACGGCGGCTTTGCCGAGTACTGCTCCGTCGATATGCAGCAAGTCTACAAGTTGGGCGATCACACCAGCTTTGAGCAGGGTGCTATGACCGAGCCCGTCGCCTGCTGCCTGCACGGCATCGATATGTGCAACATCAAGCCCGGCAGCACAGTTGTCGTTATCGGCGGTGGCATGATCGGTCTGCTCATGATGCAGCTTGCCAAAAACGCCGGCGCCACCAAGGTCGTCTTGCTCGAGCCCGTCGAGGGCAAGCGCGAGGTTGCGCTCAAACTCGGCGCCGATCTGGCAATTGATTCCATCCACGAGGACGTCCCGGCCCGCCTGGAGCAGGAGGGCGTCGGCAACGTCGATGTCGTTATCGAGTGTGTTGGCAAGCCCGTCACCATCGAGCAGGCCATCCAGATCGCCGGCCACAAGGCTACGGTCATGATGTTCGGCCTCACCAAGCCCGATGAGACAATCACCGTCAAGCCCTTCGAGGTCTTCCAGAAGGAGCTTGTGCTCACCTCGTCCTACATCAACCCTTATACGCAGCGTCGCGCGCTCGAGCTCATCGACTCTGGCAGGCTCGACGTATCCTCGATGGTCGCCAAGGTGGCTTCCCTCGACGAACTCGGCGCCATCCTGTCAGACCCAGCTCTGCGTGCCATGGGTAAATATATAATCGACCCCAGCAAGTAAATCGATTGACACCTGCGCGGACGGCCCTCATCCGTCGTTCACGCACCCAGCTCTAGGAGACCGTCATGGCGCGAGCCATCTTCCAAACTATTTATGACAACGTGAAGCAGTCGATTGACGACGGCACATACGCCTATCAGAGCTATCTGCCTTCGGAGACTGAGCTCACGCAGCTGTTTGACTGTTCGCGCATGACGGTCCGTCGCGCCATCTCGATGCTTGCGGCAGATGGTTACGTGCTCCCCCAGCAAGGCAAAGGCATGCGCGTCATTCGCAACATCAGTGACGAGAAGAGTCGTGGTGGCGGCGGACTCGAGACCTTTAAGGAAATCGCGGTCAACCGAGGCTTTGAGCTCAAGACTGTCACCACCGTCTTTGAGCTCCTCATCTGCAGCAAGGCGCTCTCCAAGATTACCGGGTTTCCCGAAGGCTGTGAGCTCACACGCGCCAAACGCATCCGTTATGCAGACGGACAAGCCGTGTGCTCCGACGACTCCTATTACCTAAGCTCACAGGTACCGGGGCTGACACCCGAGATTGTCAACGACTCGATCTATCGTTACCTCGAAGAAGACCTTGGCATTAAGATTGCCACGGGCAAACGCGATGTAACGATCGAGCATCCCACGCCCGAGGATACGCGCGTGCTCGATCTCGACGACTTTAACGCACTCGCCGTTATACGCGGACAGACCTACAACGCCGACGGTATCCTTATGGAATACACCGAGACCAAACAGGTTCCCGGGTTCTTTTTGCTCCATGAAACCGTGACGCGCAACGGTATCGGTCGAACCAGCCACCAAAGCAGCATAAACTAACTATTAATTAGTTGCGGTGGAATAGTTCCTAGAATGGCCAGCTTAAGGGCAAAACAGGAACTATTCCACCGCAACTTTTTTGGCCGGCGGGGCAGTACCTGTCCCACCGGCCATCATTTACGCTCGTTTAGCTAGTCCGCGAGCTTCTCCACCTGATCGAGCATCTTATCGAGCTTGGCCTTTGCCTCGGCCTTGACCTTCTCGGCCTCCTCGTGGGCCTTGGCCTTCTGAGCGGCCTTTTCCTCGGCCTCGGGGTCGACAACGACCAGATTGGACGCATCGTGCTCGACCAGCTTGAGCGCATGCTCGGGGCACACCTTGACGCAGGCTCCGCAACCTAGGCAATACGTGGACTCCAGTGCAAAGCGACCGCTTCCCACCAAATCGCAGGCAAACGTGGGGCACACGTTGACGCACTCGCCGCACGACGTGCACTTGTCAAAATCGCACTCCGGCGTGCTCACCTGCATGTTCCGGGCAAGCTCGGGATGGTTCTGCAGCGTCGAGAGCACCAGCTGCCGCCCGTGCGTGAGCGAACGGCGACGCTTGGTCGTCGTGGTGCCGCACATGGTGTTGAGTGTGCGTTCCAGCTGGGTAATCTGATGGCGATGGGCTTTGAGCTTTTGCGTCACCGAGGCCAGCGCCGCCGTCGCCGGATTGAGCTTGGTCACCGTCAGGCCCGTCGTGCGGGCGATCTTTTCCATGTACTCTTTGCGCTCGTACTCGCGAAGCTTATGGCACTTGAGGCTCTTGGGGTCGACCTCCAGGCCCATACCCGTGCCAGACCACTCCTCGGCCTTCGCAATCGCCTCGCCCAGAATGTCCTCACCGCCGATGTTGCGGCATTTATCGCACACGCCCAACGGCAGGTACACACTCACGTTGGGATAGTCCGCCAGTACCGAGAACCAGGTCTCGGCCGTAATATCGCCCACGCAGGCGACGACGACCTCGTTTTCGCGCGGCATGCGCTTAAGGGCGCGCGTGCAGGTGACGTAGGCGGTCTCGTGGCTCGTGGCCGCCGAGACAATGTCGTCATACAGGTTTTTGGGCGCCAGGCGCGGCGAGATGATCGCCTCGGTCGGACAGGCAGCGGCGCACAGGCCGCACTTGCGACAGGAGTCGAGGATCTCGATGGCGTCTTCCTCGACCTCGATAGTGTTGGCCGGGCGCGCGTC
>URFU01000027.1 GCA_900547125.1 uncultured Collinsella sp.
TGGCGATGAGGTCGAACTAATTGCCGAGATCGATGAGGTCACCGGCGAGATGTTGCGTGAGTATGAGGCCATTCCCGTATGGCCGGCCTCTCACTACGTGACCGAGAAGCCAAAGGTCAAGGCGGCTCTGAAATCGATCAGCGAAGAGTGCGAGAAGCGTGTGGCCGAGCTCAAGGCGACCGACAAGTTGCTCGAGGCACAGCGCCTGCAGCAGCGTACCGATTATGATCTCGAGATGCTCGAGGCCATGGGTTTTTGCAACGGCATTGAGAACTACTCGCGTCATTTGGACGGGCGCAAGCCGGGCGAGCCGCCGTTTACCCTGATTGATTACTTTCCCAAGGACATGCTCTGCATCATCGACGAGAGCCATGTGACGGTGCCGCAGATTCGCGGTATGCATGAAGGCGACCGATCGCGTAAGGTGACCTTGGTGGAGCACGGCTTTCGCCTGCCCTCTGCGCTCGATAACCGTCCGCTCCGATTTGATGAGTTTGAGGCGAGGATCCCCCAGTTCATCTATGTTTCGGCAACGCCGGGTGATTATGAGCTGCGTGTGAGTCAAAACGATGTGGAGCAGATCATTCGACCGACCGGTCTACTCGACCCCAAAATTGACGTGCGTCCGGTTCGCGGCCAGATCGATGATCTCGAGGATGAAATTCGCGAGCGTGTGGCCCGCAAGGAACGCGTGTTGGTGACCACGCTGACCAAGCGCATGGCAGAGGACCTTACCGACCATCTGCTCGACGCTGGCATTAAGGTCAACTACATGCACTCCGATACGGCGACGATGGACCGTGTCGAAATCCTGCGAACGCTGCGCGAGGGCAAAATTGATGTTCTGGTGGGTATCAATCTGCTGCGCGAGGGCTTGGACCTCCCCGAGGTCTCGCTGGTGGCGATTCTCGATGCCGACAAGGAAGGCTTTTTGCGTAACCGTCGTTCTCTGATTCAGACGATTGGTCGTGCGGCCCGTAATGCCGACGGCGAAGTCATTATGTATGCAGACGTCGTGACCGATTCGATGAGAGAGGCAATCGACGAGACACGGCGCCGACGCGAGATCCAGATGGCCTATAACGAAGAACACGGCATTGTGCCCAAGACGGTTCGCAAGGCCATCAATGACATCTCGAGCTTCATTGCTGAGGCGGAGAAGACCGTTGGCTCCAAGGGGCGTTCGAAGGGCGATTCGTTGGGCCACGGCGCATTCTATACGCCCGATGAAAACGGCGGGGGCGCTCCGCCGGAGACGGTGCCGTCTGAGCAGACGCTCGCCGAGCAGCTCAAGGAGCTGCCACATGATGAACTTGTGCGGATCGCTGAGACCATGGAGGAAGATATGCGCAATGCTTCTGCCGCCATGGACTTCGAGGAAGCAGCGCGTCTGCGCGATGCAGTCGTTCAGATTAGGGCGATGCTTGAGGGTGCGACTGAGGACGAGACGATTGAGCGCTTGCGCTCGCAGGCCCGCAAAGGCTCTACGTTCGCTTCGGGCAGAAAACGCCAGGGCGCGCGGTTTAAGAAATAAGGCACGGCCCCCGAGCTCCTCGCTGAGCTCGGGGGCCGTGCCTTTTAGCGAGCTAGAGATCGGCAATGAGGGCTTTGGCGCAACGGATGCCATCGGTAGCGGCGCTCATGATTCCGCCGGCATATCCGGCCCCCTCGCCGCAGGGGTAGAGCCCCGGGGTCGATACGGCGTGGCATTCCCGGTCTCGAGTGACAGTGACCGGAGAGCTCGAGCGTGTCTCAACACCGGTGAGGACGGCATCGGGATGGTCGTAGCCACGCAGTTTTTTGCCTAGCAAGGGAATTCCCAGACGAAGCGACTCGATGATATGTTGCGGCAATGACTCATCGATCGCTGTCCAGGTCACGCCGAGCGGATAGGTGGGCTTTACCTTGCCGCATGTCGTGCTGGCGCGTTCTGCAAGGAAATCACCGACGAGCTGTGCCGGTGCGTTCCAGTTGGAGCCGCCAAGGCGATAGGCAGCCCGCTCGCAAATGCGCTGGAGTTCTACGCCTGCAAGAGGATCGTCGCTGGGAAGATCGTCGGGCGTGACGTTAACGAGGAGGGCGGCGTTTGCGTTGCGGCCGGCGCGGGCGTTGAGGCTGGCGCCGTTGACGCACAGATGGCCGGGCTCTGAAGAGGCGGCGACAACCTGTCCGCCGGGACACATGCAGAATGAGAACACGCTGCGACCGTTGGGAAGATGGGCAACGAGCTTATAGGGGGCTGCCCCGAGCGCGGGATGACCCGCCGCGGGGCCATATTGCGCCCGATCGATATCACGCTGTGGGTGTTCGATGCGAACGCCCATGGCAAACGTCTTTTGCGCGAGGGCTACGTTATGGTCCTCGAGGAGCTCAAATACGTCGCGGGCGGAGTGGCCGCAGGCAAGGATAAGGTGCTTCGTGGTGATTTGCTCAGTCGCGGCATGTTGAGACGTCTGGACATCGATGCCCGCGATGGCGCCGGACGCGTCGGCGCGAATGTCAACGAGCTTTGTTCGATAGCGGACGACACCTCCAAGTCGTTCGATGCGCTGGGAAATATTGGTGACTACTGTGGGAAGGATGTCGGAGCCAATGTGCGGCTTGGCATCCCACAGAATGTCTCGGGGTGCGCCCGCTTCGACGAAGGTGTCCAGGATAAGGCGATGGGCGGGATTTTTAGTTCCCGTATTGAGCTTGCCATCCGAGAAAGTCCCCGCGCCGCCCAAGCCAAACTGGATATTGCTCTCGGGGTCGAGGCCGCGCTCTTTCAGGAAGAGGTCGATTGCCTGCGAGCGGCGAAGTGCCGGATCGCCTCGCTCGATGAGCAAGGGCTTCAGACCTGCTTCGGCGAGGGTAAGTGCGGCGAAAAGGCCGGCGCATCCGGCACCGACGACGACGGGGCGCTCTTTGGGTGCGCCGGAAACGGGGGAGGGGAATGAAGGCTCATTGTCTTCTATCGTGCGCACGCGTGGGCGGTCGCGCGCAGCAACGCTGCCGAGCACTGTCTGCTCGATGTCTGGGCTCGTCAACTCAACACGAAAGCTCAGGATAAAATGAACATCACGTTTTTTGCGGGCATCGATGGACTTGCGGTGGAGCTCGATGGACTTGATCTCAGAGTCTTTGCAACGTAGGACGCGTTTGACGACTCGCTTGCCAACGATGAGGCAAGCATTTTCATCACCGGCTTCATCGAGTGACGCAGTGACTTGGGTGATTTCGATCATCGAGGTCTCCTTAGATGCAAGAAAGAGGCCGTCCGGTGTCCCAGACGGCCCGAATGCGTTTTGATTATAACTGCGCGGCTATAGGTTACTTGCAGCGCGAATGCCCGAAATCCAGGCCCATGCAAGGTTAAAGCCACCACAGTCGGCGTCGATATCGAGTGCTTCGCCGCAGACGCAAAGCGGGGCATCGGCTGCATCGTTTGCGCGAAGGCTGGGTATCGAGATGGTCTCGATGGGTATGCCGCCACGTGTGACCTGTGCCGAGCGCTCCTCGGCCGTTCCCTCGACGAGCAGTTTAAAGTGCTCGAGGATGGAGACCAGATGGATGACATCGTTGGAGCCTGGATGGCACTGCTCGAACGCTGTGCAGACGACGCGGGAGAGTTGCGGGGCAAGCATACCGTCGAGCCAATGGGGATCGCGGGGCGAAAAGCCGCCGAGCAGCTCAACGCGCCGATTAAGCATATCGAGCAACTCGTCTTTAGAGAGGTCGGGGAAAACGTCGAGCAGGATCGTATCGCCGCGCTGGATACGACGGGAGAGGTTGAAGACAGCGACGCCCGAGATGCCGAAGGTTCGAAACAGCACTTCACCGTTTTCGTGCCAGAGCTCACTGTGGTTGCGGGCGAGCGTCAAGCGGGCGCGGACGCGCAGACCATCTAACGTCTTGAGTGCCGCCCGATCGCCAACGACCGTTGCCGATACGGGGCAGAGGATGGGGCGCAGCGAAGTGAGGGGGAGGCTAAACGTATCGGCGATACCGGTGGGGTTGCCGCCCGTGGCGATAATTACGGCGTGTGCCTGCAGGGTCGCGTTCTTGCGAGGGACATCGGTGAGCGCTTTCCGAAGTGAGCGGAGTTCCGATTTTCGGTCGTCGTGCTTTTTTGCCTTGAGCGTCCGCGCTGGACGGTCTATTTGGAGTGCCCAGCCTTCAGAAGCTTTGTGCGCCGAGGCAACGTTGGCTCCACAGATTAAGGTGATATCTAGGCGGTCGCAAACGTTGAGAAGCGCGTCGCGCACCGATTCGGCGCGAAGGGAGCGCGGGTACAGCCGGCCTTCCTCGGAGGTTGTCATGATGCCCAGCGAGGAGAAGAAACCCATAAGCTCTTGTTCGGGCTGGGGGCCCATAACGGATTCGACGAATGCGGGGTGGTTATACCGCTGTGGATCAATCGATTCGTTTGAGAGGTTGCAGCGGCCGTTTCCGGTTGCGAGCAGCTTAAGGCCGCAGGCGACGTCGCGCTCGACGACGCAGACGCTTTTGCCGATACGCGCCGCCGTAATGGCGGCGGCGAGGCCCGAAGCCCCGCCGCCGATCACCAAGACGTCATAGAAGGCGCTTGCGTTCACTTAGGCCTCGTCTGTCTCGTGCGGGGCGACGGCCTCAACGGCGGAGACGGCTTGGGGCAGCATGCCGGCGGGCAGCGCGGTTTCGACCTCTCCCTTGTCGCAGGCTTCGGCGAGCGCGGGATCGATGGGCAGCTGACCAAGGACGTCGAGATGATAGGTCTCGGCGACTTCGGGGAGTTTGCTCTTGCCGAAGACCTCGATCTTCTTGCCGCAGTCGGGGCACTCGATATAGCTCATGTTCTCGACAATGCCCAGAATGGGGATGTTCATCTTCTCGGCCATGTTGACTGCCTTGGCGACGATCATCGAGACTAAGTCTTGCGGGCTCGTGACGATGACGATGCCATCGACGGGCAGCGATTGGAAAACGGTGAGCGCGACATCGCCCGTTCCCGGAGGCATGTCGACCAACAGGTAGTCGATGGGACCCCAAGAGGTTTCGCTCCAGAATTGCCTGATGGCGCCGGCGATGACCGGACCACGCCAGAGGACGGGATCAGTCTCGTTTTGAAGCAGCAGGTTGGAGCTCATGACCTTGACGCCGTGCTCGGAGATCTCGGGCAGCATGAGGTTGCCGAGGGCATGGACATGGCGTCCGCTCATGCCGAACATTTTGGGGATGGAGGGACCGGTGATGTCGGCGTCGAGAATGCCAACCTTGTTGCCGCGGCGGGCGAGCTCGGTTGCGATGGCGCCCGTCACAAACGACTTGCCGACGCCTCCCTTGCCAGAAAGCACAGCGATAACGCGCTTGACCTCCGACAGCGTATTCTCTTCAAATTGCGACGGCGTTGTTTGTCCGCCGGCTGCTTGTGCGTGCTCGCAACCCATATAAGACTCCTTTGTATATGTTGGGGCCGGGGCCCCGCGATGTGACACGAGCGTCATTGTACCCTCGTTTGTGAGCGGGAGTCATTTGCGATGCATTTGGGCCGAGCGTGCTTGCAATACGATGGGCCCAAGCGAATGGGCGGGCTTACTGAACTTTGCTGGCGAACTCGAGGTATTGCATGCGCTGCAGCTTGTCGATCGTCGAGGCGTATGGGCTGTCTTCAGATTCCAAGTCGTAGCGCAGCCCGTCGGCACCAAGATAGCCGGCAACATTGATGGTGGGCACATCTGACCTTGTTGCAAGCAGGGCCTTTTGATAGTCGGTGAGCGGGGCGCCGATTTTATTAAGGGTAATGGCTGCAATCTCGTTTGCGCCGACGGTGTCGTAGACGTTGAGCTCGGTATTGCCGGCGATTTCATAGTTAGCCCAGACGAAATAGGTCGACTGATAGATACGGAAAGCGTGGCTTGCCGTATCTTCCTGAGGGTACAGCTCGTCGTTGAGAGTCGTTGCGGCGCTCGGCTGATGGTCGCCAAAAAAGACAAGAACAACCGGTCTGCCGATATTGCGGAGCTCGTTGATAAAGTACTCGAGGTCCCGGTCGGATGCGTTGATGCAGGTGAGATAGGTATTGAGCGCGCTATTGGCGCCCTCGCTGGCTCCCTCGACCCAATAGTTTGTCAGCTCTTCGGCGGGAACGGTGCCATAGTCGTAGCCGCCGTGATTTTGCATCGTGACGTCAAAGATGAACTGCGGCGCTTCGTCGGTTCTAAGCAGGTCGAGTATCTTGTCGTAGGTGGCGTAGTCGCATACGCCGGCATGGTAATAGGGCGCACCTTCGAAATCGCCGATTGAAAGAAAGTCTCTAAAGCCCAGCTGCTGATAGATTTTATCTCGATGGTAGTTGACGGGGTTTTGCGGGTGCATAGCGGTAGTGGTATACCCAAGCTCTTTAAGGTCCTTTGCCAGGCTGTTGACACCATTCATCTGATACAGCTGATAGGGGATTTTGCCTAATCCGACAAAGGCCGTTGTCGCTCCGGTCAAAAATTCGAATTCGGAGTTCGCCGTTCCGCCACCGGCGACCGAAGCGAGCATAGTGCCGCGAACAAGTGTGTCGGGAAGCGAGGTGTAGAATGCGGGGCCGGTGTACCCGGCCGCCTGGAGCTGCTCAAAGCACGAAAGGTCGCTAAAACTCTCGTTCATGACGGCAACAATCGTCGGCTTGATTTCATTGAACTGGGCAACGGCCGCCGCGCGCTGCTCGCTCGAGCCGTACGTGCTGTCGTAGGCGGCGGCGAGCTCCTGCTCAATGCTCTGCGCCTCATCGGGCGTATAGCCTTCGGGCTTCTCAATGGGCAACTCGTTGACCATTTCGGTGAACGAAGTGATAAAACCCTGAGACGCATACGTGGTGATGGGCTGCCAACGGTCAAATCCAAAATCCAGCGCCTGCTCCAAGTCGATGTTGGAAAAGCCCGAGAGCCCCACAACGGTCACTAGCAGAAAAGCGCAGAGGTTAGCGGCGATTGCGGGGAAGACATGGGTGGGTGTACGGAGCTTTCGCGGTCGGATAAGCGAAAGAAGCCCCAGGGAAATCTCCAACAGGGCGAGTGAGGTTACGATTCCGGCGGTAAAGGTAAACTCGTATCCTTCGCTCACTTCCATTGCGGTGCCAAGGGCCAAGATATCGCTTGGCAGGATGGCTTCGCCTTTAAACGTTATGACGAAGTGCTCGGCAATGCCAAGGATGCAACAGACGACGGGCACGAGGACCATGACGCCTCCATGACGCTGTCCCAGTAAATAAAGGGAGAGCAGAACCGTCGCGAGCAGCCCGACGGAAAACCCGAATGAGTTGGCGGGAATGCGATAGAACGTTTCGTTGCAGGCAATTTCGAGTGAAACGAACGAGAGCGCTGAAACAGCGGCGACGACAAGGATGTCACGGCAAATACAGGCGACCGTTCCCGTCGCAAGATCGGTTTGGTCGATAAGTCCCGAAACCAAGGGCTCGACAAGAAGTATGACGGCGGCAGCACCGAGCGCCGAATAAGAAAGGACCCATAGGGAACTGTCCTCATTTACGAGCAATTGATTCGTAATCCATGCAGCTACCATGCCGAGCGGGATGAGGAGCGTCGCGCACCAAAAGACGCGGGCAATGGGCGGTTTTTCGTTGTGTTTGATTGAAAAATACACGCGCACGACGACGGCGGCCACGATAAGGACGGCGATGAATATGGGCAGATTGGCCATGTCACTCGAAGTGATTTCAAGGGGGATATCTTCGGTCATGGACGTTCCTCTGTTACAGCAAATTAAGTTCAGTTTTAGATTACTCTAACCTTTCCACGGCATTTCGAGAAACAAAGCACCCGACACGCAAAGCAAAAGGTCTGCGAATCTTGTATTACGAACATCTGTGCGCGTTGAGTGCGTTAAACTCATCGACAGTGTGATTTGAGGTTATAGGAGGCAAGGAGCTTCCATGTCTGATTCTTCTATCGTTATCCGTGGTGCGCGCGAACACAACCTGCGCAATATCGATGTTTCCATCCCGCGCGACGAGCTCGTGGTCATTACCGGTCTTTCGGGCTCGGGCAAGAGCTCGCTGGCGTTTGATACGATCTATGCCGAGGGCCAACGTCGTTACGTGGAGAGCCTGTCGAGTTATGCGCGCCAGTTTTTAGGCCAGATGGACAAGCCCGATCTGGACTCGATCGACGGCCTTTCGCCAGCTGTTTCGATCGATCAGAAGACGACGTCCAAGAATCCGCGCTCGACGGTGGGTACCGTAACCGAGATTTATGACTACCTTCGCTTGCTTTTTGCACGCGTGGGCACGCCGCACTGTCCCGAGTGCGGTCGCGTTATCGAGCGTCAGACCACCGACCAGGTCGCCGATAAGGTCCTGGCGGCGGGGGAGGGCCGTCGTGCGTTTGTGCTGGCGCCGGTGGTGCGCGGGCGCAAAGGCGAGTACGCAAAATTGTTCGAGGATCTTCGGGCTGAGGGCTTTAGCCGCGTACGCGTTGACGGCGAAGTGCGCTCGCTCGACGACGCTATCGATCTGGACAAAAAGTTCAAGCACGATATCGAGGTCGTAGTCGACCGCATCGTGATTCGAGAAAACTCTCTGGGCCGCATCGCCGAGGCTGTTGAACAGGCGACTGCCTTGGCACACGGCAATGTGAACGTGTACATGCTGCCCGATCGCGATGCTCCCGAGGGGACCGAGGGCGAGATGCTGGAGTATTCGTTGGCTCTGGCGTGCCCGGAGCACGGGCACTCCATCGACGACCTGCAACCGCGCGACTTCTCGTTCAACGCGCCCTATGGCGCGTGTCCCGAGTGCGATGGTCTGGGCTTTAAGAAAACGGTCGATGCCGAGGCGCTGATTGAGGACCCGTCGAAGTCGATTGCCGATGGGGTCTTTGGAAGCCTGTTCGGCAATTCGAACTACTACCCCCAGATCTTCGCCGCGGTCTGCAAGCACTTTAAGGTGAGCGCGGATACTCCGTGGGAAGACTTGCCTCCTCGGGTGCGCCGTGCGTTTTTGGATGGCATGGGCGACAAGAAGATTTCGGTGGACTATCAAAAGCTCGACGGTCGTCGCAGCCAGTGGGACACCAAGTTTTCGGGCGTGCGCAATATCCTGTACGAGCGCTATACCGAGACGACCAACGAGAACACTAGGGCGCGCCTGGAGAAGTACATTCGCGAGGAGCCGTGCTCGAGCTGCCATGGCGCTCGCCTGCGCCCCGAGATGCTCGCCGTCACCGTGGGCGGCAAGTCCATTTATGAGGTTTGCTGCCTGTCGTGCCGCGAGTCGCTCGAGTTTTTTGAGGGCCTTGAGCTCACTGAGCGTCAACAATTCATCGGCGGTCGTATCGTTAAGGAAATCCTGGAACGCCTGCGTTTTCTGGTTGATGTCGGCCTTGGTTATCTGACGCTCGATCGTGCTTCGGCGACGCTTTCCGGCGGTGAAGCGCAGCGCATTCGCCTGGCTACGCAGATCGGTGCTGGCCTCATGGGCGTTCTTTATATTCTGGACGAGCCTTCGATTGGTCTTCACCAGCGCGACAACGAGCGGCTGATTAAGACGCTCGAGCGCCTGCGCGATATCGGCAACACCGTTATCGTCGTTGAACACGATGAGGACACGATTCGCGCTGCCGACTATGTGATCGATATGGGGCCAGGCGCGGGCGTCAACGGCGGGCACGTAGTCGCCGCCGGAGCGCCCGCTGACATCATGGCGTGTCCCGAATCACTGACGGGTGCCTATCTGACCGGCAAGCGAATGATTCGAGTTCCCAATGAACGTCGCAACCCCGGACGTGGCTGTCTTAAGATTACGGGCGCATGTGCCAACAACCTCAAAAACGTTACGGCCAAGATTGAGTTTGGCACGCTTACCGTCGTAACCGGCGTATCAGGATCGGGAAAGAGTTCCTTGGTCACCGATACGATTGCGCCTGCCCTCACCAACACTATCCATCGCTCTACGCGTCCCGTGGGCCCGTTCAAAAAAATCGACGGCATCGAGTGCATCGATAAGGTGATCGATATTGATCAGTCGCCAATCGGCCGTACGCCGCGCTCGAATCCCGCTACCTATATTGGTTTGTGGGACGACCTGCGTGCGCTGTTTGCGAGCACGCCGGAGTCGAAGGCGCGTGGCTACTCGCCGGGTCGTTTCTCCTTTAACGTGAGCGGCGGTCGCTGCGAGGCGTGCAAGGGCGACGGTCAGATTAAGATCGAGATGCACTTTCTTCCCGATATTTATGTTCCCTGCGAGGTTTGCGGCGGCAAGCGCTATAACCGCGAGACGCTCGAGGTTACCTATCGTGGCAAGACTATCTCGGACGTACTTGACATGAGCGTGGCCGAGGCGCTGGCTTTCTTTGGGAATATTCCGCAGATCAAGCGAAAGCTTCAAACCCTGTATGACGTCGGCCTAGGGTATGTGAGCTTGGGCCAGCCCGCCACGACGCTCTCGGGTGGTGAGGCGCAGCGCGTAAAGCTCGCCAAGGAGCTTCATCGCCGTCAGACGGGTAAGACGTTCTATATTTTGGACGAGCCTACGACCGGTCTTCATTTTGAGGACGTTCGCCAGTTACTTGATGTGTTGCAGCGTCTTGTCGATGCGGGCAATACGGTGCTGGTGATCGAGCACAACCTCGATGTCATCAAGGTCGCCGACCGCCTGATCGATATGGGTCCCGAGGGTGGCAACGGCGGCGGAACTGTCGTGGTCTCGGGTACGCCAGAGCAGGTTGCGGCATGCCCGCAGAGCTATACCGGCAAGTTCTTGGCGCCGTTGCTCAAACGTGACCGTGAGCGTCAGGCGCAGCTCGACGCACAGTAAAGAGACGTTGTAGTACCGACGCGCCATCGATTCCTTCTGATTCGGTGGCGCTTCTGTGTGTCGAGATGGCATATGCGGCGGAATTGGCCCTATACTTAATCCTTGCGTCGCTCTGCGAGGGAAAGGATGTGCCATGGCAAAGGCTGTTAAGACGTCAAAAACCAATGCGATGCGCGAGCTGGAAAGCGCCGGCATCTCCTATGTTCTCCATACGTACGAAGACGATGGCGACGAATCGTCGGGGCTGGGCGTCGCGATTTCCGAGCAGCTTGGCGAGGAGCCCGGTCAGGGATTTAAGACCCTGGTCTGCACGACGCCGTCCAACGACCATGTCGTGTGCTGCATTCCCGTTGCCGACGAGCTCGACCTCAAGGCCGCCGCGCGCGCCGCAGGCGAAAAGTCGCTGACCATGATGCATGTCAAAGATTTGCTTGCCGCGACGGGGTATGTCCGCGGCGGTTGCAGTCCGGTCGGTATGAAAAAACGCTTCCGGACTCTGATCGATGAGACATGCGTCCTTTGGGATACCATTTTTATCTCGGGTGGCAAGCGCGGCTATCAGCTTGAGCTTGCTCCCGATGACTTAGTTGCATTTTGCGGGGCGACGGTTGCCCCGATCGCGAGAGAGGACTGAGCGATGCCGCAGGAAGAATCAAAGCGCGGAGCTCACTTTGCAAAAGGGTCGGCTCCTCAGACGCCCGCGCCCGAGGCCGCTTCGTTCGATAACGAGATTCGAAACGCCTGGTCCGCTGCCGCTGACCCGGGCGAGACGGCCGTGTACTTGCGTGCCGCCGGTGCCGGCACGGCACTTCCCCGTACGGTTCTTTCTTCGGCTCGTCCCGATGAGACGGCTGTCTTTTTGGCCGCCGCTCAATCGAGCGCCAGCGTGATGCCGATCGCCTCCGAGGCTCCTCGTGCACCGCGTCCCGATGAGACGGCGGTGTTTTTGATGGCAGCCCAGGGAAAGAGCACACCGCAGAGCGCTCCTGCCGCTCGTTCCGCCAAGCCCACGGCTCATGATGATGGCGAACCGCTTCTTTCGGATGACGAATGGTCGCCGCTTGGTTCGACCGATCCCGTCGAGGGCGTGGCCATCGACGGTGATGACGACTGGGACCCTCTGTCGTTTTCTGCCCGAACCGTCGCCGCCAATGAAGTTGACACGGTGTTTGGCGACCATGCCATATTCGATGATGATGCCGTATCCGGTAACAACATGCCGAACAGCGATGACGCCGCACCTGCTGATGGCGCCGTTTTGGTTGACGATCCCTTTGCGATGACCGGCTCCTTTGCCGTCGTGGACGATTTGCCGCCACAAGATGAGGTTTATGAGGACTCTCAGGACGACGTAGACGATATGGGTTCGTCGGACTACTCCACGGTTGGTCGTTCTGCTGGCCTTATGACCGTGCTGACCATCGTGTCGCGTGTCACCGGGTTTATCCGCACGTGGGCCATGGCGGCCGCCATCGGTATGTCGCTGCTCTCGTCCTCCTATCAGGTTGCCAACAACCTGCCCAACATGCTCTACGAGCTCGTGATGGGCGGCATGCTCGTTACGGCGTTTTTGCCGGTGTATATGGGTGTGAGACGCGAGCAGGGTCGCGAGGCATCGAACGAGTATGTCGGCAACCTGCTCGGTATTCTGCTTCTGCTGCTGGGCGGTATCTCACTGCTGGGCACCGTGTTTGCTCCCGGCTTTATTTGGACGCAGTCGTTCCTTTCGGGCGATGGCGGCAGCATGGATACCGCTGCGTTCATGTTCCGCTTCTTTGCTATTCAAATTCTGTTTTATGGCTTGGGCTCGGTGTTCTCGGGCGTTCTCAACGCACACCGCGACTACTTCTGGTCGACGTTTGCCCCGGTTCTCAACAATGTCATCGTCATCGCCAGCTTTATGGGCTTTGCTCCCGTGTCTGCACAATTTGGCGAGCAGGCCGGTATTATCTTGATCGCAGCTGGTACGACCCTCGGCGTCTTTGTCCAGATGGCCTGCCAGATTCCCGCGCTTGGCAAGCATGGCGTGCATCCTCATATCCATATCGACTTTAAGGATCCCGCGCTGCGACAGACGATCGCGCTTGGTATCCCGACGCTGCTCGCCACGGTGTGCATGTTTGTCTCGACTTCTATCACCAACGCTGCTGCGCTGGTGGGCCAGCCCGAGACCGGCCCTTCCGTCATCGCATATGCGCGCCTGTGGTACACATTGCCCTATGCGCTGATCGCCGCCTCGCTTTCGACGGCACTCTATACCGAACTCTCTCACGATGCGCAGGAAAAGGATTACGACAGCGTCCGCACGGGCAGTTCGCGCGGTGTCGCCCAGATGCTCTTCTTCCTGATTCCGTTTGCGATGTATCTGATCGTCTTCGCCCGTCCGCTCAACATGATCTACTGCGCCGGCAAGTTCGATGAATCCGGTGTGGCGCTGGTGTCGGAGTTCCTTATCTATCTGGCACTTTCCCTGCCGCTCTACGGCGTGGTCGTGCTGATGCAGAAGAGCTTCTCGGCCCTGCTCGATATGAAACCTTATAGCCGCTATTGCCTGTACTCCGCTATCGGTCAGGCCGGTTCGGTGCTGCTGTTTGGCGTGGTGCTGGGCTACGGTATGCCGGCAATTGCGCTTTCGTACGTCGTTGACTACGTGGTCTTGGTCGGATGCTCACTGTGGTGGCTGCGCCGTCGTCTGCATGGCCTTCAGGTCAAGTCTATCCTGCATGGCGGTTTCTTCGGCCTACTGTTCGGTGGCTTGGGCGCTGCCGCGGGCGCCGGCATCATGTGGGCACTTGAGCACTTTGTCGGAGCGCTTGGCAGCTCGATCCTCATTACCCTGGGCTACGTTTGTGTTGCAGGCGTCGTCTCGCTCGCTGTAACTTTTGGTCTTGCCTTCGTCTTTAAGATGCCCGAGGTCTCGGCGCTGCTTCGTCGCAAGTAGGTGCGCGTGGCGGGTCACGACAACATTCCAACACTTGCCGAGCAGGTTTCGCGCGTTCCCACGCAACCCGGCTGCTACCTTTGGAAAGATGCCAAGGGTGATGTCATCTATGTGGGCAAGGCAAAAAACCTGCGTGCCCGTATGCGTCAATACGTGACGCTGCAGGACGAGCGTCAAAAGATCCCGCTCATGATGCAGCTGGTGGCGAGCTTCGACTATATCGTGGTGGAGACCGAGCACGAGGCATTGGTGCTCGAGCGCAATCTGATTGGTCAGTACCATCCGTACTTTAACGTCGATCTCAAAGACGATAAAAGCTATCCCTTTATCGCCATTACCAAGAGCGACTTGTTTCCGGCTATTAAATACACGCGAGAGCGTCATAAACCGGGAACGCGCTATTTTGGCCCCTATACCGATAGCCGTGCGGCGCGTGAGACCATCGATACGCTACGCAAGGTTATTCCTATTTGCTCGGCATCCTGTGCGGAATGGCGCCGCTGCCGCCGCATCGTCGAATCTCATAAGGGCGAAGAAGACATCGTCAATATGATTTGCGCGCAAAACGGGCGTCCCTGCTTTGACTATCATGTCGGGCGCGGGCCGGGCGCATGCGTCGGTGCGATTTCCCCCGCCGACTATGCCAAGAACGTCAAGCGTGTCGAACGTTTCTTGTCGGGCCATCGCAAGGATGTCGTCGACGAGCTTACGTCCGAGATGACAGAGGCAGCCGAGACACTCGATTTTGAGCGTGCGGCGCGCGTCAAGCGTCGCCTGGAAGTCATTAGGGGCCTGGACGATCGCCAACAGGTCGTTTTTCCATCAAGCGTCGATATCGACGTCATCGGCTTCTATCGCGAAGAGACTATCTCTGCCGCCTGTGTCTTTGTCGTTCGCGAGGGCCGAACGGTTCGAACTTGTGAGTTCATCCTCGATAAAGGCCTGGATGTCGACGAGGAAGAGCTTCAATCGGGCATTCTTAAGCGCTATTACGACGAGACGGCTGATATTCCAGCCGAGATCAATCTCTCTGTCGAGCTTGAGGATGCCGAAGCGTTGGGGGAGTGGCTTGCGGGCAAGCGAGAACGCTCTTGCCATCTCCATAGGCCACAGCGCGGCGAAAAGCACCGCCTGCTCGATATGGCTTCCAAAAATGCGCGCCATGCCCTCATGCGCTACATGATGCGCACGGGGTATGCTGATGATCGCACCAATCAGGCGCTCCTGGAGCTCGAAAGCGCGCTGGCGCTGCCTGCGCCGCCGTTGCGCATCGAGTGCTTCGATATCTCGACGTTGCACGGCACCTTTACCGTCGCTTCGATGGTGGTATTTACCAACGGCCGTGCCGACAAGGGCCAGTATCGTCGCTTTAAAATTCAGGCCGAATTGGACGAGGCGAACGACTTCGTATCGATGTCCGAGGTTCTGGGGCGTCGCTATGCTCCCGAGCGCATGGCGGACGAGCGCTTTGGCTCGCGCCCCGATTTGCTCGTAGTCGATGGCGGCAAGCCGCAATTGACCGCTGCAATTAAGCAACTCGAGGCACTCGGTCTCGA
This sequence comes from uncultured Collinsella sp., assembly GCA_900547125.1. Lineage (GTDB taxonomy): Bacteria > Actinomycetota > Coriobacteriia > Coriobacteriales > Coriobacteriaceae > Collinsella. The sequence goes on from URFU01000027.1 coordinate 15,278, forward strand.
TATACCAGTTTGTGGCTTGGCAAAGGCCGATGAGGAGGTTTTCGTGCCTTGGGACGAGACGCCTGTCGTGCTGCCGACAGGGTCCGCTTCGCTCTATCTGATTAAACAGGTACGAGACGAATCACACCGTTTTGCCATTACATTCCATCGCGAGCTGCGCGATAAGGCTATGACGGTTTCGGTGCTTGACGACGTTCCGGGCGTGGGACCCACCAGAAAACGTGCCATTATGCGCCATTTTGGCTCGATGAAGCGTTTGCGCGCGGCAAGCGAGCAGGAGATTGCAGAAGTTCGAGGCGTTCCGGCTGATGTCGCCAAAGCGGTCCACGAGGCACTTGTTGCATGGAATGCCGAGCGCGCCCAGGCATCGGCCAACCGATCCGAAAACTAAACGTGCTTCTAAACAACTGATATACATGATTGGTCAATTTTCAATCATTTGTTTCGCGGTGATTACCTGCCGATTTCGGGTTTTATTAACGCTAAAACGTTTGACTAGCCATGGTGAACAACACTGCTATCCTGCGGGTTGACGAAGACTGATATCTCACCTCGTCGATACATACTGTCTGTCGAATCATTTGTCAATGAATTCGGTGAACGGTAGTAAATACCGTTCAAGCGTATGTATGTATCGGTCGCCGAGCGCGGCACCTCAGTTGGGTTCGTCGGTAGGTAAGGTATATATCGTCCGCAAGTTGCGCGGGGGCAAGTCTAGGTGCTCCCGGGTAAGATTCTCTATTGATAGGAGAAGACATGGCCATCATCAACAAGGGTATGTCCAGGCGTTCGTTCCTCGGCCTCACCGGCAGCGTCGCTGCTGTCGCAGGGCTTGGTCTCACCGGCTGCGGTGGCAGCTCTAACGACGAGGGTTCCGCTTCCGGTTCCACCGATTCCGCCAACCGTGGCGGCGGCGTGATCACCGCTGGTTCCGCTTACGCTCCGTCCAGCTTCGACCCCGCCAGCACCGGCTCCGCTGTGGGCCTGGGCGCTAACTGGCACGTCATCGAGGGCCTCTACGGCATCGATTACCACGACTACAGCACCTTCAACGAGCTTGCCACCGATGATCCCAAGTCCGTGGACGACACCACCTTCGAGGTCACCATCCGCAAGGGCGCAAAGTTCTCCGATGGCACCGAGGTCACCGCTGACGACGTCGTTGCCTCCTACACCGCTTGCGCTGCTTCCGCTACCTATGCTCCGTTCTTCCAGCCCTTCGAGTCCATCGAGGCCAAGGACGCCAGCACTGTAACGGTCAAGACCAAGGTCCCCAACTTCTCCTTGCTCAAGGATCGTCTGGCCATCATCCGTGTTACCCCGGCCACCCAGGCCGAGGAGGATCGCGCCAAGCAGCCGATCGGTTCCGGCCCCTGGATGTACGACTCTATCTCCGATACCGAGATCACCCTGGTTCCCAACCCCGAGTACAACGGTGAGTATGCTGCCGAGGATAAGAAGATCCAGTACAGCATCCTGACCGACCCCACCGCTCGCGTTACCGCTCAGCAGGAGGGCTCCACGCTCGTTATGGAGCTCGTCACCGCTGACGCCGTCGACCAGCTCGAGAGCGCTGGCTGCAAGATCGATAACGTTCAGGGTTTCGGCACCCGCTTCATCATGTTCAACGTCGCCAAGGAGCCTTGGAACAACGTCAAGGTCCGTCAGGCCGTCATGTACGCGCTCGACACCGAGAAGATGATCACCAACACCTTCGCCGGCCTTGCCACCGCTGCCAGCTGCTACCTGCCCAAGAGCTTCACCAACTATCATGAGGCTTCCACGGTGTACAAGACTGACGCCAAGAAGGCCAAGAAGCTCATCGAAGAGTCTGGCATCACCCCGGGCGCCATCACCCTGCGCACCACCGACAACGAGCAGATCAAGGGCATGGCCGCTCAGGTCAAGAACGACCTCGACGCCCTCGGCTTCGATGTGACCATCCAGACCGATACCTCGCCGGCCACCTACGCTGCCATCGACGGCGGCGAGGCCTACGATATCCTTCTCGCTCCTGGCGATCCGTCCTGCTTCGGCGCCGACCCCGACCTGCTGCTCAACTGGTGGTATGGCGACAACGTCTGGATGCAGACCCGTTGCCCGTGGAAGGAGTCCGCTGAGTGGGCGAAGCTCCACGGTCTCATGGACGAGGCTCTTGCCGCCGAGGGCGACGAGCAGCAGAAGAAGTGGAACGAGTGCTTCGACATCATCGCCGACAACGCTGTTCTGTACCCCGTTGTCCACGTCAAGACCGTCTCCGCTTCCTGGGACGATCCGTCCACCGCGCCCAACGGCGAGGCCCTCGATGGCTTCAAGGGCATCGGCACGACGAGCATGTCCTTCAGGGGCGTCGCGACCGTCAAGGCCTAAGACTCGCTTGAGTCATATGTGGGGCGTCGGTCGTAAGGCAACGTCCTCATAGTTGAAACAAAGACCCGGGCGGCCTCGATGTCGCTCGGGTCTTGTAATGAGTATCCATACTCATATACCAGTTGGTCCTACCGACAAAAGAAAGGGGAGAGAACGTGAACAACTTTCTACGTTTGATTGGAAGGCGTCTCGTGGCGCTGCCGATCATGGCATTGGGCGTCACCGTCCTGGTGTTCTTCCTTATGTCGTTCTCCAAGACCGACCCCGCCTATACGGCGTTGGGTGACGGTGCCTCGCCTGAGGCGGTTGCCGAGTACCATGAGAAGTATGGTCTGGACGACCCCTGGCCCGTGCGCTACGTGCGCTATATGGGCGATCTGATCCATGGTGACATGGGCACCTATGGTGCTGCTCGCAACTCCGTTGCCAAGCGCATCTCCACGGCCCTGCCCGTCACGATGCAGCTGACCTTCATCGGTCTTGCCATCGGCGCGGTCGTCTCGTTTTTGCTCGGCGTCATCGCGGCACTGTATCGCGATAAATGGCCGGACCAAGTGATCCGCGTCTTCTCCATCGCCGGCTTGGCAACCCCGTCGTTCTGGCTTGCCGTTCTGTTGATCCTGCTGTTCTCTTCCTACCTTAAGGTGCTTCCGGCGTCCGGTGCTCTGCCTCACTTCACCACCAACCCGGCAGGTTATTTGGCGCGCATGATCATGCCCGCCATCGCTCTGGCATTCCCGCTGACAGGTCAGATGACTCGTATCGTGCGTACGGCCATGGTCGAGGAGCTCGATAAGGACTATGTCCGTATGGCTCGCGGCGCCGGCGTTCCCGAGAAGGTCGTCGTCGGCATCAACGTTTTGCGCAACGCACTGATCACCCCGGTCACCACCCTCGGTCTTAAGATCGGCTACCTCATGGGCGGTGCTGTCGTCATCGAGGTCATCTTCAACCTCCCCGGCATGGGTACTGCGATCCTGCAGGGCGTTCAGGGCAACGAGGCGAACCTGGTTCAGGGCGTCGTCATCGTCGTTGCTCTTGCCTTCATCATCATCAACATCGTGGTTGACATGCTCTACCTGCTCATCAACCCGCGCATCAGGACGGTGTAGATTATGGTAAAGATACGAGAGAAGCAACCGCGCAGCTCGAGAAAGCTGCCTCCAAGGGGCTCAAGCTCGGTGGCTGGAAGAAGATGACGCTGTCTTCTAAGATCGCCGCCGTCGTGCTGGTGCTGGTCGCCCTGACCGCGATTCTTGCTCCCCTGCTCGCCCCCTATAGCCCGGTCGAGATTTTCACTGCTCGCCAGGCTCCCGGCAATGGATTTATCTTCGGTACCGACGATAAGGGCCGCGACATTCTGTCGCGCATGCTTTACGGTGGCCGTTACTCGCTGATCATCGGCTTCGGTGCTACCGCCATGGCTCTGGTCTGCGGCTCGATTGTGGGCGCCCTCGCGGCTGTTTCGCGCAAGTCCGTTTCCGAGGCGATCATGCGCATCCTGGATATCATCATGTCCATCCCGGGCATTGCCCTCGCTGCCGTCTTCGTCTCCATCCTGGGCAATTCCGTGCCGTCGATCATCTTCGCCATCGGCTTTATGTACACTCCGCAGATTGCCCGTATCGTGCGCGCCAACATTGTGTCCGAGTACGGCGAGGACTATGTCCGCGCGGTCATCGTTTCCGGCGCCAAGGCTCCGTGGATTTTGATCAAGCATGTTCTGCGCAACTGCATCGCCCCGATCATGGTCTTCACCGTTACCCTGGTCGCCGACGCCATCATCTTCGAGGCCTCG
>URFU01000028.1 GCA_900547125.1 uncultured Collinsella sp.
GTCGGCGCGCTCCTTGGCAAAGGCAAACATCGCAGCCGCGATACCGTACGCGGTGCCATCGGACGCCACACGGTGCAGCACGGCGTACGGAGTGTCGCTACGCCATTGACCGTCCTCAATTACGTCATAGCACTCGTCCGGCCCCGGCAGAAAGGCAAACGTCGCCACCACGCGACCGTCGACTTCGCACACATAGCTGCCACCGGCGGCGATATCGGCAGCCAGCTGCTCAGCCGAAGGCGTGCCCTCGGGCCACTGCGTGGCGTTGCCATGCGCGCGCATAAAAGCGCGGGCAACGTCGTAGATAGCCATGACAGCGGGAATGTCGGTATCGAGGGTTTTTCTGATCATCACGCGGCGACCTCACGTTTATTGGTATCACTTTGGTTGAGCAATGATACCAGCGTTTGGAGAGGGGCACGAAGCAGATGGGGAGCAAAAAGCGAGCCGCCTGGTCAAAGGCAAAAAGCGAGTTTTTGAGCGCTGCCACCGGCGGCGATATGAGCGACCTGTTTGCGCGCGAAGACGAGCGCCGCGACGCCCTGGACGCCGAGCGCGATGAGGCTTGGCGCTACAAGTCGTGCGAGCGCAAAAACCGTTACGACACGCGCGCTGAGGCCGAGGCTGTTATGGCCGACTGCGAAAACCGCGGGCGGCGTGGTTTGGCCTGCTACAAATGCGAATACTGCGGTGGATGGCACCTGACGTCGCACCCTTGGAAATAGGCACTGCATCGGCACAGCATTGACGGAGCGCCAGCCATCGCACGCAAGCTACGGGCGCGGCGGCACCAAAACATCGTAACGAACGGCCTTGCCCGCAAGTTGATAGCTCGGCTTAACGCCGGCAAGCAGCGGGCCCTTTACCGGCCGCTTGATAACGACCTTGCGCGGACGCGCCGCAAGCGCAGCTTCGACCAGCGTCTCCTCATCGGCACACGGCTGTTCCAAATGGTGCAAGAGTTGGAACTTCTTTTTCACCGCCGCGCTCTTGGTGCGCTCGGGAAACATGGGGTCCAGATACACCACGTCGGGAGCGGCAAGCTCGCCCTGCCCGATCAGCTCAGCTGTATGGCGAAGGCCAGCAATGCTGTCCTCGCCCGCATGTAAGCGCATACGCGACACGGCAACCGCAAGCGCCGGATCATCTGCCGCGCGATCCAAGGCATCCTTGAGGAGCGCCGCGATCACGCAATCCTGTTCATACAGATCGACGGTAAAGCCCGCTGCCGCCAGCAGCAGCGAATCCTCGCCAAAGCCTGCCGTGGCATCAATCGCCCATGGGCACTCGATGCCTTTTGCGCGCGCAGCCTTTACCAACAGCTCTTGCTGCAGACGGCCCTGCTTGAGCCGCGGAAGAATGCGGTCAAAATCGGCACGCAGCTCCATCGTGCCGTCGGTGAGCGTGAGGCCCTCGGACTTCCCGATCAGCTCAAGCCCCGCGGCCCGAGCAACAGAAAAGGGATCGACGACGCCCATGGGTACTCCTTAGCAAGCAAAACGAATACGTGAGCGCCGTTTATGCCAGCACCCAACCGTCCGCTATTGTCCCACATGCGACATGGTCCACAGCATCGCAATGCAAAGCACCGCCATCAATCCCGTGCACACGGCAGCGATCACAGAATCACCCATGCGCCTTCCCAACGACTGCGGCTCACGCACTTGCCCTGCTCCGTACATCATGACTCCTCCTTGAGACCAGCTCCTTGTTACGGCCTCATCATCGCAGCGCCGCACATGGGCTGCCATCGATTTGGCTTACGTCCAGCTTTCCTTTTTGAAAGGTTGGACCGTACAGGCAAGAGACGCTTTCAAACGCATGCATCGCCCCGTTGAACTACAATGTGCTTCACGATATGTGCCGCAACCTGGGTGCGACAGATTCTCCGCGCCCGCATCGAAAGGACCAGCTATGAGCGCCGCTCGCAAGACACTCAAAATCCTTGCCCTGATTTATTTTGTTCTGGGCATCGCCAGTCTCGTCATTGGAATCGCCGGCATCGCGACCGGCAACCTCGATTCCACGTACGGGTCGAACGCCATGCTCGCCGCGGTCGTGCTGGTCGCCAAGGGCCTCATCGATCTCGCCGCAGGTGTTGCGGGCATCAAGGGCGCCAACAAGCCTTCGCAGGTGGATGCTGCGTTTAAGCTCGGCATCGTTGCCGCAATCGCCACGATTGCGCAGGCCGCGCTCACGCTTCCCGCGCTCGGCGGCAGCGCCGTCAATATCGTCGCCTTTGTCATCGTGGTGTACGACCTGTTCTTTGTTCAGCAGGCACACGCCGTTAAGGCCGAGAACAAGGACCGCCTGTAAGCGCTCGCTTCTCATAACCTCTGCAGCCAAGCAACTAAAAAGGGCCGATCGCGCATCTCCGCGGTCGGCCCTTTGCGTTTGCCCAGATAAAACCTGCCAAAATAAACCTGTCCCTTTTTGGTAGGTTAGCAGTGGCGGTACTCGGCGATGATGAAGTCGATGTCGGTTTGAAGGGTATCCAAATTTGCCAGGCGCTCTTTGTCGGCAGGGCGTGTGCGGTAGTAGTACGGCGTCATCTGGAACACCGCCTCGATGTCCGCCTGGGTCTGAAGCGTAATATTCGCAGACACCCGCTGCGTTCCGACCAACTCGAGCTCGGTGGTCTGCGGCAGCTTCTCGTCATTAAGATATGGCGTGTCGTAGAGCACTTCCTTGAGTCCAAACAGATGACGGGCGCCTGGCACCACGGTGTAGAGCGAGCCCTCGAGCGCCAGCACGCGGGCGAATTCTCGCTCGTTAAAGGGAGCGAAGAGCTCGGTCACCATATCGAAAGCGCCTTCGGCCACGGGGATGTCCTTCATGTTGGCCACGAAGTAGGTCGCATCGCCGCGCTTGGCGGCAAGGCGCACCATCTCTTTGCCCAGGTCGAAACCGTAAGCATCCACGCCCGGCACCGCGCCCATGGCGCTGGTGTAGTAGCCCTCGCCGCAGCAAATATCGAGCAGCGTCATGGGGCCGTTCGTAGACGCGCACCGCTGAGCTCGTTCGCGCACCAGCTCGACCATCGCATCGCGCAACGGCGCATAGTAACCGCGGTTCAGAAAGTCGCGACGGCTGCGCGCCTGCGACTTGGGATCGCCCATGGAGTCGCCGCTCTTGGACGAGCGCAGGAGATATAGATAGCCCTCGCGCGCACGGTCAAACCGGTGTCCGCTCGCGCATGCAGCACCGCGTTCGTCATCCACCAGCGGCTCATGGCAAACGGGACACAACAACATGGCAACTCCTTAGCGCGAACAACACAACGCCCACCATTGTCGCACGCCTTCCCCGCCTAGTCATTGGGGACGTTCTTGAATGAGTAATCGTTTTAGAACGTCCCCAATGACTAGGCGATTAGGAGTATCATCGTCTGCGCAAATAAGCACAAAAGAGCATGTTAGAGATTGAGAGCGTATGGCTGACACCGTATCTAAGCACATTGACATGACCACCGGATCGCTGTGGCGCAATGTTCCCCTGTTCGCCTTCCCTGTGGCCGCCACGAGCATCTTGGAGCAACTGTCGAACCTCATCGCCACGGTCATCATCGGTAACTTCTCGGGCGACCAGGGAACCCTCGCCATGGCGGCGGTCGGCTCCAATGTTCCGCTTACCAGTCTTATGCTCAACCTGTTTATTGGCATGTCGCTTGGCTCCAACGTGGTCATCGCCAACGCTATCGGCCGCAACGATCAGAACATGGTCAAACGCGCCGTCCATACCTCGATTTTAATGGCGCTCGTGGGCTTTGTCGTTATCGCACTGGGCGAGATCTTTGCCGAGCCCATGCTCGCCGCGCTCAACGTTCCCGCCGAAACCATGCCGCTCGCTTCGCTCTACCTACGCGTCTTTTTGCTCAGCATGCCCTCGATCTTGCTTTACAACTTTGAGGCCGCGATCTTCCGCTCCGTCGGCATCACCCGCATGCCGCTGCAGGCGCTTGCCGTGTCCACCGTCCTCAACATTGGCCTGGACCTCATCTTTGTCCCCGTACTCCACTGGGGCGTCGCGGGCGTCGCCATCGCCACCGCCATCGCCTACACCGTCAGCGCCGCTACGCTCTTTATCCGCCTGCTCAAGACCGACTCCGTCGTCCGCGTCACCCTACGCGACCTGGCTATCGACCCCGTCGCCCTCAAGCGCATCGTCAAGATCGGCCTGCCCGCCGGCATCCAAAGCGCCGTCTTTGCCGTCGCCAACATCATCATCCAGTCTGCCATCAACAGCCTGGGCACCGAGGTCATGGCGGCATCGAGCGCCGCTATGAGCCTGGAGTACGTGTGCTACAACCTGCTCAACAGCTTTAGCCAAGCTTGCACCACCTTTGTGGGACAAAACCACGGTGCCCGCCAGATCGACCGCTGCACCAAAACGCTCAAGGTCTGCCTGGTCGAAGGCGGTATCGTTGCACTCACCACGATCATCGTTATTGTCGGCCTGGGACGCGAGATCTTGTCGCTGTTCAACAGCGATCCCAACATCGTCTCGATCGGCTATATCCGCGTGTGTTCGATCTTCCCGGCGTACGCCTTTAGCATGTTCTACGAAAACATGTCCGGCTACCTACGCGGCTTTGGTATCTCGCTCACGCCCGCCCTCATCACCATGATCTGCGTCTGCGGCATCCGCTTCTATTGGGTGTTCTGCGTGTTCCCGCACTTCCGCACCTTTGCGAACATCATGATGGTCTACCCCATCAGCCTGGGCACCACGGCGTTCTTTATGGTCGTAGCGGTACTACTTTGCCACCCGGCACGCACCTATCGCGCCACCCAAGCCAAAGCGACAGCCCGCTAAACACCGCACTCAAAGCCACGCCAGTCATTAATTGACAATATGCGAGCTCATATAGTCGATAAAGCGCCTCGTGGCGATAGGCATGGTATCCCAGCTGCGCCAAGCTGCCACTACGTCGCGCGAGGGAGCATGCACGATGGGTCGCACACGAATATCGGCTCGCATGCCCTCCACAGTACGACGGTAGAGCATGCTCACGCCTAGGCCCTCCTCCACCATCGCCATGATGGTGTAGTCGTCAGTCACCTCACTCGTCACGTGCGGCGACAGCCCATGTGTCGCAAATGCATCGAGCACCAGGCTCTGTTCGCCCTCATCCAGCAGCACAAAGGGCTCGGACGCCAGGTCGGCGAGCGTCACCTTTTCCTTTGCCGCCAGCGGATGCGCAGCCGGCAGCAGCGCCACCAACTCGTCGTGATAGACCACGCGCTTCTCGAGCCCAGCGGTAAATCCGCGCGCCGTAAAACAAAAATCAACCACGCCATCGTGCACCCACTGGGCGTTGCGCGTGTAATCGCCCTGCTTGAGGGTAAAGTGCACGCCCGGGTGCAGCGCTCCAAAGTCGCGGATCACACGCGGCAGCACGGTTCGACTCACGTTGGTAAACGTCGCAATGCGAATATCAGTCGACGAAAGCCCCAGCAGCTCCTGGCGCTTGCCCTCGAGCTCGGCCTCGGCGGTCACGATCTGGCGCAGGTACGGCAGATACTGCTTGCCATCGCGCGTAAGCGAAACGCCCTGCTTTCCGCGCTCGATAAGCGTGGTGCCCAGCTCGCGCTCGAGCGCCTTGACGGTCTGGCTCACCGCACTTTGCGTATAGCCCAACTCGTCCGCCGCGCCCTTAAGACTGCCGCGATCGACCACCATACAAACAATCTGATACCGCGATGCCATCGCGCCTCCACATCAATGCAGCCGTAAAACGTTTTGCCAGCGCTTTTCCTAATGACATTAGCATTTCTTAATCATACTGAAGATACATTCGCTTTACTACATCCACATCTGGGAGCAGAATCCTTTTTACGAAACCGTTCTGTAACAAAAGGAGTCCCATGGATCGCAAAAAAGCAATCGCGCTCTCATTTTCCGTTCCCGTCGCATGGGGCTTTTCGTACCCCCTCATGAAGATCGGCATGGACAGTATGAACGCCACGAGCATCGTTGCGCTGCGCTGCATCATCGCCTTTGTGGCTTGCCTGCTGCTCTTCCACAAGCGCGCTTTCCGCATCAACCGCGACCTTATGGTCCGCGCTGCCATCATCGGCGCCATTATGGCAACCGAACTCACCTGCATGTGCCTGGGCTCCAGCCTCACCTCCGCCTCCACCGCCGGCTTTTTGCAGAGCCTGACGGTCGTGATCGTGCCGTTTGCCAACGCCGCCCTGCTGCGTCGTGCCCCCGAGCGCAAAGTGCTCATCGGCACCGCCATCGTCACCTGCGGCATGCTGCTGCTCTCGGGCGCCGACTTCACCAGCCTGAATCCGGGCGCGCTCATCATGCTGCTCTCCGCTTTTGTCTATGCCGGCCATATCATTGTGGCGAAGCGCTTTGTCGAAGATGTCGACCCGCTGGCTCTGGGCGTTTGGCAGTTGGGCTTCGGCGGCTTATCCTCGGGTATCGCCGCATGCGTCTTTGGCGGCTTCACCCTTCCCAGTACGCCCAGCGAGATCGTCGTTGTCGTCGCACTCGCACTCATCTGCTCTGCCTATGGCTTTATCACCCAAACACTCGTGCAGCCCCACGTGCCCGCCGAGACCACCGGCTTCGCCTTCTCTCTCGAGCTGCTCTGCCGGCTTCTCGTTCTTCCTGGTCGGCGAGGTTCTGAGCCCCATCGCCTTCTTTGGCGCCGCCCTCATCCTAACCGGCGTCATGGTGGCAACCGTCGAGCTTCCGCGCCTTCGCGCACATGGACACACCCGTATGGCAGGAGCGCCCGAGCACGTCTCGTAGGCCCCACTTCTTATACAGCCGTGGCATAAAGGCAACCGGTGCGCCTTTACAATAGATGCCACCAGAGCATCTGCCATAAAGGAGCCCCTTGGACACCGCAACTCGCGACCACAACATAGCAACTTGGTTGGGCGATGCACCGCAGCCGGTACGTGACACTACGAACCAACTGCTCGAGCGCATCGCCCTTTTGCGCACCGAGCAGACCATCTACCCGGCACAAGACGACATCCTCAATGCCCTCGCCTACACGCCGGCCGACCAGGTCAAGGTTGTCATCTTGGGTCAAGATCCCTATCACGGACCCAACCAGGCAATGGGGCTGTCGTTTTCGGTCCCCACGACGCAAACCAAGTTGCCGCCGAGCCTGCGCAACATCTATAAGGAACTCAAAGCCGATCTGGGTTGCCCCATTCCCGCCACGGGAGACCTAACACCATGGGCACAACAGGGCGTCCTGCTCCTCAACACCACGCTCACCGTGCGCGAGCATGCCGCGAACTCGCACGCCAAACTGGGCTGGAGCACCCTGACCGACTACGTTATCGAACGCTGCTGCCAGCTGCCCCAGCCGGTAGTCTTTTTGGCATGGGGTCGCTTTGCCCAGCAGATGGTCGAAGGCAAGCTCGTCGCAGTCGGCGCGGGCAAGGCAACCGACAAGTTCTGTCTGGCCTCCACGCACCCCTCGCCGCTTTCGGCCAACCGTGCCACGGCAGAACTCCCCGCCTTTATGGGGTCGCGTCCCTTCTCGGCAGCCAATCGGCTACTCGAACAGCACGGCTCGACCCCCGTCAACTGGACTTGCCTCGGCTAAAAATCGATATATCAAAAACGCGCCCGACGGCTTTCCATCGGGCGCGTTTCCTATTCGGGCCAAATAAATTGCGTGCGGCCGGCCTCGCCGCCATCGATCAACAGACTCTGTCCGGTCATAAACCGATTGGTCACGCCCACAAAGTAGATCCACTCGGCGATCTCTTGGGCGGTGGCCCAGCGTTTAAGCGGCGTGAGCTCCATAATCTGGTTCCACAGGTGTTCGTCTTCCATCACGCAACGGTTGAGCGGCGTGATAACGCCGCCCGGGTCCACACTGTTGGCGATGGCCTGCGGTGCCAGGCGGTTTGCAAGGTTCTTGGTGTAGGCGATAACGCCGCCCTTGCTGGCGGCATAGACGGGAAACTCCGAACCCGTATGGCCGCTCGCCGAGCCCACATTGACCACGGATTTGATAGCCGGCGCCGGCTTGGCGACAAGCCCCTCCCCCACAAAAGCGTAGCGCTCGGTCACGTTGATGGTGCCACACAGGTTAGCGGCGATATCGTCGGCCGAATCCTGCGTACCGGCAACGTTCACGATCACTTGGGGTTCAAGGTCGCCCGGAAACGAGCCCGGCTTGCAGACATCAACAATCAGATGGCGGTAGCGCTCGTGCTCGACCGCCGCCGGCAGCAGGTCAAAGCCCACGACCTCGTGGCCCTCGTCCAAAAAGCGCTGCACGCATGCGGCTCCGATACCGCCCGAAGCGCCCGTGATCAAAACCCGCATACTTGCTCCTTAGGCGGTTGCGTGGCGCTCGAGGTACTCGGAGCCCACGTTCTCGCGCTCCCAGCCGCGCACGACCTTGTAGCCCACGGGGCTCAGGAAGACCTCACACAGCAGCTCGGCGATGGCGCCCGTCAGCGAGCACATAAGGACCTGCACCCAGGTCCAACCAAAGAACGTGTGGCTCACCACAATGGCAAAGACCAGGTTGTCGATAAACTGGCCAACACCCGTGGACACATAGGAGCGGAAGGCGAAGCTCGCAAAGTTATTCTTTTTGAGCATACGGCCGAGCGACTGGGTGAGCGTGGAGTTAACCACGGCGGAAACGAGCATTGCCAGCGAAGAGCCCAGCACCACGTACCAGGTGCCGCCGATGGTGGCGTTAAGGGCGGTGTTGACCTCGATCATGCCCGTGTCGTAGTAGGCGCCCCACATGCCCGGCGTGAGCGAGCATGCCCAAAAGCACAGGCTCACGGCCAGGTTGACCAGCAGTGCGAGGATAGAGATTTTGATAGATGCCTTGGCGCCAAAGCGCTTGCAGATCATGTCCTGGCACAAAAACGAAACCCAGCTCACCACAAAGCCGCAATCGAGCGCCAGATACGGCAGGCTGATAAGCTCTTTGTTGGCCAGCAGGTTCATCATGATGACGCTCACGAAAAACAGCGAAACCGTTGCCGCGGGAATGCTCCGCAACAGGACCTTGTAGTCCTCCATGACCTTCTTGATCATTATGTACTCCTTTGGTTTTAGGTTTAACGAGCAGGATATCGGACCCGAACTGCTCGGACGCCCCGGTCTTGAGACGACGGTGGGTATGATAGCCGCTCACACGGCATCAGGCAAGCAAACGGCGCGGCAGCCCCGCAGGGCCACCGCGCCGATGCGTTAAAACGCTACGTTGCCAAACTCCGACAGGATAAGGTCGGGGTTGTGGTCGGTAGCCCAGTCCACGTTCCACGGGCTCGTGAACAGCAGCAGCTTGCCGCCGCGCATGTCCTCGACGCGCAGCGTGTCGCGCGTGAGCGAAAGGCCCGGGATATCGATGGTGTCGGGGTCGTTCTGGATCCAGCGGATGTCCGTATAGGGCAGCGGCTGGCGACGAACCTCAACACGGTACTCGGCCTTGAGGCGGCGCTCGAGCACCTCAAACTGCAGCACGCCGACCACGCCCACGATGACGCTCTCCATGCCGGCACCCAGCTCGCGGAAGATCTGGATGGCACCCTCCTGGGCGAGCTCCTCCATACCCTTAACGAACTGCTTGCGCTTGAGCGTGTCGACCTGCGTAATGCGAGCGAACATCTCGGGGGCAAACGTCGGAATCTGCGGATACTGCACGTGGCGCTTGCCAGAGCACACGGTATCGCCGATGCTAAAGATACCGGGGTCGAACAGGCCCACGATATCGCCCGCGTACGCCTCGTCCACGATGGCGCGGTCATCGGCCATCATCGAGGTACCCGTGGCAAGCTTGAGCTTGCGGTTGCCCTGCACGTGGAAGGCGTCCATGCCGCGCTCGAACTTGCCCGAGCAAATGCGCACAAAGGCGATGCGGTCGCGGTGGTTCTTGTCCATGTTGGCCTGGATCTTAAACACAAAGCCGCTAAAGTCGTCGCGGCAGGGATCGACCGGCTCGTTGGTGAGCGTATCGGTATAGGCGCGCGGCGTCGGGGCCAGGCGCAGGAACTCCTTGAGGAAGGGCTCCACGCCAAAGTTGGTGAGCGCCGAGCCAAAGAACGCCGGGCTTAGCTTGCCGCAGGCCACGGCATCCAAGTCGAGCTCGTCGCCGGCACCATCGAGCAGCTCGATGTCGTCCATCAGGTTCTTATGGTTCTCTTCGCCGATGAGTTCGTCCATGGAAGGATCGCCCAGCTCGGCCTCGACCTCGGCGACCTTCTTGGTGGCGTTGGCGTGGCCGTCGCCCTCAAAGGCGATAACGCGACGGGTCTGGCGATCGAACACACCGCGGAAGTTGCGACCGCTGCCAATCGGCCAGTTCATGGGATACGTATTGATGCCCAGGACATTCTCGATCTCTTCCATGAGCTCAAACGGATCGCGGGCCTCGTGGTCGAGCTTGTTCACAAAGGTGAAGATGGGAATGTGGCGCAGCGTGCAGACCTTAAAGAGCTTTTTGGTCTGGGCCTCGACGCCCTTGGCGCCGTCGATGACCATGACCGCGGCGTCGGCGGCCATAAGGGTACGGTAGGTATCCTCCGAAAAGTCCTGGTGGCCGGGGGTATCGAGGATGTTGACGCAGGCGCCGTTGTAGGTGAACTGCAGCACCGAGGAGGTAACGGAAATACCGCGCTCCTTCTCGATGTCCATCCAGTCCGAGACGGCATGCTTGGCCGAGCTCTTGCCCTTGACCGAGCCGGCGGTCTGGATGCTGCCGGTATAGAGCAGCAGCTTCTCAGTCAGTGTGGTCTTACCGGCGTCCGGGTGGCTGATGATCGCGAATGTGCGGCGCGACGAGATTTCATCCGACAGGCTTGCCATGCGGATCCTTTCTTGCATTGAGTGCATTACGTCGATGTAACCGTACTATTGTAGCCGCGAAATCTCGCTCTAGGGCGCCTATCAGGACAAATTCATCAGTTGGGGCCTAGGGTAGCAGTCGATGGCGGCACTCCGCAGCAGTTTGTCTCGATCTGTAACATCCAGACGGTTTTTGAACCTCTACCTGTTACAGATTTAGACAAACAGGTGGGCGTCCCAGAAAGATCTCGATCTGTAACTTCCAGCCACTCAAAACGGGTCCATCTGTTACAGATTGAGATATAAGGATAGACGGGTGGCCAATGTCTCGATCTGTAACATCTAGCAGCAAAAAACTTCTCCAGTTGTTACAGATTGAGACAACCAAGTGGGGCCCGCCAGCAAAATCTCAATCTGTAACAGGTAGCCGTCCAAATCGGTTCCAGATGTTACAGATTGAGATGAATGAACGAGCGGACAATCCGAATTTGTCTCTTGCGCAACTGTGCATAGTGTATATATACTGTGCTTACCGGTTATATACACGTGTAGCCCAACAGCTAAGGAGCCGCTGTGGACATCATCCTATCCAATTCAAGCGACAAGCCCATCTACGAGCAGATATCCTCGCAGGTCAAAGCTCAGATCCTTTCGGGCACGCTCGCTGCGGGAGCCAAACTCCCCAGCATCCGTGCACTCGCGAGCGACCTGGGTGTGAGCGTCATCACCACCAAGCGCGCCTACGCCGACCTAGAGCAACTCGGGTTTATCTGCACCGTGCAGGGCAAGGGCTGCTTTGTCGCCGAGGGCAACCAGGAACTCTTGCGCGAAAACCAGCTCTGCCATATCGAAGAGCTACATGCGAAAGCGGCGAGCCAAGCCGACACCCTGGGCGTCACGCGCGACAAACTGCACGAGATGCTCGACCTGGTAGCCCCCGAAACCATGCAGTAGCCATCTGCAAGAAAGGCTATACCATGCAAAACCTTTTAGAACTCAAAGGCATCTCACGCCGTGTGAGCGACCGCTTTTCACTACGCGACGTCACGCTCGCTGTGGAGCCCGGCCAGATCGTTGGCTTTGTAGGCGCAAACGGTGCTGGCAAAACAACGACGATTCGAGCTGCTCTCGGGCTTATAAAGCTCGATGCCGGCGAAGTGCACCTGTTTGGGCAGCGCTGTGGCGCCGACGCGCCCGATGAGTCGCAACGCCATCTACGCTCCCGCGTCGGTCTTGTCCTGGACACGTGCCCCTTCCCCTCCACGCTCAGGGTGGGCCAGATCGAGTCGCTCGTAGGCCCGGCGTACCCCACATGGGACCGCGAAACGTTCGCCGGATTCATCAACCGATTTGGCCTCGATCCCAAGACAAAGGTCAAGGACCTCTCCCGCGGCATGGGCATGAAACTGCAGCTTGCCTGTGCACTCAGCCACAATGCCAAGCTGCTCGTTTTGGACGAAGCCACCGCGGGCCTCGATCCCATGGCACGCGAGGAACTGCTTGATGAGCTGCTTGCCTTTGTCGCCGACGGCCAGCACAGCGTGTTACTCTCGAGCCACATTACGTCCGACCTCGATCGCACCGCTGATCGCGTCATCTGCATCGAAAATGGCTCGATTATTTTTGACCTGCCGCGCGAGGACATTACCGACCGCGCCGGCATCGCCCACTGCACCCAAGCACAGGCCGCCGAGCTTATGGCTTGCGTCGAAGGCGCCCGTGCCGCCCACCACGCCTATAGCGTGGACGTGCTCGTGCCCAACCGTCACGAAGCGCTCGAGGCCTTTCCCGAGATTCCCTGCGATCGGGCAACCATTGATGACTATCTTCGCCTCACGCTGAAAGGGGCTTCGAAATGAAACGCGCCTTTATGTCCGAGCTCGCCATCGTTCGCTCGCTTGCCCCAAGCATTGCGGGTGTCGGCTTGTTCATATTCGTCGTGCTGACCCTTGCCAACGCGTCGGACGGCGATTCCGGCATGAGCGCTGGCGCCTGCGCGGTCAGTGCCATGTCACCCATCATGGTCATGAGCTCGCTGGCCGGCTTCGACAATCAAAACGGATGGGAGCGTTATCGGGCAACGCTGCCCTTCTCGCGCAAAGACATTATTTGTGCCCGTTACCTGAGCGTTATTGTCTTCTCCGCCGTCATGGCATGTGCAGCTACGCTTTTGAGTATCGTCGCCATCCCGCTCTTCAACAGCGCGGGCATTCCTTCGACGGGACAGACCGTCTTTGAGATCGCAATAGCCTCGGCAGCATCGATGCTCATCACCCTCATAATGGTGTTCTTGGCACAGCCGCTGTTCTTCCGATTTGGACACATGGAGGCGCTGCGCCTATCCGTTGGCCTGTTTGCCATGCTCGGATGCCTTGCCATGGCCACGCTGAGCTCCTCCAACCCCATCAGCAACTGGCTCATGTCGATTGCCGGAGCGAATCCCGATCCTGCCGTTCTGAGCTGTCTGTGTGCAGGCATCGCCGCACTTGCCCTCGCGCTATGTGCAATCAGCTGCGCCGTCAGCACCAAGGTCTATCGGGCACGCGATCTGTAATCGACAGCTAAAGGACTTGGGCGGCACCCCACCTCATTTACTAGATAAGACGAAGCAGCAACAACGCCGCCGCCCTTCGAAGCATGCCGTTTAGATCTTGGAAACCAAAGAAAAGTCGACAGCATATCGACAATTCGAGCCTTCACCAAATGGCTCCCCGGAACATAACCCCCGTCTCGCCGCGGCCATATCAAACCTTCATGGAGGGGCGGTATCCTCATGTCCATAAAACTCGCAGGATAAACCCATTATCCAAGGAGGCGCCGCACCCGTGTCGTGGGTTGTCGCAGCATTTGCGTCAGCATTCTTTGCCGGCATCACATCCATCTTGGCCAAATGCGGCATCAAGCAGACCGACTCCGATGTCGCGACGGCCATTCGCACCTGCGTGGTGCTCGTTTTCGCCTGGGCAATGGCGGGCATTTCTGGATCCATTGGAACCATTGGCAGCATCGAACCCAGATCCTGGCTCTTTCTCGTCCTCTCGGGACTCGCTACCGGTGCTTCGTGGATCTGTTACTTTAAGGCGTTGAGCATCGGAAATGTCAATAAGGTCGTACCGGTCGACAAGATGAGCACCGTGCTCGCCGCGCTGGTCGCCATCGCGCTTTTTGACGAGACGAGCAACCTTGCGGTTAAGCTCGTGGGAACCGCTGTCATCACCCTCGGCACGTTTTTAATGATCGAGAAGAAGCAGTCCGCCGAACCCGAGCAGCAGCAAGACCGAACCTGGCTCGCTTACGCCTTCGGCGCCGCCGTGTTCGCGGCACTCACCTCCGTCCTCGCCAAGATCGGCATCGAAGGCGTCGAGTCAAACCTGGCCACGGCAATCCGCACCTGCGTGGTACTGGTTATGGCATGGGCAATCGTGGCAGCCAAGGGAAAACTGGAGCAGGTCGCGCACGTTGACCGGCGCGAACTCACATTTCTCGCAACATCGGGCATCGCGACTGGAGCATCGTGGCTGCTCTATTACTATGCCATCGCTGCAGGCCAGGTGAGTGTCGTGGTGCAGATCGACAAACTATCGATTGTCGTATCGGTGCTATTTGCGCGCCTGGCATTCAACGAAAAACTCTCCCGCCGCAGCGCCATCGGTCTCGTCCTCATCGTACTGGGCACCGCCGCGCTTGCAATTTGGAAGTAGCGCCGATACCGAACGAAATCCAGTCCACCCGCAAATCCGTGACACAGCGCCCGCACCGGACTTGAGATGTTTGTACTGACCGCGCGCTGCCGTGCTACTTGCGCAGCGGCTTGGGCAGTGGAATGCCAGCGGCAATGGCTGCGGCGATGATCATGCAGACGATACCCTTGAGTGGGAAACACATAAGCAGCAGGCCCACAACCATGACAGGCTGGCGCATGACGGCGCCCATCGTCGATGCCGTGCAGACGGCGACGCAAAAGACCGGATCTGCGTCGGTGAGGATGGCAAGGCCATAGCCCAGGCTTACGCCCGAGAAGATAACGGGGAAGAAGTGGCCGCCGCGCCAACCAAGGTTGATGAGGGCGGGCGTCAGCATGGCCTTAACAAGACCGGTCGCGATAAGCGCGCCGGCGGGAATGGTGAGGTAGGTCTCCATAAGTACATCGGCCTGGGTCTCGCCGGCAAACATGGTGTAGGGCAAGACCGTGCCGCAGATGGCGAGCGCCAGACCAGCCAGCATGGCCTTGACGACAGGACGCTCCCCTATTGCATGGGACAGCGCCTCGCTCGCGTGCTCCGAGACAAAGTACAGCCAGCCGCAAACGGTGCCAACCAACGCCAGCGGGATGAGCCAGGCAAGCTCCAGGTTGCCCACCTCGGCGGCCTCGAACCTGGGCATGCCCATGCCGCCGCCCACAAGTTGGCCAAGCAGCAGGTAGGTGCCCAGACCGCCAGCGATCGCGATACCGTAGACCACAGTCTTCTGTGCCTTGGGCAGCTTGATGGCGATCTCGCCGGACGCGGACTCATCGTCATTAGCACCCTGGCCGTCGGCGCTACCGGCGAGCGGCGCCACAAAGCCAAAGACGGGCGCGGTAAAGAGCGCCGTCAGCGCGGCCTGGGTGCCCAACAGCGTGAGCTCCCTGAACTCGGCGCCAAAGCGGCGCATGCGATCGCCGACCCAGCTGCACAGACCCGCGATAACGCCAGTCAGGCCGGCCTCCGGTCCAATACTTCCGCCAAACAGCAGCGGCAGCAATGCCGCGAGCGAAAGTTTGCCCAGGTTGTCGTACGGGTAGCGCCCGTCTTGCTTAACCTTAGCCATCACCTGGTTGAGGTCGTCGGTCTTGGTGCCCGTAAGCTTTTCGTACAGACCGATCAGCAGGCCGCCCAGCAGGCAGACAAAAAACGGGTACGGCAAAAAGCCAAACGGGCCGCTGGCGAGCTCGGGCGAAGCGACGCCCAGCGCGTGCGGAATCTCGGTCCACAGATAGTCGATACCGTGCTCCATCGCAAAAAAGAACAGCCAGACCGCGGCACCTGCGAACGCACCGGTCACGGCAACGCTAACTAAAAACAGCGCGCGGTTTGTGGGTTTGGCAAGGTTGTCCATCGGGTCCTCCCGCGGTCAAAGTCGACATAGTTACGTTTTATTGTAGAGCGAGCGTTGTCCGAACGAGCCAACCATCTGCGCCGCAAACGGCACCATTGGGAGTCATAGTGGGGCAGGCTCAAGACTTATCCGTTGATAATCGAGACAATCTCGCGCAAATCGCCGGCAAAGTAGATGCCGTGCTGGCGCCTCGGGCTCGAAAGCCCTTTATCAATCATGCGCCCGAGCAGCGCCTTGAGGTCGTTGTAGTAACCGTCAAGGTTATACAGGATGCACGGAGCACTCAGGTGCCCCAACGACACCGCGGACATGACCTCGGCAATCTCCTCGAGCGTGCCCGTCCCACCGGGAAAGGCGATGCACGCATCGCCGAGCTCAATCATCTTGGCTTTGCGCTCGGCCATATCGCTCGTCACGATGAGGTCATCGATGCCGTCGTGCTGAAACTCGGCATCTATAAAAAAGCTCGGCTCAATGCCCGTCACGTGTCCACCTGCCTCGAGTACGCTATCGGCGAGCGCGCCCATCAGGCCCGATTTGGACCCGCCGTATACCAGCGCGTGCCCGTTGGAGCCAATCCAGTTGCCCAGCTCTTGCACCGCAGGCAGAAACGCCGGGTCATTGCCGACGCTGGCGCCCAGGTATACCGTGATATTCATATTCAGTCCCCCTCGTCGTGACGCGCGGCGCCCGTTCTAGCGTTGGCGTCGGCGATATTCGCGCACACGGCGCGACAGGTCGGCGAGCTCGTTACGATCGAGCTCTTCCAAATGCTCCAGATCGTCCATAAAGCGCGCCATGGTGTCCTTTTGGCGCAGCTTGATGAGCGTATTGCAGTAGTTCACCGCCACACCCGTGAGCATGGCAATGTAGAAGATGCTGATGACGCTCAGGACGACGGTAATAGCACGGGCGACCGGCGTTTCGGCCGGGATATCGCCAAAGCCGATGGTCGAGACGGTCTCAAAGCTAAACCAGAGACCATCGCCAAACGTGAGGGTCGTGGGCTCGGACAGCCAGACAGCCGTCGAGCACAGCAGATAGAAGATAAGAAACAGGCCCGTGATGCGCGCAAAGCCAGCCTGGCGCAAAACATCGGCAAGCGTCCTCAGCTTTTTCATCGCGACCCCTTTTCCCCAGACGCCCAATCACGTTTGCTCGGTATTGTCCCACAACCGGCAGTTAGGCAACCGGCAGTTAGGGACGTTCCTTTTGTGCCGGCAGAAAGGGACTGTCCCCAACTGCCGGACGGGACCGTTTAGCGGTGCGGCGGCCGACTGGGCAGGCTGAGCTGGTATCCTTATGCGGTATTGTCTCGATTCGTTAGGATTGCACGTGAGAGCTTCCGCTGTCCTTCGTTCAGTTATATGTCGCACCCTGGCCGTCGCGCTTGCTGCGTTCGCCGTACTGAGCGCCGTCATACCCGTCCCCGCCTTTGCCGTCGACTCTGACCAGCAGGTCAAGACGGTCCGCGTTGGCTGGCTTATCAACAACGAAGGCTTCCAGGACGGCACCCCCGGCGAGCGTCTCTCGGGCTGGGGTTATGACTACCTGCAGACGCTGTCATACTACACGCCGGGCTGGCAATACGAATACGTCTCCGGCACCTTCACCGAGCTTATGGACATGCTCGAGGCGGGCGAAATCGACCTCATGCCCAACATCTCCTACTCCGAGGAACGCGCCCAAAAGCTGCTCTTCTCCTCGAACCCCGAGGGCGCCGAGCGCTACTACATCTACGCCAAGCCCGATCGCGACGACCTGGCCAAGGGTGACCCCCAAGCGCTCCAGGGCGCAACTCCGGTGTTATGCAAACCTTCGTTGGCCAGCAGTGGCTCGCCAACGAAGGAATCACCTGCACATACAGGGAGTATGACGGAGGCTCCATGCTCTTTGACGCACTCGCAAACGACGAAGTCGACGCCGTCATCATGAACGACACCATCTCGTCGCCCGATGCGTCGCCCATGTTCTACGTTGGCTCGAGTGACTACTATTTTGCCGTCCCCAAAAGCCGCCCCGACCTGATGAACGATATCAATGCCGCCATGACGGCAATCGCCCGCGTCAACCCACGCTATAACGACGAGGTCAAGGCGAATTACTCGGCCCAAAACAGCGGCTCATCATCGCTCACCGGCCCCGAGCGCTCCTGGCTCAAAGCAAACGACAACACCATCACGATCGGCTATCTTAAAAACAAACTCCCCTACTGCACGCAAAATGACGACGGCGAAATGGAAGGGTCGCTCGCCTCGCTTGCAACGACGTTGCACGACAAGTTTGGCATTACGGTTGCAACAGTAGCGTTCTCGAACAACGAGCAAATGACCAAAGCCCTTTCCACAGGGACCATCGATGTCGCCCTACCGTTGTTTCGCGACTACTGGCTTGCCGAGCAGGCAGGGGTCATCCTGTCAAACCCGATGGGAACGGTTTCCCTAGCCGCCATTCACAGCAGCAGCAACCTGAACAGTGACCTTAAGAACATCGCTTGCACAGCAGACGCGATCGTCAACCGTTTTGAGCTCGAAAACCTATTCCCCGACGCAAAGGTAACCGAGTATCCGAATGACAACGAGGCACGCGAAGCCCTCAATAAGGGGGAGGCAAGTTGCATCATTGTCCCCAGCACGCGCTTGAAAACCATCCGCGACACCTACGATATCGAGGATTTCCAAACACAGGAGCTCACCGACACGGCACAGCTATCGTGTTTGATTTCGCGCGGCAAGCCCGTGCTGTTGGGAATCATTAATAAGGGCATCGTCAATGCTGGCGAATCGCTCTCTGCAAGCAGTTATTCCCCCACATCGTACTCGGCGCAAGAATCGGATGCGTTTCGACTTCTCTACCGCAACCGCATCGTCATTGCGGCAGTCGTCATCTGCATTTTGCTCACCGGCATCGTCATCCTTGTCTGGTCGCTTCACCGCGCGCAGAAAGAACAGCAGAAAGCCGATGCCGCCAACGCCGCTAAGACGGCATTCCTCACGCGCATGAGCCACGACATCCGCACGCCACTCAACGGCATCCTGGGTCTTATCGAAATTGAGGAATTGAAAGACGGCGACATGCAGGCCGCCCGCGAAAGCCGCGCCAAGGCGCGTGTTGCCGCCAATCACCTACTCTCGCTGATCAACGACATCCTCGAGATGGGCAAAATCGAAGACCGCAAGCTAACTCTGGAACATGCGCCTTTTAACCTCAAAGAGCTCTGTGACGATACGCTGGTGCTGTGCAAGCTCCGCGCATCCGATAACGGCATCACAATGCAGGACAATAGTCTGCCGTACGCCACGGGGCCATACATGATCGGCAGTCCCACCCATATCCGACAGATCATAATCAACCTGTTAGACAACAGCATTAAGTACAACAAGCGCGGCGGCTCCGTCACCTTTAGTTCAAAGACCAAGCCACTCGATGATGGGCGTGCGCTCTTTTGCTTTAGCGTTTCGGATTCCGGCTTTGGCATGGCTCCCGAGTTTTTAAAGCTTATCTATGAACCGTTTGCCCAAGAAGGTGACGA
>URFU01000029.1 GCA_900547125.1 uncultured Collinsella sp.
TCAATCTTCCCATTGCTGATAAAGCGGAGCAAAGAGACTTTGCTGTATTTTTCCATTCAGTCGACAAATCGAAATTTAAGTTAGGTATCTTCGGTGGGATGCTTTGACGTTTCGTTGGTCAACCATTGCGTACCTTAATGTGGTATCAATTTTCTTATGCCCGAGGAGCACCTGGACTTGTTCGATGGGCATGCCTTTGTCGATTGCCTTTGTAGCAAGCGTTCTTCTGAACTTATGAGGATGGACCCTTCCCACGTCAAGTTCGCGCCCCAGTTTTCTGAGCAGTGCCTCGACGCCGCCAATTTGTAGCCTCTCGTGTGGCGCCTTGCTCGACACGAAGAGTGCTTCCGAGCTGTCCATTCGGGTTGCCAGGTAATTCTCAATATGGACTTTAGTCTTTGCGTCAAAATAGACGATGCGGTCCTTATTTCCCTTGCCGTGTACGATGCACTCACGATTGATGGTGTCGATGGAGCTCCTGTCCAACGAGACAAGTTCGCCCACACGCATGCCCGTGGAGCGCAGCAGGTCGATTAGGGCAAGGTTTCGGGGCGACCCGCAGTTATCGCAAAGAATCTCAACGACTTCATCGCTATACGTTTCCTTTATTGGCTGCGGAGCCTTGACTCTTTTAATGCGTCTAACCGGGCTCTTGATGATGTGGTCTTCGTCCTCGAGCCATGAGTAGAAGCTTGAGATGATTCTTCGGACATTGTCGACGGTAACACGACTGACGCCGGTTTTTTGCTGATAGTCGGAAAGATAGGACCTAATCTCTTCGGTTCCCAGGTCGCAGGCTGGCGTGTCGAACGATTCAAGCAGTTTATTAATGGTTGCTTCGTAGTAGGCGATAGTCCTATCCGAGCAGCCTTCGAGGCGTTTCGCGGACAGAAAAAGATCGAGGAATGATTTGTTGTCACTGTCGCCGCTGTTCTCAGCTAACTCGTTTTCATCGAAAAGGCAGTGCGATAAAACCTTTTTGAGCTGGCGGTTCTGCTGCGTGGTCAGGTAGGGGAGCATGAGGCGGGTAATTTCTCTAGCCGTTTTCGTAAGATCCATGGTGGCGTCCTTCCTTGCGCGGTGGGTGGCGCTATTTCCCTTTGTTTACCCGTGCGTTATGGAAGGGATGCCGGGTGGCACTTCCGCTAGGCCGCGTCAGGGAGGTCCATGAGACCTCGCGCATCTCTCCGCATCACTCCGGTGCGGCTTTGCCTGCAGAGCGAGATGCTCAGGTGCGCTTTCTTAACGGGGGCATCTAAATGTAAATCGGTATCCAATTCCGCAAGAGACTTTGCTGAAAGCAACGTACCAGCCATCAGAAGTCGCTGACATAATAACGATACGGTGACTTTTGACGAAAGGCGAACGATGAATGCCGACGCCCAACTAGAAAAGGCAGTTGCGTTGATTGACGAACAGATTGCCTCTGCATTGCGAACGACTTACAAATTCAGGGAGCGCTGGAGTGGCAAAAAGCTCCGGAGACGAATCGGCGGTTTTGCGACGCTGATTCAGCCATCGCAAGAGCAGGTTGAATACGATTTCTTTAATGAGTTCATCGAGTTTTCCGTTAGAAATGACATGGTCAATCCAATACTCGAATCCTTGTTCGCTCTCTATGGTATTGACGCTATCTGGCCGAGGGGTTCGACTGTTTTTTGGTTGAATAATGAGAAGCACGAAAGAGCGAACCCTATCGAGTTTCTAATTTCAACAAATTGCGAAACCGTAGGGTATCGATACACAATTCCGGATCCGATTACCGCTATGGAAGTTGATTCATGGGGAATCAGCAGGATTGTCGTTATCGACTGGTCTGCAACGGAGACTGAGGAGCTAAAACGACGCTCCGAGGAGTTGTGTGTCGAAGGGTCCGATAGCGTATTCCAAATATCATCGAGCGGGTTTTTCAAAAAGTTCTTCCCAGAGGCTCTCTACGATGAGTTTGTTTATCGCATTCGAGATGCAGTTGCAAGAGTGGAGGATATCATCGGTCTTCAGGCCATTCCTAGCCTATCCATGCCTCGCTTGGCGCCATTCAGGGCTTCGCTGATAGACGAGATTCATCGCACTGTTGACGGCTTTCCTGAGTCGACCTACACGGTTAAATCAAATCACGCAACGTTCAGGCTTGCCGACGAAGATCAAATAGTGCTCAATAAAGCTTTTTTCGATGATGGGCTCGGACACTGTCTTGTTGGAACAAAGGGCTTTGCTAGATGTCTTACCACATCGGAGTATCTGCGCAGGTCTTTCTTGCGGGGCGGAGAGTTCGATTACACTTCAATTGTTTGTGGCTATATAAAGGCGGTTGAGCAACTCTCATATGAGCTTATGCTTGCTACGCTGGGTGCGCCTGGGTCGGAAAACCTGTTCATTGCCACGCCTTCGAAAGGAAAAGGAGCGATCGAATATAGAAGACCATTTGACTGGTCGAAAAAAACTCGGCATGTTCAATTCGTCGAATCAAATAGAGAACGGTTTTCGACGAACTTGGTCTCTCTTGCAAATCTTCTCCATGACAATGAAACGGCATGGCGGATTAGTGACGAGGGAAGACACTTTGTGCTTCGCAAGATAAGGGATTTTGCAGGTAAAGATAGGAATGGCTATTTCCACAAGGATAACTTTACGGATTTGGGTGAAGTAAATAGGATTAGGCAAGATGCAATTGCGCTTCTGTATTACCTATTGGGCGGTTATGTTATCCCAGGAAGCAAGGAAAAGGCGCTTGAAACGCTTGGATTGAAGCACGTTTCTTATAGCGAAATGTATATGAAGCTGTCCGAGATACCTTTGACTGACTTTGTTTTGGAGTTTGAGGGTCTAAATCCTGTGAAAGTGGTTAGGCCCTTCGAGCAACCTGTCATAGAGTATGACGACTACGGTCTAGTCTCTTCGAAGATATTCTTTGTTAGAGTTGACAGCTATCGTGGCGCTCGTGAACGGGAATTGACTGAGGCTGTCAGCAAGGACGATCTCATCGTAGTTGACCGCGACAATATGCCGTCTAGGGTGTTCTTTGTAAAGCGTAGCGGCGAACGGGTGCAGGTTTGGTAAGAAAACGGCGCGCGAACGAGAGTCCGCGCGCCGGAGCGCTTCCGTCGTTACGCTGCTGGGCGACACGAAGCCGCGATCCAAAAAGTAATCGCATGCGATAGTCACAATGGCAACTATGACGGCGAGAACGACCTCATCGTTAGGCGTGTACTGCATCTTTTCCTCCTTTGTCGGGATTCTAAGCTGACGTATGCCAGCAAAAGGAGGCCGTAAGCGCTAACGCCATGATAACCGATGCTCATTTAAGTTATTGTCTAGTACCACAAAAAAGAGGGGGGGGTGCGTATTATTTGTGACAAGGACGCTAAAAGACTATTTGCCTTTCAGCGTCCTTGCGGATACTGACCACACGGATTGCGCGCTATCGCATCTCCAGTGTTTTGACTGACGGAGCAATTGCAGGCGATGTTAATAAGAGAGGGCAAACGCAAATGAAGGCAACAGAGGCGAACCTGCTCGACCTTATGGGCGTGGCGAAGATGCAGTTCGTCATTCCTGTGTACCAGCGAGTTTACTCGTGGAGCGTAAAAGAGTGCGAAGTGCTTTGGGAGGACGTTATGCGAGCGGGTCGTGATGGCGTGTCGCACTTCGTGGGGTCGGTGCTCTATATCCCCGAGTCCGAGAGCACTGCCACGAGTATTTCGCGCGTGCTTCTGATTGACGGGCAGCAGCGCATGACGACGTTTTCGTTGATGATTGCAGCTTTGGCTGACTATTTGGAGAGCAACCCCGACAAGGCCGGCTTCCTTGGCGATCTCAAGATTTCAGCTCTGCGGAAGAACTACCTCTTTAACGATGATGACTACAACGGTCTGGCGCGCTACAAGCTGGTGCTCTCGCAGGACGATAAAGAGACGCTGTTCTCCATCGTGTCTGGGTCTCCCGTGCCAGATGAAAAATCGGATCGGATCGTCGAGAACCATGCGTTCTTCCGTGAAAAGATGCGCGGTAAATCATTCGACCCTGCAAGGCTATGGGCGGGGCTAAACCGCGTGCAGGTCATCGACACTAAGCTCACCGCTGGCGTCGATAATGCCCAGCTCATATTTGAGTCCATGAACTCCAAGGGCAAGCCGCTCACGCCTATTGACCTCATTCGTAACTACGTTCTCATGTCGCTTCCCAACGACGAACAGACCAAGCTTTACGAGGGTTATTGGCATCCGCTCGAGCGCCTGTTCGGAAAAGGCGGCGAGGAAGAGTTCAATGCATTTATCTGGTACTGGCTGTGGCTCAAGGTTCCCAATAGGATGCCAAAGGAAAACGAGGCCTACTACGAGTTCAAACGCTATTTCGCTGATGACTACGATGGGGATACCGAGGGCCTGCTGAAGGAACTCCGCGAATATGCGCAAAGATATGCCAGGTTGTTCCTTGGCGAGGAGAAAGACGATGGCCTGCACCAAGTATTCGGCAGAATCGTAAGCCTTGATGTGAAGCAGATCAGGCCTCTTTTGATGCAGCTTTACTCGGTTTACGAGGGAAATATGTTAAACCGCAATGCGTTTCTGCGTACCTGCGAGACTATCGAGTCGTTCCTGTTCAGGCGGGCGGTTTGCGGCAGGCTTACCACGGGCCTAAATAATTTCTTTGCCGGCATGTATCGCAACCTCGAGCAGCAGGACGATATAGAGGAGTACGTTACGGCAATGCTCCTTATCCACAGCAGCGGTATGACTGCGTACTTCCCGACAGACGAGCATTTTGTCGAGGAGTTTAAGACGCGTGACTGCTACAACCGCTTCTCCAAAAAGCGCTATTACCTGGAGCGCATGGAGAACTGGCACCACACGAAGGAGCCCATCTCGGCTGACAATTACCAGATCGAGCACGTCATGCCCCAGACGATCGACGGTGAACATGGCTGGAAGGAATCGCTTGGCGAGAACTGGGAAGATATCCACGACAGGTTATGCAACAGCCTGGGCAACCTTACGCTGACGGGCTACAACCAGGAGTACTCAAACCGGTCGTTCTCGGACAAGCTCAATCTTCCTGACGTGGGGCTTAAGTGCAGCCCGCTCTACCTGAACAAGTCGATTGCCTCGCATGAAAAATGGGGCGAGGAGCAGATTAGGCAGCGCGCGGACGAACTGGCAAAAGAGGCGTGTAAGATATGGAAATATCCCGACCTTCCGGCAGGTGTCGTCGACAAGTATCGCCCCTCTCGCGGGGAGTCTGACGAGGCGCCTATTTGGACTCTGCAGGAGAATCACCCCACCTTTGCCGAAGGTGGACTCAACCAGAAGCTTTTCGATGAGGTGTGCGAGTCCGTTCTGAGTGGTAGTCCTTCGTGGGAGTCCTACATAGCCAAGTACTATGTAGGCTTCAGATCGGGCAAGCGAAAACTGCATGCCGTGCTAGAAGGCAGGACCAGCAACGGTGGTTGGATTGCCGTCGGTCTGGCAAAGAGTGTGGACGAGCTGGTTGACCCGGAGGTCATGTGCCAGGACAAACGCACGCAAGGCGGATTTGGGCCGGGTATGCCGACCTATGTTGCACTCCGTAGCGCTGACGATATTCCCGCGGTGCTCGATCTCATAAAGCAGTGCTAGACAAGGGCCGGGAATCAAATTCTCGGCCCTTGCCAGCTCAAAATCGTCGATGGCTCATCCGCCTGTCTGCACCCCCGCAATCCCGCGCGCGGCGCTCTGCAGCTCGTACTCCCTCTGGCTCCACTGGTGCAGCTCGGCCGTGCGCACGGCGTCGCGGCACAGATCCAGAGACACTTCGGCTCCCTCGCAGAAGCACTCGCGGGTAAAGTCACCCGAGCCGCTTGCGATGCACGCGCTGTCGGCGAAGAGCTATCGGCTAGACGATTCGCGCGCGCAGCGGCTAAAGTGGGCGTGTGATAAATCGATAATTGAAGAGAACGAACACGTGTTCGTTTATATGGTAAGATATATGCCAGCGGGAGCGATTTCATTCGATATCGTTCTTGCCGGTACTTTTTACTTCCGCATGCTGTCGGCGCGGACTTTGAATTCAGAGAGGGCGATTGCAATGCTATACGAATTTAAATAGATCTCTAATGCTTGATTATGACCATGTCTATGTCAAAAGACATACAAAAGTGTTAGTCTTTTGACATGATACACTTTGATGAAATATTCGAACTGGCGGCAGCTGGCTACGGCATCGTGACTGCTGCGCAGGCACGCGAGATTGGCGTAAGCACCGGAGAACTGAGCCGATGGTGCGCCACTGGGAAATTGACGCGCCGAGGACATGGGGTGTACAAGCTCACCCAATGGGTTCCGACGCCCCGTGACGTCTTTGCGGAGGCAGTGGCTCTTGTTGGTGACGAGGGTTTCCTGTGGGGCGAATCAGTGCTGTCTATGCACGCACTTGCACTTGTTGATCCTCGTGCCGTGACCGTGGCAACACCAAAGCGTGTTCGCCGCAAGCTGCCAGCTTGGGTAAAAACAGTGTCCGCTCCAGAGAATGCGAAAACGACGTTCTATGAAGGAATCCCTTCTCAATGCGTTGCCGATGCGATTGAGGCTTGTAAGGGGTCCGTTATGACCGAACGCCTCATCGAGGCAACCAAGCACGCTCAAGCCGAGGGCCTTATTACCTCCAATGAGCATGAGAGACTGATGAAGGAGCTGTCGTGAAGGAAGTCAAGAAGCCAACAAGCAGACGTAACCTTGACATAGCGATAGACCGATTCTGCGCTGATTTGGACGAAGAACCGGGCCGCATTAAAAGGCTCATTGCGGCCGTTGTCGTTGGGCAGATGCTACCCGATGGAGCCGCAAAGGGTGGAAATGCCCTGAAGATTCGCTTTGGGAAGGATGTCACGCGGTTCTCGCGCGACCTCGATACCGCCAGGGCATCCTCACTGAACGATTACATGACGAAGCTTGAAGATTCGCTCACTATAGGCTGGAACGGATTCTCGGGTGCCATTGTTCCGAGGGAGCCCGCATCTCCGAAGGGAATTCCAACTCCTTACGTCATGCGTCCGTTCGAAATCAAGATTGCCTACAATGGTAAATCGTGGATGACGCTGCCGCTTGAGGTCGGTCATAACGAAATCGGCGACGCCGACGATCCCGATATGGTTTCCTCGCCTGAAGCTGCGGCAATATTGAAAGGTCTCGGGTTTCCCGAACCGGGGCCGGTTCCGTGCATGAGGCTCGAGCATCAGATTGCCCAAAAACTTCATGCTGCGAGCAGCCCCGGCAGCGAGCGCGCCCATGATCTGATAGATCTCCAGATTGCAATTTCCAACGGGGAAATTGATTACCTAAAAACTCGAGAGGTCTGTATCAGACTCTTTGCGTATCGTGCGGAGCAGGAGTGGCCTCCAATGATCTCGAGGGGAGTGGGCTGGGACTCACTGTCTTTCTCTCAGGCGGAAGGACTAAACGTTTTGCCGACTGTCGATGATGCCGTGGCATGGGCGAACGACTTGATTGCAAAAATCAATTCTGCTCGTTAGTGACACTGCTGAGATCTCTCGCTTACGCCATAGCAACCCCACGCACAGCACTCAGCAGCTCGTACTCCCTTTGACTCCAATGGCGCAGCTCGGCAGCCTCGACGGCATCTCGGCATAGGTCCAAAAACACCTCGGCCCCATCGCAGAAGCACTCGCGGGCAAAGTCACCCGAGCCGTTCGCGATGCACGTGCCGTCTGCAAACAGCTTCCAACTCGACGGTTCGCGCAGGTTATCCCCGGACAGCTTGATCTGCAGCACATGCGGAATGCCGGCAGCACAGAGCTCTTCCTCGAGCTTCTGTACCGTAAAGCGCATCTGGTGGGAGAGGCTGCTCTTGACCATGGCCGAGGCGTAGCCGTTCGGCTTGTCCAGAAGATGCATGCGTTTTGGCTGTGCGACCAGGTTGTGGAAGTTGCGCTCGCTGCGCACGGAGAAATTGTCCATACGGACTCCTTTCATCGATGTTGGCAGGGCCACCGTGCCTCTTGGCCGGTTGGCGTCGGGATCGTGGAGCCAACTCTCTACCCCGACTCTGGATAAAACGCGCCCACTGCTTGCGGGCACGATGGAGTCTATCAGCGCGCGCGGACAAAAATCAACCCCGTGCGGCAATGAGCGTACGGGGTTGATTTGGTCTACGACCCTCAATTTTTGGCATTTGTTATTCGTCGTCCTCGTCGTTGGGGTCGCCCTTGAGGGTGTTGATGTCCAGGTACTGGTTGTCGTCCTCTTTTTGCTGGGTCTCCGACTCCGCTTGGGTGGGGCCGCGGAACAGCTGGAATCCCTCAAACGCAATGACGCCGAGCAGGGCAATGACAATGGCGATAAAAGCAACCTTGACTGCCTGCGGAAATTCCGAGAAACGCAGCGCCTTTTCCTCGGCGTAATAATCGGCGAAGCGCTCTTCGCCCGTGCTTTTGGTATACGCCGGTGCGGACGCGGCCTCCGGGTCATATTCCGGTGCAGACGTGGCAGCGTACGGATCGTTGAGATAATCGCTCGATGCGGTGCCATAATCCTCGGTCTCGATGCGACCGGTGCCAGCATAGCCATCGGAATAATCGGAATATGCCGCACCGCCCTCATAGTCCGTGGCGCTCGTGTTGGCGGCAAAAAGCGGGTTAACTGGAACGTCGAGCGCCGGCATGCCGGTAGAGGTCTCATCCAGATCGGCTGCAGCCCAGGAATCGTAGGCAACCTGACGGGCAACGGGCTCATCGAGCCTTGCGACCGGAGGCTTGCGTGCCGCAGGAACGGGCAACTGCTGGGCGTTGTACATAACGGTGCTGTCGGCCGATTTGCCCTGCGTCGCTGCTGCGAGAAATGCCGCCGTCTCGGACGGGTCGCTTGCGGGGCGGGGAGCGGTCGTGGGCGCCGAAGTGGGTGCGGGTGTAGGCGCGGGCGTCGAAACAGCCGACTGCGCAGGAGTCGGCGCAGATGCGGTCTTAGGCGCAAGTGCGGGATTGGGGCTTGACGGGCGAGCCGCGCCGCCGCCCATGAGTTCGTCGGCGGTCCACGGGCGATCATCCATCACATCGTCAAGGCTCAGCGAAAACAGGTCGTCTTCACCCTCATCGAACATGCGGTGCACATGTCCACCAATTGCCGGAATCAATCCGCGACCGGTGCATGATGCCTTGCTCAACGCCATTCTGTTCCATCCTTTCGAAATACTAATGACATCGATTATATGGAACTTCCCAAGCGGCTCGGTCTTGGATTCGTGCTTTCCAGAACTCGCGCCCAAAAGGGGAGGGGCAATCCAGGCGAGCGCCTACTTGTCGCCGGCCGCCGCCTTGGCCTCATTGAGGTAGCTATAGAAGCTGTACTTGGAGATGCCAAAGAACTCGCAGGCGCGCTCGCTCGACTTGGAAATGAGGAAGGCGCCGCGACGGGCGAGGTAGCCAATGGCACGAATACGCTCGTCTTTGGTCATGAGTGCCGCGGGCTTGCCCACAAACTGCTCGCACTCGTGCAGCAGGTCCTCGAGCAGGTCGCCGATGTTCTTGGTAATGGGCTCGGGCTCGGTATAGCCCGTGCCGCCGGTGCCGGTAAAGGCGTCGAGCGAACGCTCAAAAGCCTTCATGAGCGTAATGTCAAAGTTAATGCCCAAAATGCCGACGGGCTTGCCTTCGTCGTTGCGGATAAAGATCGTCGACGATTTGAGCAGCTTGCCATCGGTGGTTTTGGTGAGGTATGGCTCGCGGTCGTGCACGTCGGTGGTGCCCTCGTGCATGGACTCAAACACGATATGGCTGGGGCCGTCACCCAGTTTGCGCCCGCTGACGTGGCCGTTTTCGATCACTACGATGGAGTGGTCCACGTCCTCGGTCTCCAGATCGTGGACGACGACTTCGCAGTTGGGGCCAAATTGGAGCGTCAGGCCGTGTGCTAGGCGCTTGTAAAACTCAATCTGTGCGGGGGTCATGGGTGCCTTCCTAAAAATTAGTTTGGGCACACTTTGCCATAAACCACACTTGACCGCAAACAAATCCATCAACAAGGCAATTCATGACCGTTCGGCGGCGAAAAAGTACCGATTACGGCAACAAACAATTTGTTAGGTTTGCCAATCAAAAAGTGTGATAGAACAGTGCTAACAAACTTTTTGTTTGGCATCCACATAAAAGTTCAGTCGCATGAATGGGAATGGGCTGAAACGCGTATGCGGGGGCCGGCAAGAGAGGACTTAAGGAGTTCACCGTATGGCCGATAAGATCCAGTGGGCGGGCAACACGATGCCCAAGAGCGATGACAAGCACTTGGGAATCATGAGCCTCGACCACGTGAAGAAGGCCCGCGCCTTCCACCAGTCGTTCCCTCAATATACCGTCACCCCGCTTGCCCGCCTGGACGGTCAGGCTGCGCGCTTGGGTCTGTCCAACCTGTGCGTTAAGGACGAGAGCTATCGCTTTGGCCTCAACGCCTTTAAGGTTCTGGGCGGATCGTTTGCCATGGCCAACTACATTGCCGACGAGACCGGCAAGGACGTTGCCGAGTGCACCTTCGATTACCTGACCTCCGATCAGCTTGCCAAGGACTTTGGCCAGGCCACCTTCTTTACCGCTACCGACGGCAATCATGGCCGCGGCGTGGCATGGGCTGCCAACAAGCTGGGCCAGAAGGCCGTCGTTCACATGCCCAAGGGTTCCACCAAGCCCCGCTTCGATAACATCGCCGCCGAGGGCGCAACGGTGACCATCGAAGAGGTCAACTACGACGAGTGCGTGCGCATGGCCGCCGCCGAGGCCGACGCCTGCGAGCGCGGCGTCATCGTTCAGGACACCGCCTGGGAGGGCTACGAGAAGATCCCGTCTTGGATCATGGAGGGCTACGGCACCATGGCTTCCGAGGCTGCCGAGCAGCTGCGCGAGATGGCCATCAACCGCCCGACGCACGTGTTTGTCCAGGCTGGCGTGGGTTCGCTCGCCGGCGCCGTGGTGGGCTACTTCACCAACCTGTATCCCGATAACCCGCCCACCTTCGTCGTGGTTGAGTGCGCGCCTGCCGCCTGCCTGTACAAGGGCGCTGCCGCCGGCGACGGAGATCCGCGCATCGTGGACGGCGACATGCCTTCCATCATGGCCGGTCTGTGCTGCGGCGAGCCCAACATTCTGGGCTGGGATATCCTGCGCAACCACGCCACCGCCTTCGTGTCCTGCCCCGACTGGGTCACCGCTCGCGGCATGCGCACCCTGGGCGCTCCCGAGAAGGGCGACCCGCGCGTCATCTCCGGCGAGTCCGGCGCTGTGCCCACCGGCCTGGTCGAGACCCTCATGCTCGATCCCGAGTACGCCGAGCTCAAGGAACTCATCGGCCTGGACAAGACGAGCTCCGTGCTCTGCTTCTCCACGGAAGGTGACACGGACCCCGACCAGTATCGTCGAATTGTTTGGGAAGGCGAATATCCCACTTGTTAATCGTTGGGGCGGAGTAAATAGGTATCGCTCCGCCACCTCACAGGTAGATTCCTTCGTTTGAAAGGTTATGAACAATGGCTAAAGAACTCGATTTCGACGCTATCAAGGCTGCTGCTGAGTCCCATCGTGCTGATATGACTCGCTTCCTGCGCGCTATGATCTCCCATCCCTCTGAGTCCTGCGAGGAGGGTGAGGTTGTTGCCTGCATCAAGGCCGAGATGGAGAGCCTTGGCTATGACGAGGTCAAGGTCGACGGCCTGGGCAACGTCATGGGCTTTATGGGCGAGGGCGACAAGATCATCGCCATCGACTCCCACATCGACACTGTCGGCATCGGCAACATCGAGAACTGGGATGCCGATCCCTATGAGGGCTACGAGACCGACGAGATCATCTACGGCCGCGGCGGCTCCGACCAGGAGGGTGGCATGGCTTCCGCTACCTACGCTGCCAAGATGATGAAGGACATGGGCCTCATCCCCGAGGGTTACAAGATCATGGTCGTCGGCACCGTCCAGGAAGAGGACTGCGACGGCATGTGCTGGCAGTACATCTACAACAAGGACGGCATTAAGCCCGAGTTCGTCATTTCCACCGAGCCCACCGACGGCGGCATCTATCGCGGTCACCGCGGCCGCATGGAGATCCGTGTCGACGTTCACGGCACCTCCTGCCACGGCTCCGCTCCCGATCGCGGCGACAACGCCATCTACAAGATGGCCGACATCATCGCCGACGTCCGCGCTCTCAACAACAACGGCTGCGACGAGTCGACCGACATCAAGGGCCTCGTCAAGATGCTCGACCCCAAGTACAACCCCGAGCACTTCGAGGACGCCCGCTTCCTGGGCCGCGGCACCTGCACCGTTAGCCAGATCTTCTACACCAGCCCCAGCCGCTGCGCTGTCGCTGACTCCTGCGCCATCTCTATCGACCGTCGCATGACCGCCGGTGAGACCTGGGAGTCCTGCCTGGACGAGATCCGTAACCTGCCGGCCGCCAAGAAGTACGGCGACGACGTGAAGGTCTCCATGTACATGTACGACCGTCCGTCCTGGACCGGCGAAGTCTACGAGACCGAGGCTTACTTCCCCACGTGGATCAACAAGGAGACCGCTCCGCACGTCAAGGCCCTCGTTGACGCCCACAAGGCCATGTTCGGTGACGAGCGCATCGGCTGCGAGCCCAGCATGGACA
This sequence comes from uncultured Collinsella sp., assembly GCA_900547125.1. GTDB lineage: Bacteria > Actinomycetota > Coriobacteriia > Coriobacteriales > Coriobacteriaceae > Collinsella. The sequence goes on from URFU01000029.1 coordinate 12,626, forward strand.
AGCGCACCGGTCGTCCGCTGTGCGACAAGTGGACCTTCTCCACGAACTGCGTCTCCATCCAGGGCCGCTACGGCATCCCCTGCGTCGGCTTTGGCCCGGGTGCCGAGTCTCAGGCTCACGCTCCCAACGAGGTCACCTACAAGGACGACCTGGTCACCGCTGCCGCCATGTACGTGGCTGCCCTGAACCTCTACGATCCGAGCAAGGCCGATGGCGACGCCACCGTGTTCCGCGCCGGTCTGACCAACAACAAGATCGATTAGTCCCATTCCTCGATTTTGTTGAGCCGGGGGCCGCTCGTGTCCCCGGCGCTCCCTGTTGACTTGGGGCCCGCGGTCGTTATCTCCCATGCTTCCTCAACGGTGGCGGGTCCTCGTCATGGTGCTCTGCATGTTCTAGCCACACGCGCATGCCGGAGCACATCTACTCATTGCGATCGTTTCATCTTTAGAAAGGACATTTCCATGGACGCTAAGTTTACCGAGCTCGTCGAGCAGCTGAACGGCCTCGATTTTAAGGGCATGTACGGCAGCGACTTCCTGCACACCTGGGACAAGACCACCGATGAGCTCAAGGCTCTCTACATCGTCGCCGACGCCCTGCGCGAGCTGCGTGAGAACAACGTTTCGTCCAAGATCTTCGACTCGGGCCTGGCCGTCTCCCTGTTCCGCGACAACTCCACCCGTACGCGTTTCTCTTTCTCTAAGGCCGCCAACCTGCTCGGCCTTGAGCTGCAGGACCTGGACGAGAAGAAGTCCCAGATCGCCCACGGCGAGACCGTCCGCGAGACCGCTACCATGATCTCCTTCATGGCCGACGTCATCGGCATCCGCGATGACATGTACATCGGCAAGGGCGATGCCTATATGGCCGAGGTCTCCGAGTCTGTCCAGCAGGCCTACGAGGACGGCGTTCTGGATCACCGTCCCACGCTCATCTCCTTGCAGTCTGACTCCGATCACCCCACGCAGTCCTCTGCCGACATGCTCTACCTCATCAACGAGTTTGGCGGCCTCGAGAACCTCAAGGGCAAGAAGGTTGCCGTCACCTGGGCCTATTCGCCCTCTTACGGCAAGCCGCTGTCCTGCCCGCAGTCGCTGATCAGCCTGCTGCCCCGCTTTGGCATGGACGTCACCCTGGCTCACCCCGAGGGCTACGACCTCATGCCCGAGGTCGTCGAGCGCGCCAAGGGCTATGCCGCCGAGTCCGGCACCACCTTTAAGCAGGTCAACACCATGGCCGAGGCCTTCGAGGGCGCCGACATCGTGATCCCCAAGAGCTGGGCTCCGTTTGCCGCCATGGAGAAGCGTACCAATCTGTACGCCGAGGGCGACGACGCCGGCATCGCAGCGCTCGAGAAGGAGCTGCTCGCCCAGAACGCCACCCATCAGGATTGGTGCTCCACGGCCGAGCTCATGGAGAAGACTGCCAACGGCCAGGACACCATCTTTATGCACCCGCTGCCCGCCGACATCTCCGGTGTCTCCTGCGAGCACGGCGAGGTCAACGCCGACGTCTTCGACATGCACCGCGTGGGCATGTACAAGGAGGCCAGCTACAAGCCGTACGCCATCGCAGCCATGATGTTCCTGCAAAAGGTTGCCGATCCCGCCGCTACCCTCAAGGCCCTCGACGAGCGCAACACCGCCCGTTGGCTCCAGGCCTAAAGCCGGGTTGAGGTAAGCCATGTAAAGGGGGCGCTCTGCCAACCGGCGGGGTGCCCCTTTTTGCATCGCGGGCGTGCGGGATAAGCGCTTTCGATGTAGATGCCCGCGGCGCGAGTTATGGGTACGATGGTCTCAGGGGAGGTATCACCATGAAACTTGGATGCGTCATTATGGCTTCGGGCGAGGGCAAGCGGTTTGGCTCTAACAAGATGCTTGCCGATATCTATGGCGAGCCGCTGATTGCCCGGACCATCGATTCGGTTCCCCGGGGCTTTGACGTTGTGGTTTCGACGCGTTGGCCCGAGGTCGCCCAGATTTGCGAGGACAAGCATTGCCCGTGCGTGCTGCACGATGGCGAGCTGCGCAGCGAAAGCGTCCGTGCGGGCCTTTCGTGGGGAGTCGAACGCAACTGGAAAGGTTGCCTCTTTTTACCGGGCGACCAGCCGCTCGTGAGTTCGGATTCTTTTGAGGCTATGGTTCGTGCATTTGACGAGCGTGGCCGCAAACATCCGGTGCGTCTTGCGTGCAACGGTGAGCCTTCGAGCCCGGTGCTCTTTCCGGCGGAACTGTTCGATGCACTTATGTGTCTTGAGGGCAAGGACGGCGGCGGTTCGATCATCAAGGGCCGTACCGACGTGGTGTTGGTCGAGGCGCGTGCCTACGAGCTGTGGGACGTCGATACCGCCAAGGGACAGCGACGTATAGCGGAGCATATCGCCGCCTGCTCGTATTTTGATCGCGTGGCCAACTGCATCAATCAATAAGGAGCAATTATGATCATCATCAAAAACGGCGCGCTCGTGACGCCCCAGGGGCTTCGTCGCGCCGATCTTGCCATGGAGGGCGACAAGATTGTGCGGATTGCCGCGGCGATTGAGCCGGCCGAGGGCGATACCGTCGAGGATGCCGTGGGCTGTTGGGTGTTCCCCGGCTTTATCGACGGCCACACGCACATGCAGTGCTGGACTGGCATGGATTGGACAGCCGATAGCTTTGAAACCGGCACGCGTGCGGCTGCCTGCGGCGGTACGACGACCATCGTGGACTACGCGACGGCCGATCGCGGCGTGACCATGCCCGACGCCCTTGCCGAGTGGCATCGCCGTGCCGACGGAACCTGCACGGCCAACTACGCCTTTCATATGGCACTCGCCGAGTGGAATGAGCGCAACCGCGCCGATCTTTCGGCTATGCGCGAGGCGGGCGTATCGTCGTTTAAGACCTACTTTGCCTATGACCACCTGCGCTTGGACGATGCCGAGACACTCGAGGTGCTGGAGGAGCTCAAGCGCGTGGGCGGTATCCTGTGCGTGCATTGCGAGAACGGCACGTTGGTCAACGCGCTGCAGAAGCGCGTGTTTGAGCAGGGTATCCACGGGCCTGAGGGCCATGCGCTCAGCCGTCCGGACGTGTGTGAGGCCGCGGCCGTGAGACGCCTGCTGTATCTGGCTCACTTGGCCGGGGACGCTCCGGTCAACGTGGTACACCTTTCGACCAAGCTGGGGCTCGAGGCCATTCGCGCTGCCAAGGCGCGCGGGCAGAAGAACATTTATGTCGAGACCTGCCCTCAGTATCTGATGCTCGACGACACCTGCTATCTGGAGCAGGGCGAGGACGGCTTTGCGGGTGCCAAGTATGTGATGAGCCCGCCGCTGCGCCGTGCGGGTGACCGTGCGGCACTGCGTGAGGCGCTTGTGGCCGGCGAGATCGATACGATTGCGACCGACCACTGCAGCTTTAACCTGCACGGGCAAAAGGACCGTGGGCGCGACGACTTCCGCGCGATTCCCAACGGCGGGCCCGGCGTGGAGCATCGTCCCGTCGCGATTGCCACGAGCTTTGAGGGACAGCTGGGACCCGAGGATCTGTGCCGTTTGATGAGCGAGAACCCGGCGCGCGTGTTTGGCATGTACCCGCGCAAGGGCTGTCTTGCCGAGGGTGCCGATGCCGACGTGTGCGTGTGGGATCCTTGGGCGCGTTGGACGATCAGCGCCGCGACGCAGCATCAGGCCGTGGACTACACGCCGCTCGAGGGCTTTGAGGCACATGGCCGCGCCAAGGCCGTGTTTGTGAACGGCGTGCTGGTGGCGCGCGATGGCGAGCCCACCGGAGCCCAACCCGGCCGCTACGTGCCCCGCTAGCAGCAAAGATGCCGTGTCCCCTCCTCAGTTGCGGTGAAATACGGACTGTTTGCGGCCGTTTGGCGGCCAAACAGTCCGTATTTCACCGCAACTGCGGAGATGGGGCCGGCTACTTGAGGCTGCCGGCGACGACGGGGCGGTCGAGAGCTGCCTCGAAGCGGTCGGCCATCGTGGGGTCGCTGAGCGTGTCGACTTGGTTGAGCATGACGCGTGCGGTGCTGAGTTTCAGCGCCTGCATCTCGGCATTGAGCACCATGGCGACGCGCTCGGGTGTGGCGATGTCGGTAGGCTCGCAGCCGCAACGCTCGCAAAAGAGCTCGGGGCGGTGGACGGCTTCATTGATGGGCTTGCCGAGCCCTGAGGCGCCGGCGATCCAGACGATGTTGGCCGTGCCAGAGGGAATCACCGGCTCCCAGGCGGCGTGGGCCTTGAGCGGGAGCCGCTTGCTGCCGTCCGCCTCGGCCAGGACGTAGTCAAAGCGCTGCGCCAGCTGGTCGAGCGGCTCGGCAGGGGAGGAGAGCTTGCCCGTCTCCGGGTCCAAAACACCCGCCTGGCAGATGCCTCCGCGGCTCATGCCCGCGCATGCCTCGCAGGTGCAGCCGGGAACATGCAGGGCCCCCGGCTTCCAAGGCACGGCGTCCAAGCGACGGCTCGACCCGTCCCATGGCACGCCGGCGACGGGGAACATGCGCGTGGTGGTGCAGAGGAGCACCCTGCCGCCAGCGCGCATGAGCTCGAGACCCAGCGCCTTCAGCAAGGTCGACTTGCCACCGCTGCCGATAATCGCGGTAATGCCCGGCTCGATCTTGAGCGCCGAGGCAAGATTGCCGCTAACCGGTTCCATCTGTTCACCGCCGTATAATACTGTGATAATAAATAATCATCAGAGTAGCGGTCGAACCGCTATTTGCTCTGCTCAAACCGTAGCACAGGGAGGTGCCCCGGGAATGCTCGTTTATGTTCGCGGCGCCGGCGATATCGCCACGGGTGTCGCCGCTCGCTTGGTGCGCGCCGGCGTGTCGGTCGTTATGGCCGATATCGCGGTTCCCACGTGCATCCGCCGCACAATCAGTTTTTGCGAGGCTATTCGCCTGGGCGAGGTCCAGGTCGAGGGTATTCGCGCTCGCTTGGCGCAGACGCCGGCAGAGGCGCTCGAGATTACCCAAGCGGGGGATGTTGCCGTCGTGGTGGACCCTCAGGCCAAGATGCTCGATGAGCTTAAACCCGCGGCTGTGGTCGACGCGATTCTGGCCAAGCGCAACCTGGGTACCACGCGCGACATGGCACCTGCCGTCATCGCCGTGGGGCCGGGCTTCACCGCGCCGGTTGACTGCGACGCCGTGGTCGAAACCATGCGCGGGCATTTCCTGGCCCGTGTCATTACCCAAGGTTCACCCCAGCCCAACACGGGCGTGCCGGGCATTATCGCTGGCTATGGCAAAGAGCGTGTTATCCACAGCCCCGCCGCCGGCGTGTTTCGGTCCGACCGCGCAATCGGCGACATCGTGCGCGCCGGAGACGTGATTGGCTACGCGGGCGATACGCCCATGCGCACGCAGATCGATGGCTGTCTGCGCGGGCTTTTGGCGAACGGCGTGCAGGTGACCGAGGGCTTTAAATGCGCCGATGTCGATCCGCGCGGCGATGCCAGCTATATCAACTACATTTCGGACAAGGCGACGTCGGTCGGCGGCGGCGTGCTCGAGGCACTCGCTATGCTCACCGATATCTTTAGAGGATAGAAGGCGGCAATGGAAAAGTTCGATGTTGTGAATGCGGCGCTTGCCGCCCTGCGTGCTGGCGAGACGTGCGAGCTCGTGGTCGTGGCCGGCACGGCGGGGTCGTCGCCGCGCGGCGTGGGCGCCTGGATGGCCGTCTTTGCCGACGGCAGCCAGGCGGGCACTATCGGCGGCGGCAAGATTGAGCTCTTTGCGCTGGATGAGGCGCGCGAACTCCTGAGCGCGGGACAGTCGCGTCTGGTCCGCTACACCATGGGCGGCGAGAACTCCGATACCGGCATGATCTGCGGCGGAGCCATCTGCCTGTGCTATCTGCAGCTGGATGCGACCCAGGCTCCGTTGTTCCAGGAAATTGCCGACGTCTTGGTCTATCGGCGCATCGGCGACTTCGTCATCGACTTTGGGCCGTTTATCGCGAGCGCGCTCGAGGGCGATGTGGCCGAGTACCATGGCGAGGCATCGCGCCATACCATTGCGGGCTGCCCCGGGCTTTCACTGGTGGAGGAGGGGAGTAACGTCACCTACACCAACGCTGCCTCTGAGATTCCCGCGGCGCACATCGAGACGCTCTGCCCCGAGGGCCTGACCTACATCTTTGGCTGCGGACACGTGGGCGCCGCGACGGCGCGCGTGCTCACGGCGGCGGGCTTTGCCGTCGTGGCCTGCGATGACCGCCCCGGCACGTTGACGCCCGAATGGGTGCCCGGTGTCTACGATCGTCGCCTGGTCGATTACAAGAACCTGGATGAGCTGTGCCCCATCGGCCCGCGCGACTTGGTGGTCGTGGCCACAGCAGGCCACAAGTCCGATATTGACGTGGTGATTCAGGCTATGCGTGCCAAGCCTGTCTATCTGGGTTGCCTTGGCTCGCGTCGCAAGACGGCCTTTGTGCGGGCCCGGTTGGAGCAGGAGGGCTTTACGCAGGAACAGATCGACGGGTTGCACCTGCCGATCGGCGTTGCCATCGAGGCGGAGGATCCCGAGGAGATCGCCATCTCCATCGCCGCCGAGATGATCCACCTGCGCCGCACCAAGCTCGTCCCCCGCAAGCGCTAATCGCATCCCCATCAATAAGTTGCGGTGAAATAG
>URFU01000030.1 GCA_900547125.1 uncultured Collinsella sp.
CATCTAGACCCGCTTTTGATGTCTAGATGTTACAGATCGAGACGTTTGCCTGGGTAGGTGTCCCGCCCATTACATCCCTGTCAACAACACGACATCGAGAATCGTCACGACGACACCGATCCCTACGAGCAACGCGTTAAGTGGGTGCGAGTTGGCGTATTTGCCCATGACGCGGGACGAACTGGTGAGTCGTATGAGCACAAAGACCGTAATCGGCAGCTGAAGCGACAGCAGCGCCTGACTCCAGATGAGACCTTCAAAAGGATTCGGGACGACTAGGCACGCCGCCACTGCGCCTACGAAACAGGCCGCAACGCCGATCGATGAGTGTCGGTCGTGGATGTCGTATTCCTCGTCGAACATGCCCGCGGTGATGGTTCCCGCCGCCATGCCCGCTGTCACGCTGCTCGATAGTCCCGCGAACAGCAGCGCTACCGCAAAGATGGTCGAGCTCGCCGGGCCTAAGATGGGGGAGAGCGTGGCCGCTGCGACGGCGAGGTCGTCTACGACAATGCCGTGCGCAAAGAAGGTCGTTGCGGCCAGGATGACCATGGCCGAGTTGATTGCCCAGCCCACACCCATCGAAAAGAGCGTGTCGAAGAGCTCGTAGCGCAGGCGTTCTTCGATAACCTGCTCGCCTTGGCCTTCAAAGTGCATGGATTGGATGACTTCGGAGTGTAGAAAGAGGTTGTGGGGCATAACGACCGCACCCAGGACACTTACGATAATCGCGGCCGATCCGGTGGGCATACTGGGTGTGATCCAGCTTGTGACGGCTTGCGGCCAGTCGACCTTGACCAGTGCAAGCTCGGCTAAAAACGAAAGTCCTACCACGCCTACAAAGGCGATGATCCAGCGTTCGGCTCGCTTGTAGGAGTTCGTCATGAGCATCGCCATCGATACTGCCGCCACGATGACGCAGCCCGCACGCACGGGCAGCCCAAAGAGCATTTGAAGGGCAATCGCGCCGCCCAGGACTTCGGCCATGGCGGTGGCGATGGTCGCGAGATAGGCGCTGCCGAGCACCGCGCGTCCCACGATGCGGGGGAGAAAGCGGGTCGTGGCCTCGGCAAGGCAGGCGCCCGTGGCGATGCCCAAGTGCGCCGCGTTGTGCTGCAGCACGATGAGCATAATCGTGGACAGCGTGACGATCCACAGCAGCGCGTAGCCAAACTGCGAGCCGGCGGCCATATTGGAGGCCCAGTTGCCCGGGTCGATAAAGCCGACGGTGACGAGCAACCCGGGGCCGATATGCCGCGCAATGTCTAGGCCTCCGTGACCACCGGTGCGCCGGGAACCAAAGTGTTGTTTGAGATGGTTGAGCATGGTGCACTCCTGCGTGCCGTTTGTTTGACGCCGCAAAGGATACCCGTTTTAGGCTCAAAGTTAACCAAAACTAACAAAATATGCTGTATTTGAATAGGATGATGAAGGGGGCTGCTGAAATGTCTTGATCTGTAACAACTAGGGATGGAAATTGGACCTAGGTGTTACAGATCGAGACAGGAAGAAATGGTCCTTTGGAATATCTCGATCTGTAACAGCTGACCGCCAAAACCGGCCCTTCGTGTTACAGATTGAGACATTCGGAACCGTCTCTCGAAAACATCTCAATCTGTAACAGTTAATCGTCGAAATTGGGTCTTCCTGTTACAGATTGAGATGTTTGAAGCGGTGAGCTTGCAGGCCGAACTTGGGGCCCTTGCTGTCGCCCTTGAGGTCGGCGGTGTCCACTCGTAGGGCGTGCGTTACGCGATTGTTTCGAAACGGGTGGGAAACACAACGGGCCGGCGATGCTCCTAGTATGCCTATTCAACTGACTGTCTAAATATCTAGGGGAGGATCGCGATGCAGGCAGATTCCGCTCAGCAGCAGGGCCTTTATCGCCCCGAATTCGACCACGATGCATGTGGCATCGGCGCGCTTGCCGATATCAACGGCGAGCGCCATCACCAGATCCTGGACGATGCGCTGTCCATTCTGGTCAACTTGGAGCACCGCGGCGGCACGGGACTCGAGAAGAACACCGGCGACGGCGCTGGCATCCTGTTCCAGGTTCCGCATCACTTTTTCCGTAAAGAGGCTCAAAAGTGCGGCCAGATTCTGCCGGCAGAGGGCGACTATGGCGTGGCCATGCTGTTCTTCCCGCAGGACGACAAGGGCGTAGAGGACGCCCGCCGCGTGTTTGAGGAGGGCTGCGCCGAGGCCGGCGTGCCGCTGCTCTTTTGGCGCGAGGTGCCGGTCGACCCGCACGATCTGGGCGAGACGGCCCGCGCCTGCATGCCTACTATCCTGCAGGCCTTCCTGGGGCGCCCCGACGACACGCCCGCTGGCGATGCCTTTGAGCGTCGCCTGTACGTGTGCCGCCGCACCATCGAGAAGAAGGCCGACGCCGAGTTTGCCCTGCGCGACAAGATCTTCTATGTGTGCTCCATGAGCTCGCGCACTATCGTGTACAAGGGCATGCTGGTCGCCACGCAGATGCGTCGCTTCTTCATCGACCTCAACGCCGCTGCCGTCAAGACGGCCGTGGCGCTCGTCCACTCGCGCTACTCCACCAACACCACGCCCAGCTGGGAGCGCGCGCACCCCAACCGCTTTATTATCCACAACGGCGAGATCAACACTCTCAAGGGCAACGTCAACTGGATCCGCGCCCGCGAGCCCAACCTGTACAGTCCCGTGTTGCAGCATGATCTTGAGCGCGTGATGCCCATCATCAACCGTGAGGGTTCCGACTCCGCGATTCTGGACAACGTGCTCGAGTTTTTGGTCATGAACGGCCGTCCGCTCACGCGCGCCGCATCTATGCTGCTGCCCGAGCCGTGGGACCACAATGACAGTCTGAGCGAGGAACGCCGCGCCTACGATGCCTACCAGTCCATGCTCATGGAGCCGTGGGACGGCCCGGCCGCCATCGCCTTTACCGACGGTCGCACGCTGGGTGCCGCCCTCGACCGTAACGGCCTGCGTCCCGCCCGCTACTATGTGACGCGCGACGGTCGCTTTATGCTGGCAAGTGAGGTGGGCACCATCGAGGTGAGCCCCGAGAACATCCTGACGAGCGGCTGTCTGGGGCCCGGCCAGATGCTCGAGGTCGACTTTGCCCGCGGGCGCGTCATCTACAACGACGAGCTTCGCGCCCGTTACGCCAAGGAAAAGCCCTACCGTGATTGGATTGCCGAGGAGACGCTGACCGTTGCCGCGCTCGATGAGCCCGTTGCGGCAACGCCCGCCGAGGACGCCGAGGTGCCCGCCGCCGTGCGCATGGCCAAGCTCGGCTACCACTGGGATGACGTCGACGAGGTCGTGCGTCCCATGGCCCAGCAGGGCAAGGCCCCGCTCGCCTCGATGGGCATCGACGCACCGCTAGCCTGCCTGTCCAAGAAGACGCGTTCGTTCTTCGACTACTTCTATCAGTTGTTCGCCCAGGTCACGAATCCGCCGATCGATGCCCTGCGCGAGCACATGGTCACCTCGACCACGCTCTACCTGGGCAACCACGGCAACCTGCTCGAGGATTCCCGCACGGCCTGCCAGCTGGTGCGCTTGGAGCGCCCGTTGCTCAACGAGGAGGAGTTTGACCGCATCTGCGCCATCGACCGCGTGGGCTTTAAGACTCGCCGTTTCCGTGCCGTGTACCGCCGCGATGCCGGCGAGGGTGCGCTGCAGGCTGCGCTCAAGCAGCTTGCAGAGGACGTTGAGGCTGCGGTCCGCGACGGCGTGAACATCGTGGTGTTGAGCGATCGTGCCGCTGCGGGCGAGGTGCCCGTGCCGTCGCTGCTCGCCGTGGGCTGCGTGCACAACCACCTGATCCGCGCCGGCGTGCGTACCCTTGCCGATATCGTGGTGGAGTGCGGCGACGCCGTGTCCCCGCACGACTTTGCGGCGCTGGTGGGCTACTCCGCGAGCGGCATCTATCCGTACAACGCACACGCGTGCATCCGCGATCTGGCGGCGCGCGGCGACCTGGACGTGACGGCCGAGCAGGGCATCGCCAACTACAACAAGGCTGCGACCGCCGGCATCGTCTCCATCATGTCCAAGATGGGCATCTCCACGGTGCAGAGCTACCATTCGGCGCAGATCTTCGAGGCCGTGGGCTTTACGCCGGAGTTCGTCAACGCGTACTTCGCCGGCACGGTGAGCCGTGTGGACGGTATGGGTGTCGAGGACGTTGAGCGCGAGCAAAACGAGCGCTACGACGCCGCGCTCGCCATTCTTAAGAGCCCGGCTCCCGATCAGCTGCCCACACTGGGCCTGACCAAGTGGCGCCCGCTCGGCGGCGAGGATCACCTGATCGATCCGCAGACCGTCTACTTGCTGCAGCCCGCCTGCCGTGAGGACAGCTACGACACCTTTAAGGAGTACAGCGCCCGCCTGCACCGCACCGGCCGTGCCGTGCGCCTGCGCGACCTGCTCGACTTTGATGCCAGCGACCGCACTCCGGTGGCACTCGACGAGGTGGAGCCCGCGCTCAACATCGTCCGCCGCTTTAACACCGGCGCCATGTCGTACGGCTCTATTAGCAAAGAGGCACACGAGTGCATGGCCATCGCCATGAACCGCCTGCACGGCCGTTCCAACTCCGGCGAGGGCGGCGAGGACCCGCGTCGCGAGTCCCCGCTGGCTAACGGTGACTCCAAGAACTCCGCGATCAAGCAGGTGGCAAGTGCGCGCTTTGGCGTGACGAGCCGCTACCTTTGCAGTGCCTTCGAGATTCAGATCAAGATGGCCCAGGGCGCCAAGCCCGGCGAGGGCGGCCACCTGCCCGGCAAGAAGGTCTACCCCTGGATCGCCGAGGTCCGTCAGTCCACGCCCGGCATCGGCCTGATCTCGCCTCCGCCGCACCACGACATCTACTCCATCGAGGACCTGGCAGAGCTGATCTTCGACCTTAAGAACGCCAACCCCGGTGCGCGCGTGTCGGTCAAGCTGGTCAGCGAGGCCGGCGTCGGCACCATCGCCACCGGTGTGGCCAAGGGTGCTGCCGACAAGATCTTGATCAGCGGCCACAATGGCGGCTCGGGTGCCGCTGCACGTGATTCCATTTGGCACGCCGGCCTGCCGCTGGAGCTTGGCCTTGCCGAGGCCCAGCAGACACTGCTGCAAAACGGCCTGCGCTCACGCGTGGTGCTCGAGGCCGACGGCAAGCTCATGGACGGCACCGATGTTGCCGTCGCCTGCCTGTTGGGCGCCGAGGAGTTTGGCTTTGCGACCATGCCGCTCATCTCCATGGGTTGCCTCATGCAGCGCGACTGCCAGCAGGATACCTGCCCGGCCGGCATCGCCACGCAAAACTGCCGCCTGCGTCGCGGCTTCCGCGGCAAACCCGAGCACGTTGAGCACTTTATGCTCTTTGTTGCCGAGCAGCTGCGCGAGGTCATGGCGAGCCTGGGCTTCCGCACCGTCGACGAGATGGTCGGCCATCCCGAGTGCTTGCGCCAGATCGAGGTCCCGGGCAACCGCAAGGCCAACCTGCTCGATCTGTCGCCCGTGCTGGCGAGCGCGACCTGCGAGTTCGGTGCCCATATCCCGGGTGCCGACGGTCGCCACTTCCTGCCGCAGATGGCCGCGGACAGCGAGCTAGACAAGACGCTCGACTCCACGTTGTTTGTGCCCTATACGGCCGATGCCCGTACGCACCTGCGTCCGATTCGCTTCCGCGCCGATATCGCCAACGTCAACCGCTGCGTGGGCACCATCCTGGGCAACGCGGTGACCAAGGCGCATCCCGAGGGTCTGCCCGCCGGCTCCATCACCATCGATTGCGATGGTTCGGCCGGTCAGAGCTTTGGTGCCTTCCTGCCGCGCGGCATTACGCTCAACGTGTGCGGCGACGCCAACGACTACTTTGGCAAGGGCCTTTCGGGTGGCGAGGTATCGGTGCGCCCCAACCCGCACGCAACCTACAAGTTCGACGAGAACATCATCGTGGGCAACGTTGCGTTCTTCGGCGCCACGAGCGGCCGCGGCTTCATTAACGGTCTGGCCGGCCAGCGCTTTGGCGTGCGCAACTCCGGTGCCACCGTGGTGGTCGAGGGCTGCGGCAACCATGGCTGCGAGTACATGACGGGCGGCCTGGCGCTCATCCTGGGCGAGGTCGGGCAGAACTTCGCCGCCGGCATGTCGGGTGGCGTGGTCTATGTCTTTGACCAGTACGGCACGCTTGATGCCCGCGTGAACCACGAGAGCGTTGAGCTCAAGGCCCCGACGGCCGGCGAGCTGGCGCAGATTCGCGCACTCATCCAAGAGCACGTGGACGCGACGCAGAGCCCGCGCGGCATTAAGCTGCTCTACAGCTTTGAGACGATGAGCAAGCACTTTGTGAAGGTCATTCCAACCGAGTACGAGCGCGTGCTGGCGATTGTCGCTGCTGCCGAGGCCGTGGGCAAGACGCATGCGCAGGCCGAGGAGCTGGCGTTTGACATCGTGACCGGTCGCGCGAGCGCCGCGGATGTCGCTCGCTTTGATGTTGCGGGCGCTGCCGCGGGCGCTGCGTCCGTGGCAGCCAGCTCTGTTGCTTCGACCAAGAAGGAGGCGTAAGTGCCATGGGTAAGCCCGGTGCTTTTCTTGATATCGATCGCGTGACCCACGAGCTTCGCCCCGTGGAGGAGCGCAGCCGCGATTTCGATCCGCTGCACGTGGAGCTCGACGACGACGCGCGTCGCGCCCAGGCGAGCCGCTGCATGATGTGCGGCGTGGCGTTTTGCCAGATGGGCGCAAGCTTTGGCAAGGCGCGCCCGAGCGGCTGCCCGCTGCACAACCTGATTCCCGAGTGGAATGAGCTGGTGTACCGCGGCCGCTGGGATGAGGCTGCCGAGCGTCTGTCACTCACCTCGCCTATGCCCGAGTTCACGAGCCGCGTGTGCCCGGCGCTGTGCGAGGCTGCGTGCAACCTGGGTTCGGTCGACGGTCAACCCACGACGATTCATGACAACGAGCGTGCGATCAGCGACCATGAGTGGGCAAACGGCGGCCCGCGTCGCTTTGAGCCGGCAGGGGAGGATGCGCCCGCGGTCGCCGTGGTTGGTTCCGGCCCGGCTGGCCTGGTGGCTGCATGGGAGCTTGCGCGTCGCGGTGCCCGCGTGACGGTGTTTGAGCGTGACGACCGCCCGGGCGGACTGCTCATGTACGGCATTCCCAACATGAAGCTCGAGAAGTCCGTGGTCGAGCGCCGTGTGGCACTTATGCGCGAGCTGGGTATCGTCTTTGAGCTGAGCGCCGACGTGACGGACCCTGCGGTAGCGGCCAAGCTCAATGGCTTTGACGCCGTTGTGGTGGCTGCCGGTGCTCGCGCGCCCCGCGGTCTTTCGGCTACGAATGTGGATGCTCCGGGCGTGGTGTATGCCGCGGACTACCTGACGGCCTCGACCGGCTCGGTGCTCGATGGTGGTGAGCCCGCGGGGAACGCGCGCGGCCTGGACGTTGTGGTCATTGGCGGCGGCGATACCGGCAACGACTGCGTGGGTACCGCGGTGCGCCAGGGCGCGCGCAGCGTGCGTCAGTTTGAGTTCTTGCCGGCCGCGCCCGATAAGCGTGCAGTGAGCAACCCCTGGCCGCAGTGGCCCAACGTGAAGAAGACCGATTACGGCCAGCAGGAGGCCATCGCTGCCATGGGCGGCGAGATGCGTGCCTGGGGCGTGGATACGCTCGAGGTGCTGCTGGACAAGAAGGGCGCCGCCGCGGGTCTGCGCGTGGTCGACCTGGATTGGTCGGCCGGCAAGCCCGAACGCATTGCGGGCTCCGAGCACGAGGTGTCGGCACAGCTGGTGCTGATCGCCTGCGGCTTTACGGGTCCGGAGCACAGCGTGTTCGATGCCGTCGGCGTGCCTGTTGCTACGGCGGGCCGCCCGCTGCCCGTGATGGCTTCCGAGGGCTCGCACCTTGCGGCTCGCGTAGATGGTGTTGCTGTGGATGCCGCGCCGGTGTATGTGGCCGGTGATGCCCGTAACGGCAGCTCGCTCGTGGTGAGCGCCATGGCAGACTCCCTGGCCTGCGCGGCCGAGGTTGCCGAGACCTTGGGGCTGTAAGGTAGTCATTCAGGCGCGTCCCCAACGACTAGTCATTGGGGACGCGCGTTTTTGTCTAGTCGTCGGGGACACTCTTGATGTCTGACTGCGCATTTGCTGACGTGCGGGCTCGCGGCGCCTTGCTGTTTTCGTGATGGCTGCGGCTGGGCAGCGCAAAATCTCTGTTTATTTGTCTATGTTTAACTGGGGTTTTGCTTCGGTATAACGTATCGGTCAAGCGCTCCGTCAAGTATTCGGTCAGCATCTGGTTTGCAGCCCGATGCCCATTTCGCCCGCGCTGGCGGCGACCACCGGCCCTCCTCGTAAGCTCAAATTGAGGTTCATCAGTTTGAGGAGGATGTCATGGCTGATCATGTTTTGGACCGGGGACGTCTGACCGAGGCCGTCGGTGACGATATTGCCGACATGGCCCAATATTGGATGCTGCGCAAGATTCAGTTTTTGGAGTCGGCGCGCACACAGTTCGAAGTGATCGTCGATCCGTGGCTCGGCTATTGCGAGGAGCCCTCGCAAAACGAAATCATGGCCTATAACATGGCATTTACCGATTGGCTGCTGTTCGAGCGTCCCTATTACCATGGCAAGACGTTGCTTGAGCTGTATGTTGACGAGCCGCCGGCGTCGCTTTCGCCTGCTTCGCTCAGGCGGCTCGAACAGGTGCGCGACACGCAGTATTTCTCGCTCTTTGGCATTTTGGACAAGGATCCCGCGACTGGCATGGTCGTGCTGAAGGACACGCGCACCGACCGTCGCTTTGACGTCTACGACCCACATATCGTGCAAAAGGAGCACTGGAACGATGGCGCGATTGCGGTGCGACTCGCGTGCGTCGACGATGCCTGGCTGACGGCGGGGCAGCTCTACCTCTATGACATTGCGCGCCTGAGCGATACGGCGGTCGACGGGCCCGGCGCGGTGCATCCCGAGGACCTAGAGGATGGTTTCGACACCTCGTGTATCAGCTTCTTTTTGAGGCTGGTCCGCGACATCATGGGTGCCCAGGGGCGGTATGTGAAGTCGCTCAACATCTACGAACAGGAATGGGAGTAGGGGACGGGCAGCCGCAGCGCCGCCGCCTGTCTATTTGTCTCGAGCTGTAACGTCTAGGGGCCGTTTGGGGCCGTAAACGTTACAGATTGAGATAAGCGGGAACGGTGCCGTCTGAATGTCTCGATCTATAACAACAAGGGGCCGTTTGGCCTTCTAACTGTTACAGATCAAGACGGAAGGTTGGCGCCTGCCGAAAGATCTCGATCTGTAACAGGAAGGGGCCAAAAATCGGTCTAACTGTTACAGATTGAGACAAAGGTTGGACGCACGACTGAAAATCTCGATCTGTAACAACTAGAGGCTCAAAGACTGTCTTCCTGTTACAGGTCGAGACGTTTGTCGGCGGCAACAGCGGCGATGGCCCATTTCTCCGATGTGGTGGTGATGAAAGTGTCTAATACCGTTTTTAAACACAAGCATGCAGCGCGTAACACCTTGGCGCGGAATAGGATGCTTGCCAGGCTCACGGAGGCGGCTGAACAAGGCGTGCTGTTTGTGACACACGACAATGCCGAGCTCATGTGGCTGCGGCGCCATGTGGGCACAGACGATATTGCGGAGCCCGAATCGCACCTATTTTGTTTTCAGCATGAATGGGATGCATTGACGCCGCCGGAGCGAGTGAGATGGACCATCAAGGGGCTTGCCGAGTTTCACCCCGATTGGGCGTTTTGGGGATATGACGCCGCGCTGATATGGGGTCTGGAGGTGCCGAATGATCTGCTCGGGCCGCGTTACTTGGTCAAGACGGGTTGTTCGGTGGCGTTGAGTACGGGATATAGGCTGCTGCGTCCGCAGGCGGCGGGTGCGCTTGAGCGCGTCGACGGCGTGCGGGTGACGCCGTTTTGGCGCACGGTAGAGGATTGCCTGCTACGTGCCCCGTTTTCGTATGGTCTGGCGATCGCCGATTCTGCATTGCGGGTGAAGGGCGTATCGCGCGACGACCTCTGCAATCGGCTTCAGGCCGATTGCGAGGGCAGGCGAGGGTATCGCAGAGCTCAGGTGATTGCGTCACATGCGGACGGGCTGTCCGAAAACGGTGGCGAGTCTCGGTTCCGAGCATTCTTTATTGCATACGGTTTTCCGGTGCCAGAGTTGCAGGTGGAGTTTCGCGATCCGCTCGATTCGAGCCAGGTGTTTCGGGTCGATTATTTCTGGAGGCTCGAGGACGGGACGTGTGTCATCGGCGAGCTCGACGGAAAGGGGAAGTATACCTTGCAGAACGGCGAGGGTCGGGAGTCGGTCGACCCGTTCGTGGCAGAGCGTCAGCGGGAATCTCATCTGACAATGCTCGGGCACAAGGTGCTTCGGTTCACGTTTGATGAGCTCAAGAACCCGGGAAAGCTGGTTGAAAAGATGAGGCTAGCAGGTATTCCGCAGCGGGTCGATTTGGCTGAGGAATGGAGACACCAGTGGTATGGGCGCTGAAGCGGACCGTCTCAATCTGTAACAACAGAGGACCGTTTGGCCTCGTAACCGTTACAGATCAAGACGGAAGGTTGGCGGCTGACGAAAAATCTCAATCTGTAACATCTAGAGGCCGAAAACCTGTCTACTTGTTACAGATTAAGACGTTTGACGATGGGGCCGGAGAATGTCTCGATCTGTAACATCTAACGGCCAAAAATCGACCCAACTGTTACAGATTGAGACAAAGATTGGACGCACGACTGAAAATCTCGATCTGTAACATCTGGCGGCTCAAAACCGAGCTTACTGTTATAGATCAAGACGTTTTGCTGGAACGACCGAAGCATCGCTGCTCTGGTCTGCTCATCCTCACGCCCTTCTCTTCCCTCCGTTAACCGATATGTCCGCAGTAACCCTGTTGGGCTGGGTGATAATGGACAAATGTTCAAGTTAATCGTGGGGGAGGAGCTCGATATGGCGTCTGCCGATCGTTCCACGTTGTTTATCAATGCGACCGTCCTGGATGGTTCGGAACATATGGAGCCGCAGCCCGATATGGCCGTGGCCGTTGAGCGTGGTCTCATCACGTGGATGGGGCCGAGTGCCGTGGCGCAGGCGCCTGCAGGTGCCGAGGTTATCGACCTGGGTGGTGCGTATCTCATGCCCGGTCTCATCAATATGCACGTGCACCTGTGCGGTTCGGGCAAGCCTGTCTCGGCCGGCGATGCGGGAGCGCTGATGAAGAAACTCGATAATCCCGTGGGCCGTGCCATCGTCCGCCGCATCCTCAAGGGCAGTGCCCAGCAGCAGCTGGCAAGCGGCGTGACCACGGTGCGCGGCGCGGGCGACCCGCTGTTTGCCGATCTTGCCGTGCGCGATGCTATCGATGCCGGCAAGTATCAGGGTCCTCGCCTGGTGGCGCCGGGAACGGGCATCACGGTGCCGGGCGGCCATGGTGCAGGCTTGTTCGCCCAGGTGGCCAACAGTCCCGCCGAGGCAGCCGAACAGGTGCGCGACCTGTATGCGCGCGGTGCCGACGTCATTAAGCTATTCGTAACGGGCGGCGTGTTCGACGCGACCGAGGTGGGCGAGCCGGGCGTGCTGCGTATGCCCGTGGAGGTTGCCGCAGCGGCGTGCAAGGCGGCGCACGATATGGGCCTTCCGGTTATGGCTCATGTCGAGAGTACCGAGGGCGTGAAGGCCGCGCTTGAGGCCGGCGTTGACACGATTGAGCACGGCGCTCCGTTGACGCCCGAGATTCTGGAGCTGTACCGTGGCGCCGCGGGTACGCAGCTCGAGGGACGTGCGCCGAGCGTGACCTGCACTATCAGCCCGGCGCTGCCGTTTGTATTGCTCGACCCGGAAAAGACCCATTCGACCGATACGCAAAAGAAGAACGGCGACATCGTGTGCTCGGGCATCATCGAGAGCGCCCGTGCCGCACTGGAAGCTGGTGTTAGGGTGGGCCTAGGCACGGATTCGAGCTGCCCGTTCGTGACGCAGTATGACATGTGGCGTGAGGTGGCCTATTTTGCCAAGTATGTGGGCGTGAGCAATGCGTTTGCGCTGCATACGGCCACGCAGGTCAATGCCGAGCTGCTGGGCCTGGGCGGCGAGACCGGCACAATCGAGTGCGGTAAGGCCGCCGATATCCTGGTGACGCGCGAGAACCCGCTCGATGACCTGTGCGCTCTGCGTGAGCCAATGCACGTGATGTGCCGCGGTGATCTGGTGCGCAAGCTCAAGGTGAAGCGTATCCCCGAGGTGGACGCCGAGCTCGACGCGATTATGGCCATGCCTGCTGAGGCGCTGGCCGAGGAGCTTGCCCGCGACGGCGTGGCATAGGCGCTGGCGCGACGGGGCGACAGCTTTATCGAATGATGTCGCCCCATGCAAAAAAGCCGAGGTCCCAGTGCGAGGCCTCGGCTTTCATTTTGTCCCACGGTATGGCGGCTAGGAGCGCGTTTCCATCTTGGCGTGGCACTTGGGGCAGGTGACGCGGATCTTGCCCTTGCCCTTGGGGACGGAGAGCATCTGGCCGCAGGTGGGGCACTTGAGGTATGCCGTGGTCTTGCGACCCTTCCACATCTTCTTGGCCGTTCGCTTGGCGCGCTCAAAGTCTTCCTTGCTGGTGCCGGCCGCGCGTGAGGTGCTGGCCGCTGCGGCCCCGCCGCCCAAGCTGGCGACGAACTTGCCCAAGCCGGGAACATTGGCGGTCGCGGCGACAAAGGCCTCGTTCTCCTTGCGACGTGCATCGATGTTTTTGGACAGGCCACGCAGCACGCCGAGTACGATGACGGCGATGGCGATCCAGCTGAGCCACTGGATGCGGGCTATCGATCCGATCATCGCGATGATGATGCCGGCAAAACCCATTACGATGGTGAGTTCATCGGCGCCATTGCGACCCTTCATAAAGTCATTCATGCAAATTGCCTTTCGTTCGATATGCTGCACGCCTTTATACCCGATTTAGAGCAAGGGGGACAGGTTAATCTGCACCAATGTGGTGCAAACATACCTGTCCCCAAAACACCAAGACGGTGCAAAGAAGTCTGTCCCCAATGCCCCAATTACTTGGAGAGCTTGTCGACGACGCGTTCGATCTCGGCGAGCTTGGCGGCTTTGAGGTCTTCGTCGCCCGATTCGATTGCCGAGGTCACGCAGCCCTCGATATGCGCTTTGAGCACGTCGGCGTTAATGCGCGCGAGAAGCGCCTGTGTGGCCATGAGCTGCGTGGAGATATCGACGCAATAGCGGTCCTCATCGACCATCCGCAGGATGCCGTCGATCTGGCCGCGTGCCGTTTTGAGCATGCGGGTCACCGATTTATGGTCTGCCATCATGGCGGGTCCTCGTTTCTGGTCGATCCTTCAAATACCTCGCCCTCAGTTGCGGTGAAATAGTTCTTGATTGAGGGCTTGGAGCGCTAAAACAGGAACTATTTCACCGCAACTTCTGAAGGGCTGGGTGAGCGGTGGTTGCTGGGCGGCTATGTCGGCCGACGGCGGTGCCTGCTGGTGCGGTGGCAGCTAGGCTGCGGTCACGGACAGGGCGTGGAACTTCTCGCCCGCGGCCTCGACGGCGGCGGCGAGCTGCTCGGCGGTCACGGTGTCGGCGCACTCTACCTGGACGGTCTGGGTCTCGTGATCGGCGTCGGCGTCGGTCACGCCGGCAACGTTGAGCAGTGCCGTCTCGACAGTAGCGTCGCAGTGGCCGCACATGCGGCCAGACGTTTTAATTGTGTACCGCATGGGTATTCCCCTCTGTTGTGTCGGCTTTCCCAGGCACCCGACCTTGACCTTCAAACCGTCGCTCGCGTACCAAAGTACGCGTCGCTCCTCTTTCAGGCCAATCTCGGGCACCTGGAAAACCCGTTCTAAATGGACTTAGTGGTGAGCCTATTTTGCCACTTTAGGCTTAAAGGATTTCAGGCGCAGTGCATTGGACACGACGCACACGCTCGACAGGCTCATGGCCGCGGCGCCAAACATCGGCGAGAGTTGCCAACCGGTGAGGGGGAAGAACACGCCCGCGGCGAGCGGAATGCCGATGCCGTTGTAGAACAGCGCCCAGAACAGGTCCTGCTTGATGTTGCGAATCGTGGCGCGCGAAAGCTCGATGGCGCGGGCGACGTCCATGAGGTCGCTGCGCATGAGCACCACATCCGCCCCTTCCTTGGCGATGTCGGCGCCGGTGCCGATCGCAAGGCCCACGTCGGCGCGCGCCAGGGCGGGGGAGTCGTTGATGCCGTCGCCCACCATGGCGACCTTGCTGCCTGCATCCTGCAGCTCGCGCACGTGGCGCTCCTTGTCGGCGGGGAGGACGTCGGCGATGACCTGTTCGCTGCTCAGCCCCACGCGGCGGGCGATGGCCTCGGCCGTCACGCGGTTGTCGCCAGTGAGCATGCGCACGTCGACGCCGAGCTTGCGGAGCGCGGCGATGGCCTCGGCGCTCGTCTCTTTGACCTCGTCGGCCACGGCGATGGTACCGACAAGCTCGCCGTTCTTGGCAAAGAACAGCGGCGTCTTGCCTTCGGCGGCGAACTGTTCGGCAAGGCCCGCGGGCACCTTCGCGCCCAGCTCGTCCATCAGGCGCACGTTGCCGGCTGCAATGACGTTTTGCCCCTCGCGCGCCGTAACGCCACGACCGGGCACGGCGGCAAAGTCCTCGACCATGCGCGCGACAATTCCGCGCGCCTCGCACTCGGCCATAATCGCCTCGGCCAGTGGGTGCTCGCTTGAGCGCTCCAACGCGGCGGCCAGCTTGAGCAGCGCCTTTTCGCTCATGGCGGGCGAGCCGTCAGTGCGCGTGGCTACCACGATATCGGTCACGGCAGGCTTGCCGCGGGTGACCGTGCCCGTCTTATCGAGCACCACGGTGCCCACGCTGCGCAGGTTCTCCAGCGCCTCGGCGCTCTTGAACAGAATGCCCATCTCGGCGCCCTTGCCGGTGCCCACCATAATGGCGACGGGCGTGGCCAGGCCGAGCGCGCACGGACAACTGATCACCAGCACGGCCACGGCGGAGGTGAGCGCCTCGTTTATGCTGCCGGTCAGTGCCATCCACACCGCAAAGGTCACGGCCGAGATCACGAACACCACGGGCACGAACATGCCGGCGACCTTGTCGGCCATGCGGGCGATGGGCGCCTTGGTGGCGTTGGCGTCCTCGACGAGCTGGATAATCTTAGCGAGCGATGTCTCGGCGCCCACACGCGTGGCACGGAAGGTAAACGATCCGGTGCGGTTGACCGTGGCGGCGTTGACGGTGGCACCGGCGGTCTTTACCACGGGGATGGACTCGCCGGTGAGCGCACTCTCGTCCACGGCCGAGCTGCCCTCGAGCACCACGCCATCGACGGGGATGGACTCGCCGGGGCGCACGCGCAGGACCTGGCCGGGAAGGATGCTGTCGACGTCGACGGTGGTCTCGCTGCCGTCCTCTGCCACGACGGCCGCGGTCTTGGGCGCCAGGTCGATGAGCGCCTCGATAGCGCCGCCGGTCTTGGACTTGCTGCGCGTCTCGAGGTATTTGCCCACGGTGACGAGCGACAGGATCGTGCCCGCGCTCTCAAAATAGAGGTTGTCCATGCTCGTCATCATGGCCTCGTGTACCTGACCCGTGGCCAGCTGGTCGGCCATGATAAACATGGCATAGAGCGACCAGGCGATGGAGGCGGTGGCGCCCACGGCAATAAGGGCGTCCATGGTGGGCGCGCCGTGTACGAGTGATTTGAAGCCGTTGATAAAGTACGCATCGTTGACGTAGACGATGGGGATGAGCAGGACAAGCTCGGTGAGGGCGAGCGTCATGCTGTGGATGTGGTCCGTGAAGATGCTGGGCAGCGGCCAGCCGAGCATGTGTCCCATGCCTATGTAGAACAGCGGAATGAGAAAGATGATTGAGATGATGAGGCGGGTGCGCATGGCGGAGGCGGCGGCCTCCAACTTTTTGGTCGGCGACTCCATGTGGGCGGCGCCGGACCTGGCTTGCGCGCTGCCGTTTGAGCCGGCGGCACCGGCGCCCGTGCTGACGGGCGAGGCCGAATAGCCCGCGCGATCGACGGCGGTGCAGATATCGTCGGGGGAGACCTGCGCGGGGTCGTAGTCGACCATCATGGAACCGGCGAGCAGGTTGACCGCGACGCTTTGGACGCCGTCGAGCTTGCTCACGGCGCGGTCCACATGCGCCTGGCAGGCGGCGCACGTCATGCCGCCTACGTCGAACTTATCTTGAGCCATGGCTTCTCCTTTCTGTGGCGTGGTGTTGGAAATGTTAACCTGCCGATACTATACACCCATACCCCCTGGGGGTGTCTAGTGAGGAGAAAAATGTATGACGTTCCATTGCAGATGAGGGTGGCCGCTCAATCGTTGGCAGTCCCTGCCAGACATCTCAATCTGTAACATCTAGCAGGGAAAATGACCTCTAACTGTTACAGATTGAGACGTTGCTCGGCGGGGGTCTCTGCTCGGCCCCGACCGCCCTGTCATCTGTGGTTTACGTTGGGGCATACGGAGTACGGGTATACTAACCGGCGGCGAATCTGCTCCATCGCTTAGGGCCGCTGCGTCTGGACGGCGCGTGATATGGCTGCCAACGCGATCGCCAGCGTGCTGAGCAACGTCCTCTCTGTGCGCACCTGTTTTTGTATGTATTAGCGCACTACCAAGCACGCTCGCGCGGCCGCATGCCGTGCCCATAACGCGTGCAGATAAGGAACAACAACATATGCGTAATTCTGTATCCGACGTCACGGACGCCGAGATTCTGGACGAGACCCGCGAGGCCATGACCCAGGCTGCCTTCGATGCTGCCGACGAGGCCAGCGCCGCCGAGGCCGTCGAGTCCGCCACCGAGAGCCTGCCCGCCTTTGACGAGCTGGGTCTTTCGGACGAGATGCTTCGTGCTATCGAGAATCTGGGCTACACGGCGCCCACGCCTGTCCAGGCTGGCTCGATTCCCGTGGTGCTCGAGGGCCGCGACCTGCTTGCCGCCGCTCAGACCGGCACCGGCAAGACGGCTGCCTTCCTGCTGCCGACCATGAACAACCTGGAGCACATCGCTCCTCCCAAGCCCGTGCGCGAGCGCGGAGGCCGCAACCGCCGTCGCGGCGCCAAGAAGCCCGAGGGCAACGGTCGCGGTCCCTTGATGCTCGTCATCACCCCCACGCGCGAGCTTGCCCAGCAGATCGACGAGGTCGCGAGCAAGATTGCCGACGTCACCGGCCATGTCGCCGTGACCGTCGTGGGCGGCGTGAGCTACAAGCCGCAGACCGCGGCCCTCAAGTACGGCTGTGACATCCTGGTCGCCACGCCGGGCCGTCTGGTCGACCTGATCGAGCAGGGTGCCTGCCACCTGAACGAGGTCAAGGTGCTGGTGCTGGACGAGGCCGACCGCATGCTCGACATGGGCTTTTTGCCCGCCGTCCGCCGCATTGTGCGCGAGACGCCGGCCGAGCGCCAGACGCTGCTGTTCTCGGCCACGCTCGACGAGGAGGCCGTGGGCGAGATCACCGACCTGGTGAGCGACCCGGCCCGCGTGGAGATCGCGCCCGCCACGTCGACCGCCGACACCGTCGACCAGTTTGTGTTCCCGGTGTCTATCGAGGCCAAGAACAACCTGCTGCCCGAGTTCCTCAAGAAGGAGGGCCCGGAGCGCACTATCGTCTTTATGCGCACCAAGCACCGCGCCGACAGCTGCTGCCGTCGTCTGGAACGTAAGGGCATCAAGGCCGCCGCGATTCACGGCAACCGCAGCCAGGCCCAGCGCGAGCGCGCGCTTTCGGCCTTCCGCGACGGCACCGTCGACGTGCTGGTGGCGACCGACGTGCTCGCCCGCGGCATCGACATCAGCGACGTGCGCTACGTCGTGAACTTTGACGTGCCGGCCGAGCCGACCGACTACATCCACCGTATTGGCCGCACGGGCCGTGCCGGCGAGCTGGGCTGGGCCATCACGTTTGTGACTGAGCAGGATGTCGATGAGTTCTACGAGATCGAGAAGCTCATGGACAAGACGGCCGACATCTACGAGGCCGGCGACCTGCATGTGGGACCCAACCCGCCCGCGGTTGACCCCGAGCGCGACCCTGCGGCCTTTAAGGTGAAGAAGAAGACCAAACGCGGCAAGTCCAAGAGCAAGAAGAAGCTTGAGCAGGCACGTCGCGACGGCAAGCGCAACGGCGATGACTACGGCGATGTGGCCGGTCGTTCCAACCGCGGCCGCGACGAGCGTCGTGGCGACGGCGAGCGTCCGAGCCGTCCCAAGCGAGGCGGCAAGACCCGCGTGCGCGAGGGCGTTCAGGCTCGCGTGGACGAGGCTGTGGAGAGCGTGGCCCGCGAGGTGGCTGCCGAGGAGCGCGGCGGTGCTGCTGTCGTCGAGCAGGCCCCGCGCGGCAACCGTGCCGAGCGCCGTGCCAAGCAGTTCCAGGGCGAGGCGCATCGCCGTCGCCGCGAGGACGAGGACCGCGGTGGTCGTCGCCGTGTTGAGCGCGAGGACGAGGGTCGTGGCTCGCGTGGCGGCAAGCGTGGCTCGGGCGATCGTCGTCGTTCCGGTCGCAATGACGAGCGCGGTGGCCGTGACGAGCGTCGTGGCGGCGAGGGTCGTGGTTCGCGTGACGAGCGTGGTACCCGCGGCGGCAAGCGCTTTGACGAGCGCGGAGGCCGCGAGGGCGGCCGCGGCGCTGAGCGTCGTGAAGGCGCCCGCGGCAACGGTGGCCGCGGCAGCGCTGGTCGCTCGGGTGGGTCGCGCGATCGTCGCGACCCGCGTGCCAGCCGCGATCGTCGCGATGACTGGCGCAACTACGACGACACCCGCGAGGAGCGCCGTGGCGGCTATCGCGGTGGGCGTGGCGGCAACCAGGCCGGCTCCCGTGGCGGTCGTGCCGGCGGTCGCGATAACCGTGGCAGCTATGGTAACAATCGTGGCGGCAAGCGCGGCGGCAGCTCCCGTCGTCCCGGCGACGGCGGCGGCAAGCGCAAGTAACATACGCGTCGCGCTCTAAGTCGAGGCGACCAGAGGGCTCCGGGCATGTTTTGCTCGGGGCCCTTTTTGGTGCAAGGGGACAGGTTCAAAAGCGCCAACGTCTTGAAGTTGCGGTGGGATACGCACAGTTTTGGCCTATTGAGCGGCTTATCAGACTCTATTTCACCGCAACTCATGA